>CAYOUY010000060.1:0-1979 GCA_964407245.1 uncultured Acidobacteriaceae bacterium
CCGAACTTCGTCACGGAAGATGCGATTGTAACTTTTTTCGCGGGTTTTTAGCTGCGAAGTCGTTGGCGTTCAATGAGCGTGTTTTGGAAAGTGCATGTAGTGTAAACCTACCCTCTTGATTCGGGCTAAAAATGTTGGCAAGTTGAAGGCATGTTCCTGCGCGAACTGCGACCGAAGAAAGATGGGAAGGAGCACAGCTACTGGTCGCTGGTGGAGACCGTACGCACGCCAGAGGGGCCGCGGCAGAGGACGCTGTGTTACCTGGGCGAGTTGAACACATCGGCGCAGGCGCGCTGGCAAAAGAGCATTGCGGTTTTCAACGAGCAAGGTGAGAGCCGGCAACTGAAGTTGTTTCCCTCGGAGGTGGAGCCGCCCGAGAATGATCCGGACGTGGCGCGGGTGTTATTAAAGAAGGTGCGGCTGGAGCGGCCGCGTCAGTTCGGGAATTGTTGTCTGGCGCTGGAGCTTTGGAAGCGGCTGGGCTTGGACGATTTCTGGCGGGCGCAGTTAGATCAGGAAGCGGCTGAAGTGCCCTGGTCGCGGGTGGCAGTGGTGCTGGCGATGAATCGGCTCTGTGCGCCGGGTAGCGAGTTGGCGATCGAGGAACGCTGGTATCCCACCACGGCGCTGGACGATTTGCTGCAGATCCCGGCAGGCAGCGTCAATGACAGCCGGCTGTATCGTTGTTTGGATCGGCTGATCTCGCACAAGACGGAACTGGAGCGGCATTTGCGCCAGCGCTATGGGGAGTTGTTTGGAGCGGAGTTCGACGTGCTGCTCTACGATTTGACGAGCAGCTATGTGGAGGGCGCGGCGGCCAAGGATCCCCTGCTGCAGCGCGGCTACTCGCGGGATCATCGTCCGGACTGCAAGCAGGTGGTGATTGCGCTGATCGTCAATGCGGAAGGTTTTCCTTTGAGCTATGAAACCTTCCACGGCAACCGCGCGGACGTGACGACGGTGGAAGCAGTGATGCGCATGGTGGAGCGGAAGTATGGGCGGGCGCGGCGGGTGTGGGTGTTTGATCGTGGCGTGGTGAGTGAGGAGAACTTGGCGGCGCTGCGGCGTCGGAACGGACAATACCTGGTGGGCACGCCGCGCTCGAAGCTGAAACAGTTCGAGGCAGAGTTGCTGAGCGGGAGCTGGGAGCGGGTGCGGGAGGACGTGGAGGTGAAGCGGGTGCCGATGCCGGGTGGCGAGGAGACCTATGTGCTGTGCCGGACCAGGGCGCGGCGGGAGAAGGAGAAAGGCATCCGCAGCCGTTTTTCGACGCAGATCGAGAAGGCTCTGGAAGGGTTGGCGCAAAGGGTAGCGACGGGCAAGTTGAAGGACCGCGGCAAGATCGAACGGCGCTTGGGACGGATCGAAGCGCGCCACCCCTCCGTCGCGGATTTATACCAGGCGCGCGTGGTCGAGACTCCGGCGGGGTTGCGGGTGGAGTGGCAGATGCTGGCGGATCGGCGAGTATGGCAGGAACGACGGGAAGGGGCGTATCTGCTGCGGACCAACCTCGCGGCGGAATCGGCGGCGGAGTTGTGGACGAAATATATGCAGTTGACGGAGGTGGAAGCGGCCTTCCGAGTGCTCAAAAGCGAATTGTCCATCCGTCCCTTGTTCCATCAACTTGAGCATCGAGTCAAGGCGCACATCTTGGTGGCCTTTCTGGGTTACGCGCTCTGGGTCACGCTGAAACACCTGTTGCGGCGGAAGCAAAGCGCGCTGACGCCTGCCCGAGTGCTGAGTCTGCTGGCGAGTGTGCAGAGTGCCGATATCATTCTGCCCACGACCGACGGTCGCGAGATTCGACTCCGCCGCGTCACCACCCCTTCGCCCGAACAGAACGAGGTCCTGAGAACACTCGGAATTACACTCCCTGAGCGCCTCGATTTGAACTTCGAATGTAGTGTAAACTCGGCAACCGCCTGACTGATTCTGAAGACGTTAACCGGAGTTTACCCTGTTTCGTGACGAACCTGGGC
>CAYOUY010000061.1:0-1689 GCA_964407245.1 uncultured Acidobacteriaceae bacterium
TTTCGAAGTTCTGCTCTACGATCTGACCAGCACCTATTTCGAGTGCGAGCCGCCGGAAGAAGGTAAGCGCAAGTTCGGCTATAGCCGGGACAAGCGTTCCGATTGCGTCCAGGTGGTGATCGCTTTGATCGTGACACCGGACGGTTTCCCTCTAGCCTACGAAGTGCTGCCCGGCAACACTTCCGATAAGACGACGCTTCGCGATTTTCTCAACAAGATCGAGGAGCGGTACGGCAAGGCCAGGCGCACCTGGGTCATGGATCGCGGCATTCCCACCGAAGATGTGCTGGCGGAGATGCGTGCCGCCGAAGGGCCGGTGCCCTACCTTGCGGGCACGCCGCGCGGGCGGTTGACGCAGTTGGAGAAGACATTTCTGGGCAAGCCCTGGGAGAGCGTCCGCGACAGCGTCCAGGTCAAGCTCGTGGAGCAGGACGGCGAACTCTATGTGCTGGCACGGAGCAAAGGCCGCGCGGACAAAGAACAGGCGATGCGCCGCCGTCGTCTCAAGAAACTGATCAAACGCTTGCGCGAGCTTCAGGAGCAGAAGCTTACTCGCGACGCCTTGCTGCTCAAGCTGGGCGCCGCCAAAAAAGAAGCAGGCAGCGCCTATAATATCCTCGACATTCACCTCCCAGCCAAAGACCAGCCCGTCACAGGCGAGACGTTTTACTTTACTGTGAACCGGGTGAAGTTGCGCAATGCGCGCCGCCGCGAAGGAAGCTACCTCTTGCGCTCGAATATGTCCGGCGCCGATCCCTCCAGGCTCTGGGAATTCTATTCGCAGCTGGTTGAGGTCGAGCAGGCGTTCAAAGAGCTGAAAGGCGATTTGTCGATCCGCCCCATCTATCATCAGACTGACGAGCGCATCGAAGCCCATATCTTCGTAGCCTTCATGGCTTATTGCCTGCAGGTGACCCTCAAAAAACGGCTGCGCGCTCTGGCGCCGGGGCTCACGCCGAGAGCGGCGATCGAGACAATGGCTGCGATCCAGATGGTCGATGTCGAACTGCCAACCACCGATGGCCGCACTCTCACCCTGTCGCGTTATACCGAGCCCGAGCCTGGTCAAAAGCTTCTCATCCAGCACTTGAAGCTGTCCCTGCCAGCCCAGCCGCCTCCGAAGATCAGTTCAGGAACACCGCCCCAAACGTAGCTCTGTAGTGCCGACCTTTTGACCTCAGGCACAGGAAAATCAATCGGTTAACCCCTCCAAACCGTGCGAGTTGCGGAAGTCGGGTTAAGCTTGGGAGTTTCGAGGAAGACTACCCGGAAGAGCCATCCGCGCAGGCTGCAGAGTAGCCATATCGCTCTGCGGGCATCCTGGTTACTTTGCGTGCCTTGAGCGCGGCGCTTTCCGGATGGCGACGTAGAGCGCTCCGCTGCCGCCGTGGTGTAACGCGGACTCGGTGAAGCTGACAACGAGCTGGCGGAAGCTTGGCTCGGCAAGCCAGTGCGGAACCAGCCTGCGAAGCACGCCGCGCTCTTCCTGCCTCCAGAATTCGAGGGCTGCGCTGCCGTCCTTCGTTCCGCCCTTGCCTGTAACGATGAGAACGTGCCGGAGTCCATCGGCCTGGCAGCGAATGAGAAAGCGGCGCAGTGCACCATAGGCATCGTGCTGGCGCATGCCATGCAGATCGAGCCGCGCACCGATTTCGTGACGGCCACGCGCGATTTTCCGGCTCATCCTCG
>CAYOUY010000062.1:0-29300 GCA_964407245.1 uncultured Acidobacteriaceae bacterium
AACCCGGTGCGAAATCGGGGAGTCGAAGCCGCTTCCGCTGCGGTCGCCGAGGGCGGTGCCGAACTTGTCGCGCTGACCGGATTGCCGTCTGTTTCCAGCCCTGGCATGCTTTTCTATTGTATACACAACGCCGCCGGGCAGCAGGGGGGAATGTCCAAACGAATTCCGGCCGAATCTAGGCTTTAGCGCCCGCAGCGCCGCGGCCGTGCTTATTCAATCGGCTCGACCACCACGGAGTCTTCGGGCGCCTCCGGGATTTTTCCCGGCAGCTGCACAATCACGATCGCCGCGAGTACCAGGACAATCCCCAGCGTCTGAATCGGGCGCACTCCTTCGCCCAACAACGCGGCGGCCAGCAGAATGGAAAACACCGGTTCGAGGCAGCTGGCGATGATGGCGCGCGTCGGCTCAAGGTGCTGCAGGCCGAGAAAATAAAGAGAGAACGAACCGAGCACCGAAATCATGGAGAAAACGAAAAGGAAACCCCACTGCACTAGCGTGTATTGTGCGGCCAGGACTCTCCACGGAGGATTTATCACCAGCCAGAGGATCGACGCCGCAGTGAGCGTCCAGACAAGCACGCGCCAGTGGTCGTAGCGGGCGAGAATGCGATGTCCGCCGACGTTGTAGAACGCGAACGAGAAGGAGGCGAGCAGAGCAGCAATGAAGCCGTAAGAGTCCAGCCGCAGAGCAGTGTTCCCGCCGATGATTCCGATCGTCAGGGCGATCCCGGCGATGGCAACGGCCACCGCGGCGACTTTTTGGAGGGTCAATTTTTGTTGTCTGCGCGCGACCACATAAAGCAGCACCCAGACCGGAGCCGTATATTGCACCACAATCGCAATCGCGACACTCGTCCTTTGCACTGCCACGTAATAAAAATAGTTTGACGCTGCGACGCCTAGCATCCCAAGCACGAAACACTGGACAAGATCGCGCCCGGGCAGTTCGATGCGCTGCCACCCGCTGCGCCCGATAAGAATTACGAGCAGGATCACAAGTGAAAACGTGGTTCGCGTCTGTGAGAGGATCAGCGGGTCGATGGGATGGAGCGCTTGGCCGGCAAGTTCGAGTTTCCCCGTGAAGACGGCACGGCCAAGAACGGCCGAGACTCCCCAGAGAAATGTGGCCCCTGCGATGAACGAGTATCCGCGCAGAGGATGGGCTCTCTTTGGGCTGGCTCGGAAGGAGTTCAGGATTCACTCACCGCATCCGATGATGGCTCCGGCGCGAGCAACTGGTCAAGCCGCACCGGATCAAAGCCGATAATCACTTCCTCCGCATCGCCGGAAACGACCACCAGGGTGGGGGTCTCCTCGCTTTCATATTTTTCGATCATGGTGCGGTAGGCTTCGCGGTCGGTGCTGATGTTCCGTTCTTCGAAGGCAATTTCGCGGGCCTCAAGAAACACTCTCATCAGCTCGCAGGAGAGGCACCCGGGTTGGGTGAACATCAAAACGTGCGCGGTCATTAGAATTCTTTGGCCCCTATGAGTATTCGATCTCGACAGTAATCTTGGCTGTCTTTTCGAGCATCGCCGAGACCGAGCAGTATTTTTCCTTGGAGAGGCGGACGGCGTCTTCCATCGCTTTCGCCGACACTTTACCACTGACCCGATAAACCAGCTTGATCGCCGTATAGACCGCGGGATATCCCTCGGCGCGCTCGCCGGTGGCGTGAACTTCAAGATGGGTAAACGGCTCGCGCTTCTTCCGCAAAATGCCGACGACGTCCGAGGCGGTACATCCACAGAGCGCGATCAGCACCAGTTCCATAGGCGTGTTCGCAGTCTTCTCGGTGGCAGTGTCCATCACGATGGCATGGCGGGAAGTAGCCTCGCCGAGGTAACGCTCGCCGTCCGTCCAGATGGCTTTGGCGGAAATCATCTTCGTTTCTACCTCCGGTTGTGTCTACCTCCGGTTATCGCTGCCGGGCTCGGGGTGAATCAGGACACGGAACAACGCCAGCGAGTCCTGCTTGAATCGGATTTCCAACTCCGTCTGAATGTCGTGAACACGCGCCAGCGACAGATCGTCGGGCAGCGTGCAGTGGCAGGAAATGTATGTACGGCCGCGGACGCGCTTGATGATGAATTCGTGCACGTCGAGCACCTCCGGAAACTGCCTGGCCACGGCTTTGAGCCGCTGTTCAAGCTCGGCATCGCTGACGATTTCCTCGGGCGTCTCGATGGTGGCCGGCTCACTCTCGATGTGCGTGAGGATATCTGAGATTTCCGGGACGTCGCGGAGTATTTCCGCTTCGAGCTCGGTGACCTGATCGTGAGCCTGTTTGAGCGTCATGCGTTCGTCAAGCTCGATATGCTGCTCCACGTGCAGCCGTCCAGCCAGATCCTGCACGCTGATGTCGTGCACATTGAGGTTTCTGAACGAGGCTACGGCGCGGATGCGGTCAAACGTATTCTCGGACCGCTGCGCGCGGGGCAGAGATTGCACAGTGACGTCGGCATCAGGCAGGATGCGGTGCACTGCCTCAGAGACGGCGCTGGCCAGTTGCCGTGAGCGTTCAAAGGTAACGGTGCGAGCGAGCCCGACGCTGAGATCGGCAAAATAACGGTTGCCGGCACGGCGAATGCGCACGCGATCCACCTCAAGAACGCCCTCAACCCGAGAAACCGCGTCCTGAATCTGCGAACGCACGCCGGGCGGAGCCGCGTCGAGCAAAGCGTCCACGGTGCGGCGTGCCAGGCGCCAGCTCACCGTAATCACGACTCCCGCCACGAAAAGTGCGGCGATCGGATCGGAATCGCGCAGCCATTCGATGCCGTAAGTGCGCCCGGCAAGAACCAGCAGCAGCCCGAGAACGACGACGCCGGCAGACCATATGTCGGCGGAAAAGTGCAGGGCGTCGGCTTCCAGCGCCTGACTGTCGTATTTGCTCGCGATGCGGCCCAGCACCCGGGAACGCCACCAATCGACCGCCATCGAAACCAGCATCACGGCAAATGCAGCGATTGAAGGTTCGATTTCAACGTGGTGAAAAAAGAGACGGCGCACCGCTTCGTAGATGACCCACGCGCACGTCAACAGGAGCAGACCGGTTTCAACGAAGGCGGAGAAGTTTTCGATCTTGCCGTGACCGTATTGATGATCGGCATCCGCCGGTTTGTCGGAAACTCTGACAGAGAAAAATGTGACGAGCGCGGCAATCAGATCGAGGCCGGAATGCGCAGCTTCGGAAAGAATGCCCAGGCTGCCCGTACTGATTCCGACTGCAATCTTCAGTGTGGTAATCACCACCGCGGCCATGACGGAGTTTCCAGCCGCCGAGCGCTTTTCCGCGCGCATCAACTCCGACGAGGAAATGGCCGGGGGGGCCGACATGCAGGAATTATCGCCGAGAGGCCGAAATGCGCCAAGTCCGGCACCGGATCTCACTGGAAGGCAGAGCGCCAGCCCACGACGAGCTATCTCCCTCGCCTTAAGAAGCAGTTTGAGCGTCCATTGTGCTACGATCTTGTGCTTGGTACTTTTCAATCTCTGATCGACCAATCCTGGAGGAATGGACTTATGCGGAAGAGTTGGCTGTTGTGTGTGATTATGGGAACGCTGGCCTGGGGACAGGCCGCGCCGGGCACGCCTCCCTCGGCGCAGGCTCCGGCGCCGGCTGCCCCGGCACAAGCTGGCTCTGCGCCTAGAACTCAGGCGGCACCGCCGACTCGGAATCCGTTTGCGGGAATACCGGCGAAACCGGAGGCCGCGCCTGACGCATCTTCGATTCCTCCCACTGCGGCGGTGATCACTATCAACGGAGTGTGTGCCCCACAGCCCAAGGCGGCAGCCGCCAAGGGAACCGCTGCCAAGCCCGCGGCTAAAACACCTGCGTCCAAAACCCCAGCTGATTGCAAGACGGTGATCACCAAGGCTGAGTTTGAAAAACTCGCCAACAGCCTCTCGCCCAACGTCACACCGCAGATGAAGAAGCAGCTGTCTACCCTTCTGCCCACTGCTATTGCGATGTCCAACGAAGCTAAGAAACGGGGCCTCGATAAGACGCCGCAGTATCAGGAAACGCTGAAATTCATGAAGATGCAGATCCTGAAGAATGAACTGACGCGCAACATTCAGGAGGAAGCGGCGAACGTTTCCCAGACAAAGATCGAGGGTTACTACAAACAAAATCCTGAAGCCTACGAACAATACAACCTGGATCGGCTGTTTGTGCCGCGCACCAAGCAGGAGCCGCCCGAGACCAAGGAAGAAAGAGAAGCAGATCAGAAGTTGAGCGAAGAACAACAGAAGGCCAAAGAGGCAGCGGAAAGGGCGAAGGCCGAGGAAGCCGAACAGGCGATGAGCAAGCTGGCTGACTCTCTGCGAGAGCGTGCCGCCGCGGGTGAGGATTTCGTGAAGCTGCAGAAGGAGGCTTTCGACGCCGCCGGCATGAAGATTGAATCACCAACTGTGAACCTGCCAAAAGTTCGCCGCACCGGACTGCCGCCGGCCCACGCGACGGTGTTCGATCTGAAGCAGGGCGAGGTTTCGCAGGTCATCAACGATGCCGGTGGTCACTACATCTACAAGCTGGAAAGCAAGACTGTGCTGCCCCTCGATCAAGTGAAGGACGAGATCCACAACACGCTGCAGACGCAGGCTAACCGCGACGCGATGGAAAAGATCAACAATTCGTTCAAGGTGGAAACCAACGAGGCGTACTTTGGGCCGGCGCAAGCGATGACACCGCCGCAGAGGATGCCACGTCCTCGGATGGCTCCCAGCCCGACCGCTCCGCAGGCGCAGCCGCAAACGCCGCCTCCTGCGCAACCCCCGGCGTCAAAACCAGACTGATGGCAAAACCTGTTGTTGTTGTAACTGGCGTTACCGGAAACCTAGGTTCGCGGCTCCTGCCGCTGCTCAGCTCCTATTCGGTGATCGGGGTGGACGTGGCTCCGCCCCGCACCGACGCCCAGCTGCGGTTTGAGCGCATGGATCTGGGCGAAGAGTCTTCCACCCGGAGCATGTACGAACTTCTGCGCGACATACGCCCTCACGCCGTTGTTCACCTGGCCTTTGTGATTGATCCGGTGCGCACGGGAGTACTCGACGTCGAGCGCATGTGGCAGATCAACGTGGCGGGAACCGCGCGCGTGATGGAGGCCGTCACCGAGGTCAACCGCACTACTGACGAGGGCGTGAAGCAGTTTATTTTTCCCAGCAGTGTTTCGGCTTACGGGCCGAACTTTCCAGAACCGGCAACCGAGGAGTCCGTGCTCGCCGCACATACTCTGCCCTACGCGGTGCACAAACGGCAATCGGACGAGGTCGTGCAGCAGCGCTCGCCGGCTCTGCGCGGCTGCAGTGTCTACATTCTGCGGCCGCACATTTTTGCGGGCGCCAGCGTGGAAAACTATTTAATGGGAGCTTTCCGCGGAACTCCCAACGGCAAGAGCGCACGTGCAGAAAAAATGCGCCTCCAGGGCAAGCGCCTGCCCTGCATGTTGCCGCGCGGGCAGCAATACCTCGACAACAAGATTCAATTCATTCACGTCGACGATATGGCGCGCCTGATCCAGCACATCCTGCAACGCGAGCCGGAAACACAACGGCTCACCATTTTGAATGTTGCCGGGCGTGGCGACCCGATGACCTTTGCCCGCTGCATTGAAGTTGCGCAGGCCAAACTTATTCGCGTTCCGGGAAAATGGGTAATGCGGCAGATCCTCAAGTTCCTGTGGAAGCAGAAGATTTCCGCTATTCCTCCCGAAGCCGTTCCTTACATGACGGGGCAGTACATCATGAATACGGGGCGGCTGCAGCACTTCCTCGGTCCGGAATATGAGGATGTGATTCGCTACACCATCGCCGATGCGTTTGGGGACAGCTTCCGGCCAACTGCCACGGTCTAACCGCTCACCTGCTGTACGTGGACCGTGGTTTCCTGTCGGGATCCGATGCAGCCTGCGGCGAATCGCCGCCGTAAACCCGTGGCTCTCCCAGGCTGCCTTTGGGCGGCAAATGCCGAATGTAGAGCACCATCTGCCACATCTCTTCGTCGTGGAAGATGTCTTTCGCCGCGGGCATTCCCGAGGGCGAGATGCCATTGCGGATGATCCAGTGCAATTGTCCGTCGCTGTAGGCCTGCACGTCGGAGGAGTTGAGCGCCGGAACCGGCGGTGCCATCTTGTCGGCGAACGGAACGCCCGTGTTCTGCCCGTCGAGTCCGTGGCAGACCATGCAGTAGGAAGTGAAGTTGCGCTGGCCGGCTCGGATGTTTCCTTCTGTGGGTGCGAGGGGATTGGTGTCCGACCGGCCGCCGATGGTGAGGCGGCGTTTCGCGCCCTCGACCAGCCTGGTCTCGAAGCTGCCGGGCGTGCGCACCTGACAGGCGGGTAGAAAAAACAGCGCCGCGGCCAGAATCGTCGCGGCGCTCCCGATCCAGGAGAGGACAGCGGGGAAAAATCGCTGCATCATCACTCCACCACGATCGTCATGTTCATGTTGCCGTGGTTCGCGCCACAGAAGTGATCGCAAATTGTAGTGAATGTGCCGGCTGCCTGCGGCGTCACCGTCACTTCGGTGGTTTCGCCGGCAGGGATTTCCTCGTCGAGCTTCAAAGGGCGCAGGAAGAAACCGTGGGTTACATCTTCACTGTGCAGGCGAAGTTTGACCGTCTTCCCGACTTTCAGCGTGATTCTGTCCGGGCTGAAGGCGAAGCGCTTAGCTGTAATGTCGATGACTGGAATATCATCGGCGTGAGCGCGATTGGCGCCTGTGTAAACCAGCATCGCGCATGCGCACAAAGCCGTTGCAGTGAAGGTTCGCGCGAGTTTCGATGCAGACATAATCCTTTATTCCTCTCGTATTGCGTTTGTGTTAGCCAGTCCTCAAACTCCCGGCTCCCTCAGAATCTGCTGCACGCCGTTGATCCCGCGGAATTCCCGCGCTGTCAGTTCAATGTCCTGAACCGATAACGACTGCGCATTGGGCTGTGCCTTGCCGTTGAAGCTGACCGTGCGAATGCCGAGATTCTTGAACGGATGATCTTTGTCGAAGGGCACCGGCTTTCGCGGTCCAGCGGCGCCGTTGGGATCGGGAAACGCGAAGATCAGCGACCGCGCCGCATAGTGATGCACTTTGCCGGTCTCGTGCTCGTCGTCGCGGTGAATGTGGCCGTAAAGCACGGTCACATTGTCGTAGGATGAGAGCACGTTCATCACATCATCGCCGTCACTGGTAAACCACTCCCAGTCGGGTCGCAGATCGAACAGCGGACGATGCGTAAAAACCACGATGGGCGCAGTCTTGGGAAAGCGTGCCAGGTCCTTCTTGAGCCAGTCCAGTTGCTCCGTTCCAACCTCCGGCTTGGCGCGCGAAACGTTGTCGAGCGCCACGAAATGCACGCCACGGTGGTCAAAGGAATAGTGGCTTTCCCCGAAAAATTCACGGTACAGCGCGCCCCCGTCAAGTCCGGCGTCGTGCTCGCCGGGGACACACTTGATCAGGGGCACGTTGATCTTCTTCGAGATTTCCTGGAACTGCTTCATGCGCTGCACGTGCACGTCTCGGTCTTCCGTGTCGTGCGTCAGGTCGCCGGTGAACAACACCAGGTCGGGTTTCTGGGGCAGACCGTTGATCATGTCTACCGCGCGCTCGAATGCCTTTGTGCCGAGCGGATCGGGCGGCCCATTGAAGCCGACATGGGCGTCGCTGAGTTGCACGAAGGAGAACGGCGTCACCTTCTCTCCGTTGGCATGTCCGAGCGTGGCGAACAAGCCTCCCGCCTCGCCGCGGCTCAGGGCCGCCGGATAGGCGGAATACAGCACTCCGATGCCGAGTGAGGTGCCGGCAATCTTGAGAAACGACCTGCGGTCGGGTTGCTTCATGGTTCCTCCAGCGGTGTAGACGCTGCTGCCGGTGAGAACCAGTACGGGTGCAAATTATTCCCCTGCCGTTCGAACAAATATTTCTGCTTATTCGGGGAATAAAATGCGCGCTTCGGCGGTTATGCTATGGAGGTGCCAGAACGACCCGTGCCTGCCGCGACGTTTGAAGATCTGGCCTTGCCTCTGTTCGATCAGCTCTACAACTTCGCGCGCTGGCTTACGCAGGACGCATCCGAAGCAGAGGACCTGGTGCAGGAAACCTATGCCAAGGCGCTGCGCGGATTCTCGTCGTTTCAGGCAGGCACAAATTTCCGCGCGTGGATGTACCGAATCCTGCGGAACTCGTTTCTGAGTTCCCAGACGGGTCTAAAAACGACCGTTGCGTTTGACGAGGAGGATCACGAGGCGCCACGGGAGCATTCCACTCCGGAGAGCCTGCTCGTCACCCAAGCGACGCGCGAGATGGTGCAGCAAGCATTGGAGCAATTGCCGGTGCACTTTCGCGAGATTCTGCTGCTGTGCGAGGTCGAAGAGATGTCGTACTCGGAAATTGCGCAAACGCTGTCCATTCCGCAAGGCACTGTGATGTCGCGTCTATTCCGTGCGCGCAAGGCGCTGCGCGAGCTGCTCGAACAGCGGCTTCAGGGGAGACCTCATGCCGTGTGAATCAGAACGGCAGAAACTCGATGCATATCTTGATGGCGAACTGGCGTCGGCTGAGGCAACCTCCGTCGCCGCTCACCTGCGCAGTTGCTCGAATTGTGCAGCAGATGCCCTTGATCGCGTGCAGATCAAGCGAGCCGTTTCAGCCGCAGGAAGACGATACGAGCCCAGCGCAAAATTGCGAGCCAAAATCATGCGCGCCGTGGCTGGCAAGACTCGCCGCCACAGCGGTTGGGTGTGGCAAGTCGTGGCTGTGCCTGCGGTACTCGTACTTATTCTTTCGCTCGCGGTGAACTGGTACGCAGGACGCGAGGGCACTCGCCGGGGGCAGCTTTTCAGCGAACTGGCCGATCTCCATGTGGCTGCCCTGGCTAGCACAAATCCGGTGGATGTGGTTTCCACCGACCGTCACACGGTGAAGCCGTGGTTTCAGGGAAAAATTCCGTTCACGTTCAACCTGCCCGAGTTGCAAGGCTCCGATTTCATACTGCTCGGCGGACGAGTTACCTATCTCGCGCAAACGCCCGGCGCGCAGCTGATCTATCAACTGCGCAAGCACGAGATTTCTGTTTTCATTTTTCAGGACCGCGGGGGCGAGACTGAAGGCTTGCCCTTGGGGAGGAATCACGCACTCACGTTCAATGTCGAAAGTTGGATTCGGAATGGACTTCGATATTTCGTGATTGGCGATGTTGCGGCGGATGACATCGCCCGGCTGAGCAAGCTGCTTCGCGACGCCGGATAGTCGGCAGATTATTTTTTCCCACGATACAAACCGGCGATCCCGAACGTGTAAGGCGTCCATCTGGCTTCGGCGAATCCTGCCGCTTTCATTCGTTGGATCATTTCGTCCGGCGCAGGAAACCGCTCGACCGACGCGGGAAGATACGCGTAGGGACCGCGCACTCCGGAAATCAGCGTTCCAATGCGCGGCAGAATTTCTTTGAAATAAATCCGATAGACCGCACCGATTGGCCCGCGCGGTTCGCCGAAGTCGAGGATGCCGCACTCTCCGCCGGGACGCAGAACGCGGACAATTTCGCGCAGCCCGGCATCATAGTCAGCCAGGTTGCGGAATCCGAACGCCGACGTGACCAGGTCGAAGTGCCCGGCGGGAAACGGCAGGTTGAGAGCATCGGCCTCGATCCAGCCGGGAGCGCCATTCTGCTTTGTTTTTGCCGCCGCGGATTTTGCCGCCGCGCGCTGCAGCATGGCGTGAGAGAAATCGGCGCCTAGAATGCACGGCGACACCTTCCCCGCCTGCCGGCGCAACGCGAACGCCATATCGCCGGTGCCACAACACAGGTCAAGAATACGGGCGCCGGGGTCGGTGACGATCACCTGGAAAGCACGGGCCGCGGCCCTCCACCATAGTCGATCCACGTTGAACGAAAGCAGATGATTCAGCAGGTCGTAGCGCGGCGCAATGGAGGTGAACATCGCCTCGACGGCCTGAGCTGTGGAGCGTTGGTCGTTCGTTCCTGCTGGAGCCGCGCCGACTACGCTTGATTTGCTGATCTCAGACACCATGGTCAGAAAGGCGCCTCGCTACTTTCTCTTCTTGGTCTTCTTTTTCATCTTCTTCAACTCTGCCGCGATCCGCTCGACCTGCAAAGCGTGGTTTGTGTCATGTCCGGCAAACATGCGCGCCAGATGCGCGACCGTCTCTTTGCCGCGCTCCAGGTGCATGCCGTAGTTCTCCCACGCCTCAGGGTGGAGCTTCTTCAGCATCGAAAGATTCGCTTCGCGCAGCACGCGGAACAGTTCCACCGACTGGCGTGCATCGCGGTCGTTGTAGCGAAACGTAGACACCCAGACATTCTGATCGAAAGGTTGAATCGTAACGCCGTTCTCTCCGATTACAGAACGCAGCCGCCAAGAAGCGACGATCTCGGCATCGGCCAGATGCGGGACGATCTCCGCGATCGACCACTTTCCCGCCTCCGGCCTCCACCTCAGCTGCTTCGGTGTCAGGCCGCGGATCGCCTTCTGCAATCTGGCGGCGCTCGAGCGTTGTACTCTCAGCGCGTCTTGACCTTCTACATGACCCAGGATTCGCTGGATATATTGCTGTGCGGTTTCAGCCATGATTTCATCCTTTCTATTTTTTCAAGACCTCTATTTCTTCCAGACCCGCCCCGCGCGCGACAGGCGGCGTAGTTCGTCGACGGACTCGACCACGACGCTCTGCGGGACATCGCTCGCAACCTCGACCTTGCCGATCTCGCGCGGCAGGATGAAGTGCACCACTCCGTTCTGAGTTTTCTTGTCGCTCTGCAGCCGGGCGAGAATCTTGCGCGAGCTGACGTTCACCTCCGGCAAGCGGCCCAAGCTCAATACGGCGTCGGCGATGCGGCCGGCGGTCACACTGTCGGTGCGGCCGACGCGGAGTGCAATGTTGGTCGCGGCAATCATGCCCCATCCCACCGCTTCGCCGTGGAGCAGGCGCCGATAGCCAGTTTCCGCCTCGAGCGCGTGACCGATAGTGTGGCCCAGGTTAAGAACACGGCGCAAGCCGCCCTCATGCTCATCGGCGGACACAACCTCCGCTTTCAGCTTCACCGATTGCGCGATGAGCCACTCCAGTTCGGCCGGATCGCGCTTCAGAATGCGCGTGCGGTTTTGCTCGAAGCGCAGAAATAGCTCCACGTTCCCGATCACGCCGCACTTGAGGGCTTCATAAAGGCCCGCACGAAATTCGCGATCGGGCAGCGTTTTCAGCACTGCGGGATCGATCAAAACAACGCGCGGATGGTAGAACGTCCCGACCAGATTCTTACCGGCAACCAGATTGACTCCCGTCTTGCCGCCGATCGAAGCGTCCACCTGGGCCAGCACAGTCGTCGGAATCTGTACCAGTTCGACGCCGCGCATGTAGAGCGAAGCCAGCAGGCCGCCGACGTCACCGACGACACCTCCGCCGAATGCCACGATCACAGCTTTACGGTCGGCACCCAGGCGGACCAGATTCTCCGCCAGCCGTTCCACGGTTGATAGCCGTTTCGAAGGCTCGCCGTCGGGCATGCTCATCACCTGGGGTACGAATCCAGCCGACTTCAGCGCGTGCGAGAATTTCGCGCCCCAGCGCTTGCGAACCGGCGGAACCGTCACTACAAAAAGGCGGCTGGCCTGGGGCAACAGATCAGCCAGAACGGAGCCGGAGCGGGTAAGCAGCCCGTTCTCGATCCAAGCCTGATAAGGCCGTGGCGCGACGTGGATGGTCACTTGCGGCATTCGAACCTCGAGGTGCGAATCCAATGATAGCGTAAGGGCGAAAACGCCTGCTCCCAGCCCCGAAGTGGTACCATTTCCCCTCGATGAAGGGTCTTCCAGCCGAGACCGACTTCGTGGTCATTGGCGCCGGCGTGGCCGGATTGCGCGCCGCTATTGAACTGGCGGTCGCCGGACGCGTGCTCGTGCTGGCCAAAAAGGACATTCCCTCGCTCCCCGCGCAGCCTGCCGAACCTGCGCCGCTCGGCGATGAAGATGAAGTTAGCCTGCATCTGCAGGACACGCTCAGCTCCGGCGATGGCCTGTCGAATCCCGCCGCGGTGAAGATCTTGGTGGAAGAGGGCATCGAGGGGATCGAGGAACTGATCGGCTGGGCGGCACAGCTCGACCGGCACGGCACAAGAATGACCTTCGGCATGGAAGGCGCACGCATGCACAATCGCATTCTGCATGCGCAGGGCGAATTTCTCGGGACCGAGATTCTACGGGCGCTCTACGCCAAGGCGCACTCCTTGAAGCACATCTCGTTCGCGTCCTATGCCTTCCCGACAGAATTAATCTGCGATTCTGGCCGCGTCGCCGGAGTTTCGCTACTCGACGAAAAAGGAGTTCCGCAAGGCGTAGCATGCGCCACCGTGCTTCTGGCCACAGGTGGAATGGGGCAGATCTATCGCAACACCACGAATCCGGAAACCGCGACGGGAGATGGTGTGTCTCTTGCCCTTCGCGCCGGGGCGGAGCTTAGTGATATGGAGTTCGTGCAGTTTCACCCGACTGTGCTCTACATGAAAAAGGCGCCGCGGTTTTTGCTGTCGGAAGCGCTGCGGCGGGAAGGCGCATATCTGAGGAATATCGAACTGAATCGCTTCCTCGGCAAGTATCACCCCATGGGCGAGCTGGCGCCGCGCGACGTCGTGGCGCGCGCCATCATGCATGAGATGGAAGTCAGCCAGGCAAAAGATCCGTTCGTTTATCTCGATCTGACCCATCTCGATGCGGCGAAAGTACGGAAGCGGCTACACCGCGTCTATGCGACCTGTATGCACTACAACCTGGATATCACCGAGGATCTGATTCCCGTGCGTCCGGCGGCGCATTATGCGATGGGAGGCGTTCGCACTGACTTCGACGGCAAGACAAACATCCTTGGGCTTTATGCTGCGGGCGAGGCTGCGGCCTCAGGGGTGCACGGCGCGAACCGGCTGCCGGGCAACGCCCTGCTGGAGGCTCTGGTGTATGGAGCACGCGCCGGGAAGGCGATGCGGCAGGATGCCAAGCCGGCGCGAACGCCAACGCAACCGAAGGCTGCTTATTCAAACGGGCCGGTCGACGTGGGCATCGAGGAGATCATCGGCCAGATTCAGGACGCTATGTGGAACGATGTCGGCATCGTGAGAACTCGCACCGGAATGCAGCGCGCAATCAAAACGCTAGAGCAACTGGCGCCCAAGATTGCCCACCCCAAAACGCGACGAACGTACGAAGCCTTCAATCTGCATCTGACCGCGATGTCGGTGGCGCGGTCAGCAGTGGCCCGCGAAGAGAGCCGCGGTGCGCACTATCGTATGGACTACCCTGATCACGACGACAGGAAATTCCTGAAACACTCGGTAGTGAAAAGTGACCGCGTGCTGTTTGTGTGACAAGGAAGAAACTTCTTTTCTCCAGCGATCGTTCTGATCCGAAGCTGATCAAGCCGCGTTCTTTTTTTCCGCAGGAAAAGCGATGGACGCAATCACAGACACTGCCAGCACTCCCGCCACGACGCCCAATGTTGGCGGTGTAGAGACCGTGTAATAGTCGACGGTAAGCATCTTCAATCCCATCAGCACCAATATCACCGCCAGTCCGTAGTGAAAGAAACGGAAGATCTTCATGAGTCCGGCAACGGCGAAGTACATCGTGCGCAGGCCAAGAATGGCAAAGACGTTTGCGCTGTAGACGATGAATGCGTTCAGTGTAATGGCGAGAACGGCTGGGATCGAATCGACCGCGAACAAGACGTCGGTGGTCTCAATCACAAGCAACACAATCAGCAGGGGCGTGGCATAAAGGCGGAAATTTTCCTGAGGGTTACGTACGAAGAAGCGTCCACCCTCGAACCCGCCGGTTACAGGCAGAACGCGACGAAGCGCATGCACGAGAGGATTAGCGCCAGGATCGACTTTGTGCGCACCCGTCACACAGACGCGAACACCACTGTAGATAAGCAGGCCGCCAAAGAGATAGAACAGCCAGTGAAACCGGTGAATGAGGCCAACGCCGGCGCCAATGAAGATGCCGCGCAAGATGAGCGCGGCAACCACCCCCCAGAATAGGACGCGATGCTGTTGATCCTCGGGAACGGCAAAATAGTTGAAAATCACAAGGAAGACGAACAGGTTATCGGCGCTGAGCGAGAGCTCGATAACGTAGGCGGTGACAAATTCCAGCGCGGACTGATGGCCCTGCCAGAAAAATAGCGCCACGGCAAACACCGCCGCTAGCGCAACGTACAGCAGGCTCCAGCCCAGAGACGCGTGCAAGGGAACGACACGGCCACGGCGATGAAAAACGCGCAGGTCGAGCACCAGCAACCCCAGCGCGAAAAGATTGAACAGGATCCAGACGTAGGGCAAGGCAATTGCCGATTTGATTGCAGATTTTCGCTTGGCGAAGTTCAATCGCCAATCTGCAATCGGGATTTGAAAATCATTCTACTTCTGTCTTCCGCGCTTGCCGCTGATCCAATCGTCCCAAATGCCGTCCGCCTTGAGCATGTCGACACTGTTGCTGTCGCGCATGGTCTGTTCGATTTGATCGTGGGTCAGGCGCGGCCCGATCTTTTGCGGAAGATCCGCCAGGCCCAGGCTCAGCGCTGCAGCCTCCGCCACGTGTTTTTTCAGTTGGGCGAGATCGACCTTGTCAAAAGTGTCTGAGACGGCGTGGTAGTTCTCGAGGTAGTTTGCTTCCGCTTGGTCGGCCACGAAAGTGGGTACGCCCTCCAACATGAAATCGACGTGGTCCGTGCCGGTTTCCATGTCAGGAGTCATTTCCTTTACGTCGAATCGTGCCAGCGGCGAAATCAAGTCCCTGGCAATGTCCAGGATGTCCTTGCGTCCGCCGACGGAAAAACCCGTCGTCTTGCCCGTGCCGGAGTCGTAGATCACCACGCCTGCGGCATTGTCGAGTTCGTGACGATGTGCCACGGCATAGGCGCGTGAACCGATCAGCCCCTCTTCCTCGCCAGAAAAGAGAATAAAGCGGATGGTGCGCCGCGGTCTGACGCCGGACGCTTTGATGGCGCGGAGCGCATCGATGACGAGCGCGGCGTTGCAGCCGTTGTCCAGCGCTCCTGTGCCCAATTCCCACGAGTCCAGATGTGCGCCCAAGACGACAAACTCATCCGGTTTTTCGTTGCCGCGGATTTCCGCGATCACGTTGGCAGCGCGGATCGGCCCGCCGATCTGATTGGGAATCGAAAGGTCAGCCCAAACTTTGTGTCCGGAGGCCAGCAGGCGCGCCATGCGCTCGCCGTCTTCGCGCGCCACAATCACCATGGGCAGCTTGTCGATTTCGCCTGTGCCGGAATTGGTGTGCCGGTAAAGAATGTCATGCTCGCGCGTAGCCATGAAGGCCATTGCCCGCGCCTTGCCTTTTACGGCTCGATCGATGGCCGGCGGAGCCTGCCGGTATTCACCGAACAAGTCATTCCAGGTTTTGAGAACTGTGGTGTGAACCAGAACAATCTTGCCAGCGATGTCGCCGGCCTTCTGGAAATCGGCTTCCGTTCCCTGATCCACGTCAACGACCGGAACATGCTTAACGGCGGCCAGCGCCGGGGCCCACGCGATCGAAACCGCGCGAACGGGAAAAACCGAGAGCAACACGCCGCCCACTTTCGAAGGATCGATCTCATAAGACGTCGTAACCGTCATTTCCGTGGCGCCTTCGGCCCACGAATTTGGGATGCTGAATCCTTCGGTATGAACGGCGTCGGCTCCGGCGGCGGTGAAGGCCTGCACGCCCCACTCTACGGCGTGCTGCATGGCGAGGGTGCCGGGAACGCGGCCGCCAATTTCGTCGGTCAGGCGGCGAAGATTCGATTCCAGGTCGCTCGGCTGGAGAGCGGTTTGAATGACTTGATTTTCGGCAGTGATGTCAGCGGGAGGAGTAGCGGCAAGAGCGGTGAAGCTGAAGATAAAACACAAACCTAGGGTCACCCGAGTGCGCATATGGGCTGCATTAGAAACGAAATTGGAGAAAAGCGCAAAACGCGGGCCGAGCGCGGCGTCACTTCGGCGGCAGCGGCTCCATCTTGTCGAGGATGCGAATCGTTTCCAGGACCACCGTGCCCACGATCTCGAGACTCTTGGGACTCAGCTTGTCGACGGTGTCCTGCGGCGTGTGCCAGAAAACGTTGTTGTAGCCGTAGGTGAAGTCAATCAGGTCGATGCACGGTACGCCGCGTTTGACGAATGGCAGATGATCGTCTTCCATGGCCAGCGTACGCGCGAAAAAGTGGGACTGGTAGCCCGTGCGAGTCGCGGCTTCGAACACGACATCCTGCAGCCAGTCTGCCGAGTTGCTGTCGCGGTCAACGTCGAGCTCGGCGTCGCCGATCATGTCGGCCAGTATGAACACCTTGATCTTCTTCAGGGTCCCGTCAGCCTGCCATTTTTCCGCCAGGTGCGTGATGCCATACAGACTGTCGCTCATGAAATCCACTTCCGTGTCGGGTTTCATCGCTTCCTCGGCGTCGTCCCAGACCAGCCAGACGGAGTAACCGTCGCGCGTCTTTCCCCTCAACTGATTGGCTAGCTCGAGCAGCAGGGCGCTGGATGAGCCGCCGTCATTGGCCCCGACGTAAGAGGTTTTGCGCAGCGGGTAATTCGTATCGTAATGGCTGGCGATGACAATGATGCCGTCTTTCGTGCCCGGGTATTTCGCCACGATGTTATGCACGGGAAACTTGCCCAGGTTCGTGTCGGCGGTAAAGACGTCGTCTTCCACGTCGTCGCCCTTGAGGCGCGAGTCCAGATACTCCTCCACCCTTTTATGATTCGCGCTGCCCAGCGGCCGCGGGCCGAATTTCACAATTTCCTTCACATACTGCAGGGCGCGATCGCCGCTGAAGGTGGGCGGAGGACCGCTATCCGGCGGGAAATTGAGCACCGGTTTTTGACTCTCAGCAGTCGGTGCCGACGCCTGGCTCTGCGCCTGAACTTGCTCTTTGCCGTGGTCGCAGCCTACGGCCGACAGCAGACCCGCGACCAGCACCATGCGCAAAAGCGATTTCGATGTCATCCCTGCGCCCGCTTTTCTTTGCGCGCCTCGCGTTGTTTCGGATGCACCAGCCACGCTACACCTACGCTGAGCGCATAAAGGCCGAGCATTGGCGCTGCGAAGACACACATATTCACCACGTCAGGCGTCGGCGTCACGATGGCCGCGAGGATGAAGATCAGCAAAATCGCGTAGCGGAAATGCTTCAGCATGAAGCCCGGACTCAGGATGCCCATGAACGCCAGGAAGAACACCAGGATCGGCATCTCGAAGATCAGCCCCATGCCCAAAACGATGCTCAGGAAAAGCTGCGTGTACTCGCTGATGGTGATCATGGGCTGAAACTGTTCATTGAACTTCACTACGAAGAAATCGAGCGCCCGCGGATACGCGACGGCATACCCGAAGTAGCCGCCCAGAGCGAACAAGGTAATCGTCGACACCATGAAGGGCAGAACATACCGCTTCTCGCGCCGGTAAAGGCCCGGAGAAATGAACATCCAGACCTGGTAGAGGACGAACGGAGACGTCAGAAATAGGCCCGCAAGCATCGCGATCTTCAAGTAAAGGTTGAAGGGATCGACCGGGTTGAGATAAACCAGCTTCTCCGGCAGATGCTTTTCGTGCAGCACCTGCACGATAGGCTTCTGCATCAAGTCGTAGATGCGCTCCCGGAATCCCCAGCACACGGCCGTGCCGACCCCTACCGCGATGGCAGAACGCACGATCCTTGTGCGCAGCTCCTCCAAATGATCGAGAAAGCCCATGGTGGGCATGGACTCTTTTTCCGGCTCGCCGCTGGAGGTTGCGGCCGCGACTTCAGGCATGAGACTCCTGCGGGGTTGAGGAAGCTGCAGGCTGGGATGTAGAAGCGTTGGGCGAGCTGGATCCGTTGGTGGGCGGGGCTTCGGCAGCAGCTGCAATTGTGGCAAACAATGGCTCGTCGTCCAAGGGGGCCGAGGAGGCGGCCGGCGTGGCCGGAGCTGGCGTTGGCAGTTCACTCCCGGGCACAAGCGTCAGGTTGCGGCTGGTGGTGCCTTGAGGAGGCGTCGCGGGCGCGAGGACGGTCGGCTTCTTGTTTTCCACCTCCAGATGGGCGATCTCCTGCTCGATCTGCGATTTGAACTCGTTAGAAGCCCGCCGGAATTCGTTCAGAAGTTTGCCCGCCTGGCGGGCGATCTCCGGCAACTTCTTGGGCCCGAAGATGACCAGGGCCAAAAGGAACAAGAAGATGGTCTCGGAGAAACTCATGGGTTTCATCATACTGCCGCCGGGTCGAAGAAGAAAAGAAAAGGCGCCAACGCTAGACACGTGTTGCGTCTGCGGCGGTCGAGATAGGAACGCCAAGGTTTCAGGAGACCTCCTGCCCTGGCGGCGCATCTCATTAAGTAGCGCGTTTCCGGGGTGGTTACTAGGGTGACAATCCCGGTCCGGGGCAGTCTAACGTGGTGATATACTGCCTGTATTCAGCGCGGTAGCTGGGGTGAAAGCTAGCCCTCAACCGAAGGAAATTCAAGATGGCACGTAGTTCTCGCCGGTCACTCTACCTGGTAGTTTTCTTTCTCCTCGCTTGCGGCTTTCTGGGCATTCTGTTCGCCCAGCGTTCGGGCCAGCAGCCTTCGATGGCCAGCGAGTCCGAAGTTAAGGACAGCCTCAAGCAGTTCACCGATGTCTACTCCGTCGTTGAGGAGAACTACGCCGAGCCGGTCAACGCCGACAAAGCCATCTACAACGGCGCCATCCCGGGGATGCTGCACGCGCTTGATCCGCACTCGAACTTCTTCGATCCAAAATCGTACGCGCTGATGCGCGAGGACCAGCGCGGCAAATACTACGGCGTGGGCATGACCGTCGGGCCGCGTAACAACAAAGTCATCGTGCTCTACCCGTTCGTCGGAACGCCCGCCTATAAGGCCGGCATTCATCCCGGCGACGTGATCATTGCCGTGGACGGCAAATCCACCGAGAACATGGACACCACCGCCGTCGCCGACATGCTCAAGGGTCCAAAGGGAACGACGGTGCACATCAGCATTGCGCGCGACGGCGTGGAGAAGCCGATGGAGTTCACGCTGGTGCGCGACGAAATTCCGCGCTACAGCGTCGACGTGCATTTCCTGATCAAGCCGGGCATCGGCTACTTGCACGTCAATGGATTCAACGAGACTACCGAGCATGAGGTTTCCGAGGCGCTCGATCAATTCGGAGATCTGAAGGGACTGATTCTCGACCTGCGCGGCAATCCCGGCGGACTGCTGAGCGAAGGCGTTGGCGTCGCAGATAAGTTCCTGAAGAAGGGACAGCTCATCGTGTCCCACCATGGCCGCGCTTCCGCCGAGAAACGGTACGTGGCGCAGCATGGCAATGGGGGCAAGGACTATCCCATCGTCGTGCTGGTGAACCGGTTGACGGCTTCGGCGGCGGAAATCGTCTCCGGAGCCATTCAGGACCACGACCGCGGCTTGATCGCGGGCGAGGTCACGTTCGGCAAGGGATTGGTGCAGACCGTATATCCGCTCTCGGAGAACACGGGTCTTGCCCTGACGACGGCGCACTATTACACGCCCAGCGGAAGGCTCATCCAGCGCGATTACTCGAACATTTCGCTCTACGATTACTATTACAACCGCGACAGCGATACCTCCACCAACGTTAATCGCGAAGTGAAGCTCACTGACAGCGGACGCACGGTCTATGGTGGCGGCGGGATCACGCCCGATGTGGTGATTCCTCCGGTTAAGACCAACCACTTCCAGGACACGCTGCTGCAGCACTATGCCTTTTTCAACTTCGCCAAGCGTTACGTGGTGGATCATCACGCGACGAAGAGCTTCGAGGTGGACGAAGCAGTCCTGCGTGACTTCACCAAGTCGCTCGACGAGGCTGGCGTCCCCTATACCCAGGCCGAGCTTCTCGACAACAACGACTGGATCAGGGCGGGCATCAAGACGGAAATTTTCGTGGATGCTTTCGGACAGGACGAGGGCATGAAGGTTCGTGCCGAATCGGATCCGGAAGTAGTCAAGGGGCTTGAGCTTCTGCCGCAGGCAAAAGCTCTGGCCGACAACGCCAGAAAGATCATCGCCGAACACAATGCGGCGCCGGCGTTTAATCGGTAAGCCAAAAGCAGGTCTTGGGTCTTGGGATCGAAGGCTCAATCCTTGGTGCTGAACACCCAAGACCTAACATCCAAGACCGCATTTCTTCCGTTACTCGAAGCGCTCGCAGTTTCGTTGACTTCCCTCCCCTGCTGTGTGAAAATCCGCGCAGAAGGCCGCTTTTGCCGGATCATGGCGGGGGCGGCAGGAGTTAACCCATACCTCCCCGTGGGCGATTTTCGAGCCTTCGAAATATCGTTCGCTTTCAATCCATGGTTCTTTCTCAGTGCGAAGACCGCGTGAGGCGCGTACAAGCGCTTGGCCTCATTTGCCGCGGCACGGTGCGCGCTTGAAGCCGGCGATTCTTGCGAGCGCATTGCTGGTAGCTCTCCTCGCGGCGTGGACAGATTGGCGCAGCCGTCGCATTCCGAACTGGCTGACCGTTCCCGGATTGCTGCTGGGGGCGATTCTCAACACGGTCTTTGGCGGCTGGATAGGGTTGAAGGCGTCGCTACTGGGTGCGGGACTTGGGTTGGCATTGCTGCTGCCGTTCGTGCTTTTACGCGCCTTGGGCGCTGGTGATTGGAAGCTGGCCGGGGCCATCGGAGCCTTGGTTGGGCCGGGCACGCTGGTTGATTTGCTGATGGGGTCGGTGTTCGTCGCAGGAGTAATGGCGCTGGCACTGGTGATTTACAAGGGAAGATTCCTGCAGACGATGAAGAATATTGGCCACATTCTGATTTCGCTGGTGACTTTCCGCCTGCCTGGCACTCAGGTTTCGCTGGATAACCCCGAGTCGCTCAAGGTCCCGTATGGCGTGGCGCTGGGAGTGACAGTGATACTGTATAGCGCGACGCATTTGTGGCGAGGATAAGATGGCGCAGACGATGTTCCAATGCGCAGCGACACTTCGACGGCTGGCCCGCGACACCAGCGGCAACGAACTGATGGAAGCCGCAGCCATCTTCCCTCTGCTCTTCATGGTGATTCTCGGCATCTTCTGGTTCGGGCAGGCCTTCAGCATGTATGGCACGATCACGCGCGCGGCACAGGAAGGTGCGCGTGCAGGCGCCGCTCCCTACTGCACCACTTGCAGCACCGCGAACACCCCCTCGACCAACGCTTACAACGCGGTGCAGGCCGCCATGAAGATCGCCAAGCTCGACATCACGCAGGCGCAATGGCCTTCGCCGGCACCGACTCTTACCCAGTGCGGGGGCAGCGGTTCGGTCAGTTGCGACGCCCACACGACCAACGTCTGCGTGCAGCAGCCGGTCCAGCTGACTACGGGCGGTTCAGGAGTTTCGGGCGTCTGCGGGGTTGCCGTCAGCTTTCGCTACCCTTACCAGTTCTACCTCCCCTTCAGCACACTGAACAAGCAGAAGATCTGGCTGAAAACGCAAGCGCGTGTGCGCATAGAGACCCAATGATGTTTCGCTCTCAAGAACGTGCGACCGGATGCCCTAATTCTCGCCGGTTTGGCGAGAAGTGGGCCGACGAAGGTGCCGCCCAGATCGTCGAGTTTGCGGTGTCTTTGCCCCTGCTGGTCCTGTTTGTGGTGGGCATTTACGACTTCAGCGGCGCGTTTACCCTCAAGCAGAAACTGACCAACATCGCGCGCGACACGGCGCGCATCGCCGCCGCCGATCCGGCCAGCGACTTGACCAATCCTACCAATGCGAACGGCCTCCCCACTTCGGTGAACGACGCCTTTCAGGCTTTGCAAAACTATCTGGTCGCGAACAGCATCGCAAATTGCGGCATTACTGCGCCCGCAGGTCCCACGAACCTGACGTGGACTTTTTCTGCGTCGGGACCTCCGTGCACCGTTGGAGTGCAGACCTTCATCATCAACCGGGGATATTACTATTCGTCCTTAGGTGGAGGTCTGCCGAGCGCGAGTTGCGCCACTGGAGCCGTAGGAAGTGGAAACCTCGCAGTCATCAGTACCTGTGTCAGCATTCAGTATGTGTACCAGTGGCAGTTCGGACGTGTGGCCAGCATCATCGGATCGACAACCGCGCTGCCTACTTCGATCACAGTGTCCGCCGTAGCGATGAATGAGAACTGAAACTTTATGAGACCCCCTGTCATTCTTCAATCAAATCGGCCTCGAGGAAATCGGCCTCCAGCCAGTCGGCCCGGCGCAGCCCGCCCAGCCCAAGCCGCCTGCCCGGAGCGCCAGCTCCGCCCCGGCTTCGGAGCCGGGAGCCGCTGCGAACGGCGTCGGGAACGGGGTGTCACACTGCTGCTGGTCGCGGTAGCGATGGTAGCCATCATCGGCATGGCCGCGTTGGCCATCGACGTGGTCACACTTTATCTGGCGCGCGAGGAAGCGCAGCGCGCGGCCGACGCCGGCGCTCTTGCCGGCGCCAGAATTCTTTCCCTTAGCGGAGTCACCGGGGATCCCAACAATACCGACATTAACGGCAGCTCGACCGCCCCCTGGCCCGTGGCGTGTACGCTGGCAAGGGAGGTTGCGCAGGCAGCCGCCGGCCAGAACAGCGTGAACTCCCAGGCTGGTACCTCGACGGTGACGTTCCTCTACAACGGCACGACCACCGATTGCAACATCTCGTTTGGCTCGCCATTTGGAGTGAATCCACAGGTGCAGGTGCAGGTGGTTCGCAGCGGCATGCCCAGCCTGTTTTCGCGCATCTGGAGCAGCGCCTCGAACACTGTCAGCGCCACAGCCACGGCTGAAGCGTACAACTCGTCCGAATCCGAGAACTACACTGCCAGCGGCGACATTGTGCCGGTATCGCCACGCTGCGTAAAGCCATGGGTCATCCCGAATATGGACCCGGCTGGAGGGGCCGGCGAAATCGTTCATCCTCGTAGCTCGCGGATCTTTGCTCCAGGCATCCAGCTGGTTGGGTCGGTTCAGGACATCATCATCGGTGAGAGATTTCAATTGACCGACCCATGCAGCGGCGGCACATGCATAGGTCAGGAAAGGGGCGGCGCGACAGGCGGATACTACATCCCTGCGCTTATCTCCACTAGTCCGGCACCCATCGCTGTTCCTGCGTGTGCGAACGGATCAGACTTCCAGGAAGCCATCGGCGGCTGCGATGTTGCTACTTCTTACTCCTGTGGCACCTTTAACGGTGCCCAGCTCGACTTTACGGTCGATCGCGCTGCCGATACGGCCACGGCGGTGAATTGCCTGACCCAGTCGGGGGACACGATCGATACCACCAGCTTTCCACTTACCGTCAAAGCCGGGCCCTCGAATCCCTACGCTTCGGTCGGCCAGCCCATCACCGCCAGTTCGAGCATTGTTTCTTTGCCAATCTTTAACGGCAACACTTGGCCCGGGGGGTTTGGAGTCAACCAGCCACAAGTTACGATCATCGGTTTTTTGCAGGTGTTTCTGTGGCCCGGTCCCATCGGCGGCGGCACTATGACCGCAACCGTGCTGAATGTCGTAGGCTGCGGCGACGGCAACGATCCCACGGCTTCCTACTCAATCAACGGCTCATCGCCGGTGCCAGTCCGGTTGATCACGCCGCCGTAGTTCGTTCCAGGCGCGATTTTCTTTAGACAATTATTGCGGGGGATTCTCGCTGGGCGGGGTGTTGAGGTCTGGCCGCGATTCCGGCTGCATTTGCGGGCGGGGAGCGGGAGGTGGCGGCGGAGGCGGCGCAGCGCGCATCACTTCCTCGTCGTCTTCAGCGGCAGTGTTGCTGGGCACGTTGTTGACGACGTTATTTGGAATCGGGGCGCGAGAAATAACCAGGCTCTCATTGCGCTGGCTCAGGATCACGCGATCCAGATGGGCGGGATCATTGGGCGAGCTGACAATCAGGAAATTGAATCTGGAACCATTCAGCAGCTCGGACAAAACCTGCGGCGCCGGTGCCGGGCCCAGATCGACCACGACCTGCTCCTGTTCGGCGCCGGCCACGATGCCGATTTCCGCTCCGGTGCGCTGCTGCACCGCGAACAGGACCTCCGACAGCGTGGCCTTGTTGGCCTTGATCTTCAAAAGTCCCTCGCGGAACCACACGTCCAGCGGCTTGGGCGCCGCCGGCAATGACATTTGCGCCGGCGTGTGCGTCGGAGCGGAAACTCGTTCCGCTCCCCTCGTGTAATTCGTGGCAACCACGCCGGGACGCGCTGGAGCCACAAATGGGTCGGCGACGGAAGCGGCCTCACTTCCACCGTTGCCGGGGACCTTGATGATTACAGTCCGGCCGGAAAAGACCTGATACGACTGGGGGCTATTCAAATCGAGTACTACGCGGGTGATTGGAGGTTTAGCCTGAAACAGGCCCACGCGAACGTCTTTCACTTCTCCTTGATACACCGACTGGCTGCGCAACCTGGAGCCTGGGATCGCGTTGGGAAAATCCACCACCAGACGATCGGGACCGGTCAACACTTGTGTCTGCGGAACGATGCGATCGCTGGCCTCAACTTCAATCTCGACTGCACCCTTACTGTCGAGGACGCGGATCTGCTGAACCGCACTGGGCCGGGCTTGTGGAGTTTGCGCTCGAGTGAGCGACGGTATGGAAACACTCAGCAGACACAACGCGGCCGGCAGCAGCCGAGTGACCGCAATGGGGGAGAAACCACGCATGAAAGCTTTGGCCAAAGAGGAATCCGGACGCTCCATTATCCGGATACCTAGGAAAATTGTAGCAGTGAGTGGGGGCGGTAAGGCTTACTTTGGTATTAGAACCGGTAATGACCCTGCGCCCTAAGCTTTGACCAGGCGGCCTTTCGCCAAGCGATGCCGGGCCATCCCGTACATCCCGCTCAAGCCAGACGCGACGAGCAGCCATGTTCCCGGTTCAGGAACTTCGCCCTTTCCGCCAGGGCCGCCGCAAGGATCGCCCTTCTTCTTCTTGCCCGTGGTGACGGTGGTTCCGTTTTTCTTGTTGGGTGCGCAAACTCCGGGCAGCGGTGGAGGCTCAATCGGAATCCAGACTCCTCTCCCGAACGGATCATACAAACTCAGCAGCGGAGCAGGTCCCAGACCCGGAACGCCCATGCGATTCGCCAATGCCGACTGGAACGGAACCGGAGGATTTTCGACGGCGGTTCCGGTCGCGGGCTGCACGGGCTCTTCAAACTTGGCCGCCGGAGGCTCGGACGACGACGTCGCCTGTTGCGGCATTTCCTCGACGCGATTGCCGCAGCGCGTGCGCGCCGTGATCTTGCCATCGGTAATCACAGTCTCGCCCTTCTTCAATGTAACGCGGCGGCGGGTCCAATAAACGCGGTTGCCGATGCGATACGAGACATAAGCGGTGCGGGCCAGAACCAGGCGCACTACGCGCGCACGGTCGTAGTCGAATCCGGCGTAGTGCGAAGCGACCACCGGATCATGCTCTGCAATCCACTTCAGCTCGCGCGCGTCTTTTACGCCCCCGGGCACAACCGAATAGGGATACACGGGCCGATCCTCGACCGTGCGCGAGGCTTCCTGCTGCGTAATGGCGAGCAAATTGGCGTTCGCCTCGGCGGCCGTCTGGTCGGGCACAGCCGGTTTCGACGCGCGGTTCAGCAGCGAGGGACTCAGGTACTGAAGCGCGACTGAGGCAAGGGCAAAGGTCAAACCGGCGAGAACGAGGAAGAATGCGGCACGGCGAAGAAGAAGATTTCGGCGATGACGGCGGGTCCGGCGGCGCCGGATCACCGTTTCAACGTTGCCTGCTCCCGGAGAATCCACCAAAACTACCTGCCTTTAGCGCTTGGGCGCTCTGGACACTTACTTGCCTGAATCCAAGCAGTTGCAGTGCCATTGCAGTATTGCGCCATCTCCAAGCAACACCGAGGGATGCCGCTTGCGATAGCCCAACATGCTAGCAGACAGTGCATCCCTTTGCACAAAATATGTTGTGCATGACTGTCACTCACGAAGCGCACCTCATCCTGCTCCCCATTTCGCCTTCGACCCGCCTCCAACCGGGCGTTGGAATATGGCAGAGTCGGAGGACTCGTCGGTCTTTAGGCCCTCCCTGGCATGTGACTAAAGTAATGCCACAGATGTGCTATTCCACCGAGCGCCGTTCCGTTGGTACCATGACCTTGGTTACGGGAGTCAGTTCCGTAGCCGAAATGTCTTTTGCCGCTCCCACGGCACTACCCCGGGACTGGACCATCCCCCGAGGTCTTCAGCAGATTCCCGGTAGAAGAAACGAACCGGCTGTCAGGGAGACAGCAATCGGTTGTTTGCTCGGAGGCAAACTAGATGCGTGCACGCAGTACATTTCTCGCTTTCTTCGTCGCATTGATAGCCCTGGTTCTGGCCAACACCGCCGTCGCCAACTCGGTCACCATGACCTACGAAGGCCATGAAGGCGCGAGTGCGAACGGCTCACCGTACATCGGATATCCCTACTACTTCTCCATCAACGGCAGCTCTACCCTTACGCCGCTGCTGTGTGACAGCTTCGACAACAACATCCGTCTGGGCGAAACCTGGCAGGCGACCGTAACCCCGTTTCTCACGGGCGTCGGCATGTTTGGAGCAACAACCTCACTCGACTATCGCGCCGCCGGCCTGATCTTCAAGAGCATGCTAAACAATACTCTGGATCCGGCGCTGGGGACACGGCAGGAGCAACTACTGGCGCAATGGGCCATCTGGGGATTGTTCTCGAGCAACGCTCGCAGCCAATCCTATTTCGCAACCATTGGCGCCGGCCTGATCGACTCGACGTACCTGGGCCTGGCCGTGAACGCTCCCAAGAGCGCCTACGCTGGCCTGTTCCTGTACACACCGGTCGCCGGGACGCAGTCCTGGGGGGGGATGCCGCAGGAATTTATCGGTTATAGCGCAGTTCCGGAACCCGCCAGTTTGACCTTGCTGGGTACCGGCTTGATCGGTCTGGCGGGCGCGATTCGCCGCAAGTTCGCCAAGGCCTAGAGGTTCTTTTTATAGGGCTTCATCCTTCTGAAAGCATCTCAACTCTCACCCGCACAGCACCCGCTGTGCGGTTTTTTTTTCGAACAGCACGTCGTCTCATTCGACCGCGTAGGCGATCTTGATTCCGCGCGTCTCCACTTCATCCAGGAACAGGTCAGCAGGCACGTCGCGTTCCTGCAACACGGCGCCGCGCTTGCTGATTGCACCCGAGGCCAGCATCTGCGCCACAATCGACGCCGGAAAAGCTGTGGTGCGCATCATGGCGCTCATGTCGGTTTTGGCGTCGTAGTGGTCCACCATGGTGAAGGACGCCACGCGTCCTTTCAGCCGCCCGCCCAGTAGCCCGCGGACTCCTGCGCGATTCACCGACTCGTGCGCTTCAATGCGCATGAGGCAGATATCGGGCCCCTTCGAGGCGAACTTGCCCTCAAGAATCTTCGCTATCATCGCTCGCGGAGCGATTTCCGTTTTACCGACTTTGATCTTTTCGCTGGAGAACAGTCCCAATTCCTTCAGCTCGCAGAGCAGGTCGTAGTGTCCGGGATAGCGTAGCGTTTTTTCAAAGCATTCGCCGACCTTCCCTTCGAATGTCTCCGGCAGCGTCGAGGTGCCGCCTGAAGTGTGGAAGGCAACCAGCGGCGCAAATCCCGGCATGTAGAAATCCTCCGGCTCGGTCAGCGGATCAATCGTGGTGAGCTTGCCTTTGCGCAGAATGCGCGCCGGCTCGACGTATTCGTTGATCAGCCCTTCGACGGAGAACACCAGCTGATAATGAAATGGGGGCGTGGGCTGCTCCGGCAAGCCACCCACGTAAAGCCGCAGCGCATCGGCGTGGCCGCCCAGCCGGCGTACGAGCTCACCGCCCAGAATCGACGCCATGCCCGGCGAAAGGCCGCAATCGGGCGCCAGTGCGACTCCGTGCTTCTCGGCCTTCTTCGCCAGCGCCAGTTCCTGCCGCACCACGGTATTGTTCCCGCCCAGATCGGCAAAGTGACACCGCGCTTCGATCGCAGCCTTCGCCAGACCGAGGTTGAGAAAATAGGGGACGGCCGAAAGCGCGGCGTCGTGACCGCGCATCAGCCGCGCCGCCGCTTTTTCGTCGCTGGCATCGATCGCAACCGCCCGGACTTTCCTTCCGCCCGTCATGCGATTTACCCGCGCCGCCACCTCGCGCGCCCGCTTCACGTCGCTATCGGCCAGCGTAACCGCATCCACGGCCGGCGTGCGCGCCATGTCGAACGCCGCCGCCGAGCCCATCATGCCCGCACCCATCACCATGAGTTTCATAAGAAGTCCTTTCGTAAGATCGAGTTTCGTTTCCAGGTCGGAGGGTCGCGCGCAGGCGCACGCGGGGTTCGTCACGAAGCCTGGAAGTGCCTTGCAGAAAAAAGCCGGGCCACCGGCTCGGAAGCGTGGGATTTAGACAGGACTAGAGTCCGGACGGGGCGATCCGTTCGCAGACATAACGCCGAAGATCGAGCCGGAGGGGATTCACATCACAGAATACCACTCAACAGAGGCGAACTCACTGCCGGAAATTTCCGTGGAGCCTTCAGCGGCAAGTTCCACATGCACATCGCCCAGCCCTCCTGGTTGCGATGCACGCGGTTGCGATGCGCCCGAGGGAGACCTATCATATTGAGTTCGGCCGGCGAAAGAAGCGTGGCTGGTGGCACGTCGGAATCAGCAAGCGACATGATTTTGCGTTTCATCGCGATCATTTTCGGTAATAGGTAAGGAGGAAGAACTTATGGCGACAGACGTCGTTAACCAAGTACAAAGCATGGCAAGCGAAGCCAAGTGCCCTTTCACGGGCGCCACAACCACCGCACACACCAGCCGTGACTGGTGGCCGAACCAGCTGAACCTTCAGATTCTCCGCCAGCACTCTAACTTGTCCAATCCGATGGTCGAGAAGTTCGATTACGCAAAGGAATTCAAGAGTCTCGACCTGAATGCCGTAATCAGGGACCTTCACGCCTTGATGACGGAGTCGCAGGATTGGTGGCCGGCCGATTTTGGCCACTACGGGCCCCTGTTCATTCGGATGGCGTGGCACAGCGCCGGCACGTACCGCATCGGCGACGGCCGGGGCGGCGCCGGGGCCGGTCAGCAGCGCTTCGCGCCGCTCAATAGCTGGCCCGACAACGTGAACCTCGACAAGGCGCGCCGGCTGCTGTGGCCGATCAAGCAGAAATACGGCCGGAAGATCTCCTGGGCCGACCTTATGATTCTAGCCGGCAACGTTGCCCTCGAGTCGATGGGCTTCAAGACCTTTGGTTTCGGCGGCGGGCGTGAGGATGTCTGGGAGCCTGAAGAGGAC
>CAYOUY010000063.1:0-2312 GCA_964407245.1 uncultured Acidobacteriaceae bacterium
AATCTTCTTACCAGCCGGTGATCGCTGTAAGTGTAAGTAATTAAAAAACTAGACGGATAAGTCCAATTGTTGAGTCTACATAAATTTGGAGATTGCGCCGTATTGGCATATGACAATTGGAATTGTTCCATTGCCCGGGGAGAAATCTCCCGAGGCCCTTAGAAAAAACCGGAATCGCCTAGTGACATCAATTCCGTGACCGCGTTTAGCCAGTCGAGCATGGCGCTCTACCCAACGACTCGGCAGAGCCATCGCACACTTCTCCTTTCGCGGTGAGCGTTTTTGGCGTAAGTTGCTCGGTTCAAGGCGCGCGGGCGAACCCTCTAGCACTCCGGCGTCGCCTTGAGCTGCTGTTCGACATGGCTCGCCGAGGGAGAGCAGCAGTGGAAGTCCGAATCCTTAATGAATTTCGCACCATCGTTGGCGCGTGTGGCCTGATCACTGAGCCGGACCAACTCAGCACCTACGAGTGTGACGGCCTGACGATGTTCCGGGTGCTGCCCCTCGCCGTACTGCTGCCTACCTCCACCGAACAAGTACAGGCGATCGTGCGTGTGTGCCATCGCGAAAAGATTCCTTTCGTCGCCCGCGGATCGGGCACGGGATTGAGCGGCGGAGCGCTGCCGGTGGCCCGAGCGCGCGGCGGGGGCGCAGTCGCTGGTATGGAAGGTAGTCGCGCAAAGTGTCGGTGCGGGTTACGCCCGTCTGGAAGGCAGCGAGCCCGCACTGCGTACAGCTCTGCTGACCATGCGCGAGGATTTCGGCAAGTTGGGAGGCACGCTGGTCGTGCTCGGCTGTCCTGTGGCCGTCAAGCGCGCGGGTTGAACCCGATACTGCCAAGCAACTCGGCGACATGAAAGTGCAGAACTGCCTTTCGACCAAGCCCGATATGGTGGTTTCGGCCAATCCGGGCTGCCTGGTGCAGATTGCTTCCGGCCTCGAGCGCGCCGGCAAGCACGTGCCGGTGCGGCACATGATCGAACTCGTTGATGCTTCCATTCAAGGTGTCCCCGCGGCTGAACTGCAAGCGGAGGCGTAGCACCAGCGTCACAAACGGACGAAGCATCTCAGCCGCGTCTGCGCCTGCAGACATGCTAAAGTGCGAGGTTGACCATGAATTCAGCCGCCGGGACACCGGCACTGCCTCATTGAATGGACGTTCTCAAGCATCTATTCGAGCAACACTTCCACTCGGCAGTGGAGAGGGTCGAGCCACTGCAAGGCCAGCTCGGCGGATCGGGCCGGAAGATCTTTCGGCTGGCCGGCGCAAAGCAGAACGCCATCGGTATTCTGTACGATGTCCGCGAAGAGAACACCGCATTCCTGGAGTTCTCGCGCCATTTCCGCCGCCACAATCTGCCGGTGCCGGAAATCTATGCCGACGATCTAAACCACGGCGCCTATCTCGAAGAAGACTTCGGCGACACCACGCTTTTTGACTTCCTCTCAAAGAATCGAGCCGGCGAGAACATCGCTCCCAGGGCGGTCGAGGCTTATCGCAGGGTTGTGGCCGTGTTGCCGCGCTTTCAGGTGGAAGCGGGTCGCGATCTGAATTACAAGGTTTGCTATCCCCGCGCCAGCTTCGATCGCCAGTCCATCGCTTGGGACTTGAATTACTTCAAATATTATTTTCTCAAGCTGGCCGGCGTCGCATTCAACGAACAGGCGCTCGAAGACGACTTCGGACACCTGACCAAGTTCCTACTGAGCGCCGCACACGATTATTTCCTCTATCGCGATTTTCAATCACGCAATGTCATGTTGCGCGACAGCCAACCCTACTTCCTCGATTACCAGGGCGGACGCCGCGGCGCGCTGCAATATGACATCGCTTCCCTGCTCTACGACGCCAAGGCAGATCTGCCGCCCGATCTTCGCCAGGAACTGCTCGATCATTATCTCGGGCAGCTTGCAAAGTTTGTCGCGCTCGAGCGCGGCGAGTTCATGCAGCACTACTATGCGTACGTCTACGTCCGCATCATGCAGGCCCTGGGCGCGTATGGTTTTCGCGGCTTCTACGAAGGCAAGGTCCATTTTCTGCAGAGCGTTCCCTACGCGCTGAACAACCTGCGCTGGCTGCTGCGCAACGTGAAGCTCCCGATCGCGCTTCCTGCCCTGATGGAGGCCTTCGGCCGGATGGTGGATTCGAAACGGCTGCAGAGCCGCGTCTCCGAATCGGACAATCTGACGGTGCGCGTTTTCAGCTTTTCCTTTCACCGCGGCGGCGTGCCCAAAGACGAGAGCGGGCATGGCGGCGGATTTGTCTTCGACGCCCGCAGCCTGCCCAATCCCGGACGCGAAGAGCGCTTCAA
>CAYOUY010000064.1:0-4012 GCA_964407245.1 uncultured Acidobacteriaceae bacterium
CCTACCACGGTCATGAAATTCGAGTCCGCGACCCAGCGCGGCAGAACATGCATGTGGATGTGGCCGGCCACGCCCGCGCCGGCCGCCCTTCCGATGTTCATTCCCAGATTAATGCCGTCGGGGTGGTAAACCTCGTGCAGAATGCCTTCCATGCGTTGGGTCAGCGCCATCATTTCTTGAGCGGTTTCCGGCGGCAGCTTGCGCAGTTCATCGAGGTGCTGATTGGAGACGACCATCACGTGGCCCGAAGTATAGGGAAAGGCGTTGAGAATGACGAAGCAATGCTGCCCCCGGTAAACCACGCCAGTATTGCGATCGTCGGTGCGGGCCAGGGCCTGGCAGAAAACGCACTCCGCGGCTTTGTCCGTTGACACAATATAGGCGTAACGCCAGGGCGTCCACAGGAAATCCATGCGGCGAGAGTAGCAAAATTCTGCAGAAAATCGAGGGGACAACGTGTGCACCGGCGAAAATCATTACAAAGAAAAAAATTTACACCCCCTGCGTTTGACACTCTTCGGAAGCGATTGCTATAGTCGAAGGGTCTTTAGGACACGGGTGATCGCCCGGAGTTCCGGCCGCTGGGTCCCAAGCCCGGTTCGCAGTTCCTCTCGAGTCCAGTCCCCCTGCATTCGGGAAGCTGTGGACGGGTGTAATTGCAAGTGCTGGTTGACTGCAAGCCAAGACCCGCTGCCCGTCGTCCACCCGAGAGACTGGCCCCGCTCACGCCTGTACGTGTGCGAGGTGCACTTTTGAGTCGAGAATTGCAGGAAGAAGCCACAGTTCGAAAGGTGCAGCCAGAAGCCGATCAGACCACGGCAAAGGCTGAAACGCACCACGCACCCGGCCCCGCAGCAGAAACGCCTCACGATCCCACTTATATTCGGCCTGCCGAAGCCCATACGCCTTCACCGGCGCCGGCTCCGATACGCCGAGAGAGAGAAACCGTGGAAGACTTTGCCACCGCACTTGAAACCTTTACCGCTGAAACCGAAGCTCTGAACGAAAGCCGCATTCATAAGGGTACAGTCATCAAAATCACCCCGACGCACGTGGTCGTCGACATCGGCTCCAAGTCCGAAGGACTGGTCCCGGTTGCCGAAGTGCACGACAGCGAAGGCAATCCCAAAGTCCACCCCGGCGACGAGATTGACGTCATGGTGCAGCATGGGGAAGTGGAGGAAGGCTACGTCGCGCTCTCCTACCAGAAAGCCCAGCGCATCCGGGTATGGGACGACATCGAGAAGGCTTACAACGATAAGACTCCGATCAAGGGCAAGGTAGTGGAGCGCGTGAAGGGCGGTCTCTCGGTCGATATCGGCGCCCGCGCCTTCCTGCCGGGTTCGCAGGTAGACCTCAAGCCGGTCCGCAACCTGGATGCACTCAAAGGCCAGGACATTGAAGTCCGCGTCATCAAGCTCAACAAAAAGCGCGGCAACATCGTGGTCTCGCGCAAGCAGATGCTGGAAGAAGAAGTGGGCGAGAAGCGCTCCAAGACTCTCGACAAACTGGCCGAGGGCGCGGTGATGACTGGCGTGGTGAAGAATCTCACCGACTACGGCGCCTTTGTGGACCTGGGCGGCATCGACGGCCTGTTGCACATCACGGATATGTCCTGGGGACGGCTCACGCATCCCCGCGATCTGGTGAACGTGGGGGATGAGATCCACGTCAAGGTGCTCAAGTACGATAAGGAAAAGCAGCGCGTCTCGCTGGGTTTCAAGCAGCTCACGCCCGATCCCTGGCTGGATGCGGCGCAGCGTTATCCCGTGGGCGCGCACGTCAAGGGACGCGTCATCTCCATCACCGACTACGGCGCCTTTGTCGAGCTCGAGCAGGGCATCGAGGGCCTGGTGCACGTCAGCGAGATGACGTGGTCCAAGCGCACCAAGCATCCCTCCAAGCTGGTCAACGTTGGCCAGCAGGTAGAGACCGTGGTGCTGAACGTGAATCCGCAGGAGCGGCGCATCTCGCTCGGCCTCAAACAACTCGAGACCAATCCCTGGGAGACGCTGCACGAAAAGTATCCCGTGGGCGCGACCGTCGAAGGCCGGGTGCGCAACCTCACCGACTTCGGCGCCTTCGTCGAGATCGAGGACGGCATCGACGGCCTGGTCCACGTCAGCAATCTGAGCTGGACCAAGCGCGTGAAGCATCCCTCCGAGGTGCTAAAGAAGGGGGACAAAGTAAAGACGATCGTGCTGGGCATCGACAGCGATCAGCGGCGCCTGTCACTTGGCGTCAAACAACTGCAGCCGGATATCTGGGAGACGTTCTTCTCCACCCGCCGCGTCGGCGACGTTCTGCACGGCAAGGTGCTGCGCGTGGCCAGCTTCGGCGCTTTCGTCGAGATTGCCGACGGCGTCGAGGGCCTCTGCCACAACTCCGAAGCCATGGACGCGCACGGCACGCCGATCCGCCTGGAACCCGGTCAGGAGTTCGACTTCAAGATCGTCAAGATGAATCCTGATGAGAAGAAGGTTGGGCTTTCCATCCGCGCCGTGGGCGAAGAAGGCTCGCGCCAGGACGTAGAGGCCTACAAGCATCCGGCTTCGAGCGCGACCGCGACCATTGGCGACCTGGTGGAGTGGAAGCGCGCCGGCAACGATCAGAGCTGATTGTCTTCCAGCCGCGAAGTCAAGCACGAAGGCCGCTGCAAAGAGCGGCCTTTCTTATTGCAGAGCGGAAAATTCTGTTCCCTAACGCTGCGGAATTCCATCACCGGGCGGCGCGAAATCCTTAGCCGCAGCGGGTGACTGCGGATCCGCCAGCGCTTCCACTTGCGTTGCCTCACGAGGATGGATTTCCAGAAAACCATCGTGATCCCATTTCAATTCCCCGCACAGGCGAGCGCTGCCTCCGCGCCGCAAAACCCCGGCAGCCTGCTTTCGTGCCGCTCCGCGGGTTTCGGCGCGGACGAACCGTGGTTTGGCCAGTTCGGTGTCCTGCCCCTGGATCGCGAAGGAATCAAGCGCCAAATCCACCGTGAAGAAGCCATCCGCGGAGCGATCGGCGTGGACTACGGTGCCCACGCCGCAAGCCTCAGCGCAGTAGTCCGTCCAGCCAAAGATTCTCATGCTCTTGAACGGCGTGGTAAAAAGCGAGCCCACGTAGCGGTGAATCCACGGGATACGGAAATTCACTTTGTGGCGGAGATGATCCGCAGCTGCCTGGGGCGACGCAAGCATCGGCGCTCTGGCCCCGAGGACCGCATGCTTGCAGGCGCGCAGCTCGGTGTTCTGTTGGCCACAGGCCGCGCTGGGCGACGCCAGCGCCACTAGCATAGTCAAAGCGCGTATGCGGCGCGGACCCACAGTTCCTCTCCGGACGGACAAAAGAGTGAGGCGTGTTGCTGAAGGAAAGATTCTGCCGTCGATCTGCTGCACCTGTCAACATGGGGAAAGCCGGGTTCTTGCGCGACCCGCGGGAGCAAAATCGTCTCATCGGGTGTCTATGGTTGTGGACGTGGATATGTTTGAAGACAGCCTGCTGGAATCCGCAGGGCGCATCCGCACACGCCGCGGCTTAACAACTGCGACTTCACTCGCGCTGCAATCGCTGCTGCTGGCAATGCTAGTTTCCTTGCCGCTATTTTTCACCGAAGCCCTGCCGGCACCGTTGTGGCTCACGCATGTCCTGGTCTCGCCACCACCGCCGCGCGGCGAGCCCGCGCCGGCGAGTGCTTCGCGGGCGGGGACAAGCGAGATTTGGGATGGCCGTCTTCGCATGCCGCAGCGCATCCCCAACTCGATTGCCCATATCGTGGAGGAACAGCCTCCCTCCAGCGGCTCGGTGGGCGTGCCGTTTGGGATGCCGGGTGGAACGGACGATGGGGTGCTTAACAGTATCCTCTCGCCTGGAGCGGTTTCACCTCCATTGCCGCCCAAACCGGCGATTTCGCGGCTGCGAGTTTCACAGGGGGTGGTCGAAGGGCTTCTGATTCACCAGGTAAAGCCTGAGTATCCACGTATTGCGCTACAGACGCGCACCCAGGGAGCCGTCGTGCTACATG
>CAYOUY010000065.1:0-20077 GCA_964407245.1 uncultured Acidobacteriaceae bacterium
GCAGCCTTTGCCCTTCATGATCTGGACGGTTTTGGATTCCTCGGGTGTGAACCCTTCGTCAATCAGCGCCTGCGGAGGCATTTCCACCTGCTCGGCACAGTCTTTGCAAATGCGCCGGACCAAGCGCTGCGCACAGATCAGGTGCACCGAGGTCGCTACCAGGAAAGGTTCAATACCCATGTTCATCAGACGGGTGATTGTTTCCGGGGCGCCATTGGTGTGCAGCGTCGAAAGGACCAGGTGGCCGGTGAGTGCGGCTTTGATGGCAATTTCGGCGGTTTCGAAATCTCGAATCTCGCCGACCAAGATGATGTTTGGGTCCTGGCGCAGGAAGGCGCGCAATGCGGCCGCAAAGTGCAGGCCGATCTGCTCTTTCATCTGCACCTGGTTGACGCCCTGTAACTGGAACTCGACCGGATCTTCGGCCGTCATGATGTTCGTATCGGGCTGGTTGAGCCGGGCAATCGAGGAATACAGCGTATTGGTCTTACCCGACCCCGTGGGACCGGTAACCAGAACCATGCCGTAGGGCTTCAGAATGGCCTTTTCAAACTTCACCAGCGATTCGGGCTCGAAGCCGAGCTTCGTCATGTCGAGACGAAGGTTCTCTTTATCGAGCAACCGGAGCACGATCTTCTCGCCCCACAGCGTAGGCAGAGTGCTCACGCGGAAGTCGAGCTGCTTCTTTCGGCCGCCCACGTTCATTTTCAGCATGATGCGGCCGTCTTGCGGCAGCCGCTTCTCGCTGATATCCAGTTTCGACATGATCTTCAGACGCGAAGTGATGGCGTCCTTCAGCTTCATGGGCGGCGACATGATCGACTGCAGCACACCGTCAATACGGAAGCGGACCCGGAATTCCTTTTCGTAGGGTTCAATGTGGATGTCGCTGGCCCCGCGCTTGACGGCATCGCCCAGCACCACATTGACCAGCTTGACCACGGGAGCCTCGTCGGCAGCCTGCTCCAGCTCCTTCAGCCCCATTTCCTCAGCTTCAGCCTGCAGTTCGACGTCTTCTTCGTTCAGTTCCGACATCGACTGCATTACCGCCTCAAGATCTTCCTCCTTGGTTGTGCCATAGGCTTTTTCGATGCCCGCCAGGATGGAACTTTCCGAAGCGACCACCGGCTCGATATTGAAACCGGTCATGAACTTGATGTCGTCCATGGCAAAGACGTTGGTCGGATCGACCATGGCAATGGTCAGTGACGCACCCACGCGGCTGAGAGGAAGAATCTGATAGCGCTTGGCTGTTTCGAAGGGAATCAGTTTGACGACGGCCGAGTCAATTTCGAAATAGGAGAGGTTAATGGCTGGAACACCGTACTGCCGGGACAGAAAGTTGGTGACGTCTTCGTCCGTCAGGAAGCCGAGCTTCACCAGGGCGGAACCGAGACGACAGTTCTGCTCTTTCTGAGCCTTATTCGCTTGTTCCAACTGCTCTGGGGTAATGATCTTCTCTTTGACGAGAAGGTCACCCAGCCGTTGAGACATACGTCGATCTCCTATCCACGTGGATGGAACAACGCCCACACTCGTGCAGGCATGGCGCAAACGACCGCCTACTTTGGGAGAGATTGCGGCGCAGTTGCGTTGACATAAATTGTCACCGCAAGCGAATTACCGTACCAGTAACTTTGGTACTTGGACCTGCCGCGAAATCCCTGTCAAAAGCGCGGTTTGCACTGGAAGTCCGCGCCAAATGCCCGTTTTTCGCGGTGGAGGAGAAGCCCGGCAACACCGGGTACATGCACTTCAGTAAGGCGGACGTGTCAGCCCGATCGCTAAACAAGCTCCCGTAGCGCCCCGACCTGTCCGCTTGTGGAAAATCGGGGCCGCAAATGTGATGGATGCCCTTTACAGAAACTTGCTACGCGTCGTTAAGTGAGGTGTGCAAACGCGTTATCCCATGCGGAAACTGACGCGCCGGCTTCAACTTCTGGTCATAGTCCTCTCAGCCGCGGCGCAGTCACCGCCCACAACTCTGCGCCAAGCCGCGGACCGTGCCGGCCTGCTGGTCGGAACTGCAGTTCGGCCCTACGCGTTCTCCCAAGCTGCATATTCAGAGACTCTGGCCCGGCAATTCAACATGGTGGAGCCTGAAGACGCGATGAAATGGTGGACCGTGCGGCAGAGCCAGAACGCATTCGACTTCCGCGAAGGCGATGCCGTCGTGCGCTTTGCGCAGACGCACGGCCAGAAAGTTCGTGGCCACTGCCTGGTGTGGGACCACAACAATCCCGCGTGGTTAGCCCAAGGCCATTTCAGACCGGAAGAGATGTCACAGCTGTTATACGAGCACATTACGACCGTGATGAAGCATTATGCAGGCCAGGTTTTTGCTTGGGATGTGGTGAACGAGGGCCTGGATGAGAATGGCCGCGTCAAGGATTCTCCCTGGTATAACCAGCCCGGGATCGGCTTCGCAGGAAAGGGCACGGACTACATTGCGCAGGCTTTTCGCTGGGCGCGTGAAGCCGATTCCAGAGCGCTGCTCTTTTACAACGACAATGGCGGCGAGGAACTCACGCGCAAGTCGGATGCGATCTACGCGATGGTCAAAGACTTCAAACAGCGCGGCGTGCCGGTTGACGGCGTGGGGCTGCAGATGCACATTTTTCAACTCAAAGTCGATGCCGCTGCCGTCGCCGCCAATATCGCACGCCTGACCGCACTGGGATTGCAGGTTCAAATCACGGAGTTAGACGTCGAATTGCCAGTGGACGCCACCGGCCAAGCTCGTGCGGAAGATCTGGCGCGTCAGGCCGAGATCTACGGCTCGCTCGTTCGCGCATGCGTGCAAAATCCGCGATGCACCTCAATCCAGACGTGGGGCTTCGCGGACAAATACTCGTGGATTGGCTCGCATTCGCACGGCACGCAAGGCGCGGCCCTGCCCTTCGATCGCACCTACAAGCCCAAGCCTGCCTACGACGCCATGATCAGGGAAATAGCGCGCGCTCCCGCCCGGCAGTAACTCGATTCACGACTGCATCTATAATGAGTCACATCAGCGTGGCTCAACCAGTTTCAATCCGGCCAAGGAAGACCTATCGCAAGCAGGTCATCATCCTGCTCGCGATCTCCGTCTTTCTGCTGCTTGCAATTCTGGTCTCGCAGACCGCGTTTGACCTGACTTTTCTGCGTCCGGGAAACAATCAGGACATCGCAGTGTTCGCCGCGCTCTCCGCGCTGATTTTCCTGCTTTTTGTTGCATTGTCGTTCGTCCTGATGCGCAACCTGCTGAAGTTGTTCGCCGAACGGCGCATGGGCGTGCTTGGGTCGAAGTTCCGCACACGCATGGTGGCAGGCGCGCTGCTGCTCTCGTCGTTGCCCGTCATGGTGATGTATTGGTTCGCCTACGGGCTGATGAATCGCTCGATTGATAAGTGGTTTTCGACGCCGGTGGAAGAAGTAAGAACCGAAACGCAGGCCATGGCTTCAGTGCTGGCGAACTACGCCGGACAGAACGCGCGAGCAGAGGCGTTCGCGATTGCTGCCTCTGCCGAAATGCAGCGCGCCTTCGCAGGACATGGCTTTTCCGGCGTGGTCAATGAGTTTCAACACCACGAACTGACTTTGCAGGGCGGCTTCGCTCTGGCCGTGCAGGACGACAACGCGGAAGCCAGCTTTAATGCGCCTGCGCCGTGGCCGGTGTTGAAGTTGCGTTTACCGCTGACCGATGCGGCGGCGGGTCGGCCGGCGAAATTCAGTTGGCAGAATACCGATTACACGCTGGGCAGTGCACCGATGGAAGGCGGTGGCCTGGTTTTGGTCGCGATTCCGCTGCCAGGCGAATTTTCGCAGACGGTGCATCAAGTGGAGGCCAGCCAGCAGCGCTATTACGATCTGGCGCGCGAGCGGCGCGTTGTTCGGCGCACATACATGGGCTTGCTCTTGCTGCTCACGATGATCGTTCTGTTCGTGACCACGTGGCTGGCCTTGTTTCTGGCCAAACTTGTCACCCGGCCGCTTTCCGCGCTGGCTGAGGCCACTGAAGAAATTTCCCGCGGGCGTCTTGACTATCGCGTGGATGTCAACTCCGCCGACGAGATCGGCGACCTGGTCCGTTCATTCAATCGCATGGCGGCCGACCTGGAAGCGAGCCGGCGCCAGATTGAAGCCTCCAGCGGCGAACTGAGTGCGGCCAATGCCGAACTCGACCAGCGCCGGCGCCAGACCGAAACCATCCTCGAGAGCATCCCCACCGGTGTGCTCTCGCTCGATGCCGCACGCCACGTAACCCATGTCAACCAGTCATTGCTCAGGATGTTCCATCCCGACGCCTCACTGGACGCTCCAGCACCTATCCTGCGGGGATCGGCCTTAGCGGAAGTGTTCCCTGCCGAGGTGGTGGAGGATCTCGAACCTCTGTTTCGGCGCGCCGACCGCATGGGTATGACCACCAGCCAGATGGAGGTGGCTTTGCCCCGCATTTCCTTGACGGTGGCCGTCACCGTGGCCACGCTGCGACATCAAGGCGAGGGCTCGGGATATGTCGTGGTGTTCGAAGATCTCTCCGACCTGCTGCGGGCGCAGAAGCAGGCTGCGTGGCGCGAGGTGGCACGGCGCGTGGCTCACGAGATCAAGAACCCGCTCACGCCCATTGCGCTCTCGGCTGAGCGAATCCAGCGCCATCTGGATCGGGCGACACCGGTGGATCCCGCTTCCGCGGGCGTAATGCGATCGTGCGCGGAGACGATCGCAGGAGCGGTCGGAACCGTGCGCCGCCTGGTGGATGAGTTCTCTGCCCTGGCCCGCTTCCCGGTGGCGAAGCCGCAACCGGCCGATTTGAACGAAATCATCGAGAACGCTTTGTCGATGTTCAACGGCCGGCTGAATGGAATTCGCTTACAGAAATCGCTGGCGGCTGACCTTCCCCGCGTAATGGCGGACAGCGAGGCGATCAAGCGCGCAATCGCCAACCTGGTGGACAACGCGGCCGAGGCGATGCAGGATGCCCTGGTGCGCGAAATCGAGATTTCGACCGCGCTGGTGGCGAGCCGTGACGCAGTCGAAATCACCGTCGCAGATACCGGTCATGGCGTGACCCGCGAACTCAAAGAAAAACTCTTTCTTCCATACTTCTCGACCAAGAAACGTGGCACCGGCCTGGGCTTGGCCATCGTGAGCCGGATCGTCGAGGATCATCACGGCTCTATCCGTGTGGAAGAAAATCATCCCGTAGGAACGCGGTTCATTGTAGAGCTGCCGGTCGTCCCGGAAGCCACGCCAGCGGCCGCCGCCCAACATGCATAACATCCTGATCGTAGACGACGAAGCCGGCATCCGCGACTCTCTGGCCGGCATTCTTTCCGACGAGGGCTATATGGCTTCTTCCGCGGGCAGTGGCGAGGAATGTCTGGAACTGCTGCGCAAGAGCTCGTTTGATGTAGTCTTGCTCGACATCTGGCTGCCCGGCGTCGACGGGCTCGAAACACTGGAAAAAATTGGCGACCTCGAAAACCCTCCCGAGGTCATCATGATATCGGGGCACGGGACGATCGAGACTGCGGTGCGCGCGACCAAGCTGGGCGCCTACGACTTTCTGGAAAAACCGCTGTCGCTGGAAAAAACTCTGATCCTGGTAAAGAACGCAGTCGAGGCGAAGAAACTGCGCCAGGAAAATGTCGATCTGAAGAAACAGCTGTGGGCCAAGAGCGTCATCGTGGGGACAAGCATCCCGATGAAAGCGTTGCGCCAGCAGATTGCCCTAATGGCTCCCACGAATGGCAGGGTTCTGATCTACGGTGAGTCCGGCACGGGGAAGGAACTGGCCGCACACGCCATTCATGCCCAAAGCCTGCGCAAGGACGAAACCTTTGTCGAGGTCAACTGCGCCGCGATTCCTGAAGATTTGATCGAGAGTGAATTATTCGGGCATTACAAAGGTTCTTTCCCCGGAGCCGCGGCCGACAAAGAAGGGAAATTTCAGAAGGCGAACGGCGGCACGCTGTTTCTCGACGAAGTCGGCGACATGAGCCTGAAGACGCAGGCCAAGGTGCTGCGCACGCTGGAAGAACAGCGCTTCACTCCAGTGGGAAGCGAAGACGCGATCACGGTGGACGTTCGCGTGATCGCCTCGACCAATAAAGATCTGGAAGAGGAAATTTCGCGCGGCAACTTTCGCGAAGATCTCTTCTACCGGCTCAACGTGATTCCCTTCTTCGTACCGCCGCTGCGCGAGCGGAAAGAAGATATTCCGCTGCTGGCGCGCCATTTTCTGAAGGAACTCGCCTCGCGCTATGGACACCGCCCGCGGGAAATCACCGATGACGCCATTGACGTGCTCATGCGCTACTCGTGGCCGGGCAATGTGCGCGAACTGCGAAACGTCATCGAGCGCATCGTCATCATGAATCCGACGACGACTCGTTTCGACGCCAGGCACTTGCCGCCGCTGGTCTATCGTGACGGCAGCCGGCGCGCGCCCAGGAGCGAATTCTCCACGCTCCACCAGGCGCGCGATGCCTACGAGCGCGACTTCATCCTAAAAACACTCGATCAGAATCATGGCAACGTGAGCCGCACGGCCGAGGTGCTCGGGCTTGAGCGCAGCCACCTGTATCGGAAGATGAAGACTTTGGGGATTGCGCCGAAGGAATAAAGAACGAGCACAATGGCGGCGAAGTCTATCGTTTCAGCATGTGGATTTCGGTACCGTTCTTGTGAAACTTCACTTCGTCCATGAGTTGATTGATGAGAAAAATTCCACGACCATGATCGACGAACAGATTTTCGCCCATCGTGCACTTTGGAATCGCCCCTGGATCGAACCCCGTTCCGGGATCCCGCACAATGATCAGGACGCCCCGTTCGTCGTCGCACGCCACCAGGCACTCCACACTTTTGCTCGGATCTTCCTTGGCGCCGTGAACGACGGCGTTGGCCAGGGCTTCCTGTAGAGACAGCTCGATGGCGTCGGCCTTGCCATCCACACATTTCACGTTGCGGATGGCTTCCATGACCTGCTCTACGACGGGGCCCACCGATTCCCGGCTGGCCGCGAGGGTAACGCGCACGCGCAGACTTAGTTTCTCTGGATCGAAATCGTATTCGGCGAATTGTTTGGTGGAGGGAGCCCCGGAATCCATGCGTTGGTCGTTTCCCCTGTCGGCTTCGTGCGAACCCACCCCGCTAGGGATTTTAGCGGCAAAACAGTAAATTGGGCAATGGCGGACCGCGCCGTGTTCTCGCCCCTGCGCCAAGACACAAACGTTAATCATCTGTACTGTCTGCGTCTCCAGCCACCATGGCATCCGCTTGCAGGCTTTGTTGCTGCATCCGTCGCTCCAACTGCTTGCGCCAGTCGAGTTCTTCGACAAAATGCCGCGAATCGCGCCAGCTCGATTCAACTTTGACATACAACTCAAGAAAGACCTTCGTCGCCAGCATGCGCTCGATCTGCACCCGAGCCGCAGTGCCGATCTTCTTCAGCATCTGCCCGCCTTTGCCGATCAGGATTCGCTTCTGCCCGTCGCGTTCGCAATAGATCGTTGCCGCGATCCGCGTGAGCTTTGAACCTTCTTCAAAGCTGTCCACGATCACTGTCGTGGCGTAGGGGATTTCTTCTTTGGTGTTCAGCAGCACCTGCTCGCGAACAATTTCCGCCGCCATGAAGCGTGCCGGCTGATCAGTAACTTCATCCTCCGGAAAATATGCTGGGCCGACAGGCAGCACGGAAATCAAGCTGTTCAGCAGGTCGTCGAGGCCCTTGCGCTTCAGCGCGGAAATCGGAATCACCTCGCCGAAGTCATAGACCTTTCGATATTCCTCGATCAGAGGCAGCAGCTTCGACTTTTCGCGAATGAGATCAATCTTGTTGAGAAGCAGAAACGCCCGGGTGCCGGATTGCCTAAGAAGATCCAGCGCGAACTGATCGCGTGCATCGAGTTTGTGGGTTGCGTCCACGATGAAGAGCACCAGATCGCACCCCTCCATCGCCTCGCGCACTTCCACCATCATTTTGCGGCCCAGCGAGCTGTCCGGCTTGTGTACGCCGGGAGTGTCGATCAGCACAATCTGCCCGCCGCCTTTGCCGTTGCGCTTGGGCACGTGGACAACCCCCTGAATGCGGTTGCGAGTGGTTTGCGGCTTGGGTGAGATGATGGCCAGCTTCTCGCCGACCAGCGCATTCAGCAGCGTGGACTTGCCCGCGTTGGGGCGGCCGAGAATACAGACAAAACCGGAGCGGAATGGCATAGATAGCTATGAGCTATGAGTCTCGAGTTGCGAGCGAGGAGCGATTGTAGGCTCACAGCTCATAGCTCTTTGCTCACAGCTCTAAATCAATTTCAACTGCCGCGGTTGCACGGCCGTCACGCGCACGCGCTCGACTTTGCGGTCGGTAGATTCGAGAACTTCGAAGCGGAGGCCATCGTCTTCGACAATCTCGCCTTTGCGCGGGATCCTTCCCGCCAGCTCGCTGACCAGCCCCGCGATGGTTGCGGATTCTTTGCCCTCCGGCTTGCTGCCGAAGAGCTCGTCGAGCCGGTCCACGTCCATGCCTCCGGAAACGATGAACGAGCGGTCGCCCTCGCGCACAATCTCGGGCTTGTCGTGCTCGTCGCGAATTTCGCCCACGATTTCTTCCACCAAATCCTCAATCGTAACCAGCCCCGCCACGCCGCCATATTCGTCGACCACGATCGCCATGCGGATGTTCTGTTTTTGCATTTCGCGCAGCAGATCGCTGCCCAGTTTACTCTCGGGAACGAAGTACACCTCGCGGCGCATCAGCGTATCGAGAGTGCGCGTATGCGCCTCGCTGTCGGGAACCTGCAACACATCCTGCGCGTAGACGATCCCCTTGATGTTGTGAATGCTGCCTTCATACACCGGAACCCGCGAATAGTGCTTGGTGCGCAGCATTTCGACGAAACGCTCCACAGTCGTGTCCGTTGAAACGGCAAACATCACGGGGCGCGGCTTCATGGCCTCGCGCACGGTCTTGCCGCTGAACTCCACCACAGACTGGATCAGGTCGCGGTCGCCTTCCTGAATAATTCCTTCCTCCTGCCCGGCCTCGATCAGGGCGTCCACGGCTTCGGCAGGGCTCTCGGGCTGTTCGGTCGTGTTTTGGCGAGTCAGTGAAGTCACCGAGCGCAGGAAACCGATGACGATCGTAATTGGCAGAAGCAGGTAGATCAGGATCTTCAGAACCAGCGTCCAGCGTACCAGCCATTCTCCCTTGGTGCGGGAAAAGAATGCGTACGGCAGAAAGCGGTTGCAGACAATGACGATCAGAATCAGGCTGATCGTCGCCTGCAGGATTTCGTAGATGCTCCAGCGCTGATCGCCGAACACGACGTAGCCCACAACCAGCGCGATGGCCGCCACGGTCAACTGTACGAGCACCGCCATCGAGATCGAAGCGCGCCAACGACTGACCGTCAGTTGCGGCTCGACTTTTTGCTCGAAAGCATCGATGTTGTCCTGAAAGTCCCGGGAAAGAAATTTGCCCGCCTCCTGATAGAGACGGTCGACGTAGGAAACCAGAGTGAGAAGGCCGAGCAGAAGCAGCAGTGTCAAGGCGATCGGGAGGCTCATGGCTTCCTCCGCTTCCGACTTCGCGGCTTACCACGCCTTCGCGACATCGTCTTCCCGAGTTGTGCTCGTTCAGTCAAAACAGAAGGCAGCTTCAGTGCGCGGCGCAGCTTCGCTTCCTTGCGCGCCATCTCTCCATTATCGCGCTCGTGGTCGAAGCCCGCCAGATGAAGGATGCCGTGCAGAGCCAGGATTTTCACTTCTTCAACAGGAGAGTGTCCGAACCGGGCGGCATTTTCAGCGGCGACGTCGGCGGAGATGGCGATATCACCGGCAAATTTTTTCTTGTTGTCGCCTTTGGAAACTGGAGAAGACGCGGGAAAGGCAAGCACGTCGGTGGCTTTGTCTTTGCCCCGGAACTGCCGATTCAGAGAGCGCAGAACCTCACTGCGAGTCACGAGAACATTCGCCGCATCGCGTAAGCCCACCGCACGCCGCGCGCGCAGGAGGAAGCGTTCGATCGTCGCTTCCGTCAGCCCCGCGACTTTTTTCTGGAGAATAACCAAGCCGGCTCTGCTCTAGCTGATGGCCCAACCGAATGCGCCAAAGACTGAGCGCGTTAAAGAATGAAACGGGAGAAAGCCCAGTTCGGACCGTCCCCCGCTCTTAAACTTGTTTATCCCTTCAGGTCGGCGGATGCCGTTCTCTCGTTGCTTGCCGCCCCGTTCGCAGCCGAATTCCCGTTCGCCGCCGGGGCTTTCCCGTTCGCGTTGGCGGCCTCCGCATTTTTCGCTTCCGTCAGCAGCAGCATCTGCTCCTCGGCAATCCGCGCCTTATGCTCGTCGTAGGCGCGAACAATGCGTTGCACCAGATGGTGACGCACCACGTCGCCTTCGTCGAAATACACAAAGGTCAACCCCTCGACACTCTTCAGCACGTCGATCGCTTCCAGCAGGCCGCTGCGGCGCGCACTGGGCAAATCGATCTGCGTTATGTCGCCGGTAATGACGGCTTTCGAGTTAAAGCCCAGGCGCGTGACAAACATCTTCATCTGCTCGGAAGTTGTGTTCTGCGCCTCGTCGAGAATGACGAACGAATCGTTCAGGGTGCGGCCGCGCATGAAGGCGATCGGCGCGATCTCGATCACATTCTTCTCGAGGTAACGGTCCACCTTTTCGGGATCGAGCATGTCATACAGGGCATCGTAAAGCGGGCGCAGGTAGGGATCAATCTTGTCCTGCAGTGTCCCGGGCAGGAAGCCGAGGCGCTCGCCCGCTTCCACCGCCGGACGCGCCAGGATGATGCGGTTCACGCGCTTGGCCAGCAAAGCCGAAATGGCCATGGCGACGGCGAGATAAGTCTTGCCGGTCCCGGCCGGGCCGATGCCGAAAACCATGTCGTGCTTTTCGATGGCTTCGAGATACCGGCGCTGGTTGCTGCTCTTGGGCTGCACCGAACGGCGGCCGAACGAGCGCTGGCGTCCGGCATCGGCCAGGCCGCGCAGCGTGGCGCTGGAATCGGAGGTCAGCACGCGCAGCATGCTGTTCAAGTCGCCATTGTTGAAACTGTAGCCGGAACGCTGCAGGGTCTCGTAGTCGACGAAAACCTGCTCGGCACGGGCTACGTCGCGGGCCGCGCCTTCCAGTTCAATGGCGTTCGATCGCAGGTTGATGGTTACGTTGAGCCCGTCTTCCAGCAGGCGCACATTCTCGTCGCGTGTACCGAACAGGGTCTCGATGTTGGGACTGATCCCGATACTCTTCTTCATGCTTGTGTGCTCATAGCGTCGAACCGGGTCTCGCACCCGGACGCGCCGAGAAAGACTCGGCAGCCTCGTGACGGCACAGGATTTTGCTCAGAGACGGGACCAGCAGGGATATTCGCGCCCTTCGGCGAGGAACTACCATTAACTAAAGCGTACCCCGGTCCGAATTGAGAGTCAATGGCAAGGAATATCATGCTGTAGCCGGGCTCGCATCCCGTGCGGACGCAGGCACGGCCCGGGTTCTGGCCCATTCGCGTAACGCCGCAATTTCCTCGGCGCGCGTGACGGAAAGCGGAACCGTCTGCCCCAGAGCATCGAGCAGCGACTGAGTGGTGAGGACCGTCTTCTGCGAATATGCCGCGTAGAGAGCGCCCTGAACGCAGGCGTCGATCTCTGCGCCCGAATATCCATTGGCAGCGATCGCGACTTTATCAAGGTCGAAGTCGGCCGGATTTCGCTTGCGCCTTGCCAGCTGAATCGAAAAAATCTGTTTGCGCTCCGTTCGGTTCGGCAGATCCACGAAGAAAAGCTCGTCGAACCGTCCTTTGCGGATCAACTCCGGAGGCAGTGCGCTGACGTTATTACAAGTCGCCGCGACGAAAACCGCCGCCTTGCGATCCTGCATCCACGACAGGAACGACGCCAGCAGGCGCGACGAAACGCCGGCATCGGCCGAAGCCGAGTCGGGTCCACTGCCGGCGAAAACCTTCTCCAGTTCGTCAATCCAGAGCACGCACGGAGCCAGCCCCTCGGCCACCTGGAAGACTTTGCGAATGCGCTTCTCAGTCTCGCCGATGTACTTGTCGTAAACGGCCGAGGTGTCGAACTTGACCAGCGGCAGCTTCCATTCGCCGGCCACCGCCCGGGCGCACAGCGACTTGCCGCATCCCTGCACACCGAGCACGATCATGCCCCGCGGCGGCTCCAGACCGAAGTCGCGAGCCGACTCTTCCCACGCTCCCCGGCGCTGCTGCAGCCAGTGCTTCAAGTTCTCGAGCCCGCCCACGGCGGCCATGTTGTCCGAGGCCTCGATGAATTCGAGCATCCCCGAATGTCGCAGCAGCTGCTTTTTGGCTTCGAGAACATCGGTTATCGTCTCAGGGCAGAGCGAATAGCGGGTCACCAGCGCTTGCGAGATGGCTCGTTCCGCTTCTTCCTCGCTCAGGCCGCGCAGGTTGGCAGAAATCGCATCCACGCCGGTCGCATCAAGCTGCAACTTCAGCGTGTGAGTCTTCGAGAGTCGAGTGAAGGTTTCGTGGACAATTTCTCTCAGGCGTTCGCAATCGGGCAGGGGTAGATCGAAGTATTCGACCAGCGTCGCCAGTTCCGCCGGCACGGTGATTTCAGGAGCAGTAATGACCACAGTTCGCCGATTCGTCGCAAATTTCTGCCCGACATCACGCAACCGCCGCACTACGACCGGGTCATCCAGGTGACGGTGAAAGTCCTTCAGAACGAAGACCGCCTCGACCGTCATCGATTCCATGTTGGCCAAGGCCTGCGCCGGCTCGCGCGTATTGTAGATGGCATTGCCGCCACCGGCCGCAGCCTCCGGTCCCACCGCCGACATCATCGCTCGGGTCAGCCGTTCCGACTCCGCGCCACCCGGGCTGAGTGCGGTTCGCGTCTGCGCTTGGGCATGTCCGCCATGCGTCCAGACTGAGCCTTGATCGACGCGCGTCTGCGCGGACACCTTTTCAGGGATCGTGCCTGCGGCCGGGCGCAAAAGGCCATCGGCGATGCTCCATTCGAACATCGCCATATTCAATTCCGCGCAGGCAGCGCGCACCACGTTCACCGCGCGCACCTCTTCCGCCGTCTCCATCACCACGATGGGCGTCGAAGAATTGATAAGCACTTTCAGGCGATCGAGACCGTCCGACATGGCTGACTGCTCCGAGGTGTCCTTACTTGAAGTCCGTCCCCAAGGATGTCATTCCGAACACGGTGCGAAGCACCGGGTCAGGAACCCGTTTTTGAGGTGCTCTGCTCCCCTCATCAAATTCGCGCTCCACCATTTCTGGAGGTGGTTTGACCGTTCTGGAGCACGAATTTATAATAAGTGTTTCGGTCCCACCGAATATCTCTCTAGGTAAACGAAGGTAACGAACCAGACATGGCAAACCATTTTTCGGCGCTAAAGCGCGCCCGCCAGACCGAACGCCGTACCACGCGTAATCGCGCCAACACGTCCCGCTTGCGCACGCAATTGCGCGAACTCCGCGAGACCATCGAAAAAGGCGACAAGGCTGCTGCGCAGCAGGCCTATCGCCAGACCGTCTCCGCTCTAGACAAGGCTATCCAGAAGGGCACGCTGCACGAAAATACCGCTTCGCGCTACAAGTCCCGTCTGGGCGTGCGTGTCAACGCGATGAAGTAGCTCCCATTTCTCAGAACAAGCAGAAGGCAGATCCCGATGGATGTGCCTTCTGCATCTGGACATCGCTACAACTGAATTCCAAACTGTTCTGCCAGGGCATCCGCCCAGTCTTTTTCCGCATTCAGCATTCTCTCTTCGCGGTGGCCATTTCGTGTGACGATCAACTTCATCCCTGAGAGCGTGATGCGGCCCCTGGCCGTGGCACGTGTGCAAATACGATTCTGCGTGAAGTGCGACTCGGGCGACGTCTGGTGGTAATGGCACATGGCCGCAAAATCTTCGAGACGACGCGGCTGGAGCCCAAACGAGTACTGCCGTTTCCATTCCCCTTCCGCCACCGACTTTTCCACCTGAAAACGCTCGCCAAGCTGCACCAGCCGGAAGACACCCGCTGGATCGTGTTGTTTCAACTCCGCTTGCATTCTGAGTGGTTCCAGAAACGACTCTCCAAAGCCGACATCGGCCAGCCACGGCTGCTCGAGATCGACGCGCAGCGTTAGGTGGTCGAACTCCGGCCCCTCGCCGCCACCCTCTCGCGCCACTCGCGCGGAGAGCAATGTAACCCGGTATCCGAGCGCTCGCAGCAACGCGGCGAATGCTCCGTTCAGCTCGTAACAAAACCCGCCTCGCCGCAGCTCAACCACTTTGCGGACGGTGACATCTTCGTCGACGACGATCTTGCGCCCGAGCTCAATGTCCAGATTTTCGAACGGCACGGCCAACAGGTGCGCGCGATGAAGCGCACGCAACGTTTCAATCGTGGGACTGGTCGGGCCAGAATAATTGATGCGCGCGATATAGGACCTTACATCCAACATGACGGCGTGAGCAGGCAGCCTTAGACAGGTAGTTGATCCTGCATCCAGCCCGGCGTTTCGAGCTTAGGTTCGGTGGTCAAATCCATGACCAGGCGCTCAAGCACCAGGCGTTTGCTGACGGGATTCGACCGTAGCGCGAGATCGGCTTTCGCCACCATGCGAATCGCCCTCGTCAATTCCCGGCGATTCTTATAGCGCCGCGCCTGCTTGATGATGTCGTCGGCGGCAAACGGAGGCACGCGAAATCCCTGCCACAGCGCGGCCCACAGCATGCGCTGGTCACGCACGTTGCGCTCCAGGATCACCAGCATCTGCCGGAACGTTTTCGACAGCATGTAGATGTGGCCGATCGCGGCCTCTTCACCGTCGCCCGAGGTGAGAATCGCGTCGAGAATTTCGAGCGCGCGCACGCGGTCCTTGCTCGAGATGGCGTCGGTCAGCTCATAGAGCGAGCGTTGCTTGGCGGCGAGCACCATGGTTTCGATATCGCCGAGCGTGATGCGCTTTTTCTCGCCGACATAAAGAATCAGCTTCTCCAATTCGTTCGAGACCATCATCATGTCGCCGCCGAGGGCGTCGACCAGCTCGCGGGCGCCATCGGGCTCCATCTTCACGCTCCGGCTCGAACAGTAATCGGTAATCCAGCGGACGGCCTCGCCTTCTTCCACGCGCGCCAGTTCGACGATGCCGCAGTATTGGCCCATGGTGTCGCGAATACGCTGGTAGCGTTCCTTGTCCTGCATCTCCATGCGGCGGACGTCGGCGGGAATGCTGATGTGGTCGGCGACGAAGACCACCAGCGCGTCGGGATTCGGGTTCTGGCAGTATTCTTCGATCGCGGCGAGTTTCTCTTCGCCGCTGGAACCTCGGTTCGACCCGCGGCCAAAAAGATTCTTCACGCCGCGCACAAAGAAAACCTGAAACGGTGCCATAAGCGACGGCGTGCGGGCGCGGTCGAGAACCTCGGCAAGATCGGTTTCGGCGAGCTCGAATTCGAAGAGACTGAAATCGCGCAGGTCGGCCGGAACCAGATGTTCGAGAATCGCGTCGCGAAAACGCTTTCGGAAGAAAGCTTCATCGCCTACGAACACGTAGGCCGGACGCAGCTTGCGCGACTCCAGTTCGCTGACGAAACGCTCGGCTTGGGCGAAAGCGCGCATGTAGAAAACAGTGGTTAGTGATTAGTGGCTAGTGGTTCGCACCGACGTTTTGCACTGAGCACTAATAACTAGTCACTGACCACTAGCCACTTTACCATCAGAATCCTTCCAAAATGTTAGACACTAGAGTGCGGGCGAAATCCTGCGAGAGCCGGCGAAATGCGGGCGAATCTTCTTCGAAGAAGCTGGTCAGGTCCTGCGACACTTCGTATTGCTCGCGAAACACGTACGCTGGATTCTGGTAGAGCACCTTGCCGTTACGATCGCTCAGCACCACCCTCATGCTCACCACAACCAGCACGCTGGCCGTGCGGCCGCTGGTCGTGTCATAGGTGAGAGGCGAACTCGCCGTGGAGAGCACCGTGCCGCGAAGCGTAGCGTCAGTATCGTCGCTAGCCTCGTTCACCATGTGGTAATGAGTGCGCGTGGTGAACTCACGCAGCACAGCCGCGGTCAGCATCTGGCCGATGCGATAGGTCGTAGTCTCGTTCTTGAAGGTCGGGACGGCGATCGTTCTGACGTTTTCGGGAAGTTGAACTGTGTGTCCGGCGGTATGGTACCCGCATCCTGAAGCGAATCCGACGCCAAGGGAAAGGACCACCAGGATCCAGCGCGAGGCCGCCTTCATTGAATCTTCCCAACCGGACGTGTCGCGGTCATGCTTTCGGCGCATTCGACCGCGGTCAGTGCGGAGATGCGAAGATTGTCGGCGGCCGCCCAAAGCCAGACGCCGTTGGGCTGAGCCGGATCGCTCTTGACCCAGAGTTGAATGTCCGCCTGCCCGGCCGAAGTCACGTTGCTCGGCACCTCGTCCTCAGCGGTTGGAAACGTCACGTGATCGCCTGACAGGGCAAGCGTGAGAGCCGGGACATCGACCGGGCTCTCCATCTCCAGAAAGACTGCCATCGCATGCCCGTGGAAAACGGGGGCCTGCAGCAAAATGAGGGAAGGTTGCGGAGTAGCCTCGCCGGCGATCTTGCGATAGTGGCGCAAGATGCGCGATTCCACGGAATCAAGGGCGGGCTGCGACTTCTGCCCGTAGCGCGCAACCATGTTGAAAGCGATCTGCGCGTCGAAAACGTCCTTCGGCAGCGGCTGAAACGAAAGCAGATTCACCGTCTGCTGGTGCAGTTCGTCCATGCCGCGCTGGCCGTGTTCCGACGCCGGCTCAAGAACGGTCGCCACAACCCGACGCAATGTGCCGGCCATTTGCGCCCTCAAGAGCAAGAGCCCCAGAGTGACCGCAACCGGATGCGCCGTAACGCAGGGCCCTGGCTGCAACTCCGGGGGCACAACGTGCCCACGTTCGCGCTCCACCCACAGCGACCGGACGCTGGCGCCGGCTTCTTCTTCCAGAACCGCTGAGAGATCAAGAATGGCGCTGCCCGCGTCGCGCGCGCTCTTCCAGTTCCGGCGAGTGCACTCCGGGTCGGAGGCAAAGAAGGAGAAATCAACGTGTTCAAACTGCTCCGCCCGCACGCTCTGGATGAAGCTGATTTCGTCACCCATGGCCTCAAGCTGGCCCAGGGATTCGTCATCATCGAGCAGGCGCACGTCGGCGGCGGGGAAATTGCGCTCGTTCAGCATCTCGGCAATTTCTTTCCCCTTGAGCGACGCCGCGCCCACAATCGCGGCGCGGTACAGCTTTCCGCGTGTGGCGACAGCATGCGGAGAGGACGTTTTGACCAATTCGCTCACGATGCTTGCGACGCCTCCTTGTACGGTGGAGGCGGAGGGTTGGTTCGCTTGCGGAACATCCACTGCAAGCGCCAGAACACACCGGACACCATGTAGAGCAGCGCCACTCCGAACAATACCGGCCCCGAGAACAGCCAGATGCCATAGAACAGTGCGGCGAGAAGCACCACGAGCCGGAAGGGATGCCGGGAGCGGAAGTCAATATCCTTAAAGCTATAGAAGCGCCAGGTACTGACCATCAGGTACCCGACCGTGGTCACCATCGCCAGCCAAGTCAGGGCCGTATACCAGGAGACCAGAGGTTCCCCTTCGGCAAAGTGCACCACGGCGGCAATCACGCCCGCGCCCGCCGGTATGGGCATGCCGACGAAATATTTCTTGCCTGGGCGTCCGGGATTGGAAGGCTGGGGGTTGCTGGTGATGTTGAAGCGGGCCAACCGGCTCACCCCGGCAATCAAAAAAAGAAAGCAGGCAATCGCTCCCAACTGGGTCAGCTTGATGTGCCAGTTGTTGTGCCAGTCAGTGAGCAGGACTGGGGGCATCAGGTGAAACCCCCAAACCCACGCCAGCAGCGCGGGAGCCACACCAAAAGCGACAGCATCCGCCAGGGAGTCCAGTTCGCGGCCAAAATCGCTGGTCGTGCCGGTCATGCGCGCGATGCGGCCGTCGAGTCCGTCAAACAATACGGCGAAGCCAATCGCCTTGGCGGCGTTGTCGAGGTGCGCATATTCAGTTGCGGAGGCGTGGATGACTTCAAGGATCGCGTAATACCCCAGCCCCATGTTTGCCGTGGTAAACAGCGACGGGAGGATGTACATCCCCTTGCGCAAGCGCCGCCGCGGTTTGGGGGCAAGTTGATCCATCAGCGCACCCTCTCAGCGGCAGACGCGCCAGCCGCCACTAGCACATCCTGCGGTTGGAAATGGGCGAGTACGGTCGTTCCGCCCTTTACTTTATCGCCAACTTTGACGTTGACGCGGGCCGACGCATCGAGCAAAACATCCACGCGCGAACCGAATTTGATGAGCCCCACGCGCTGGCCGCGCTCCAGCCGGTCTCCAACCTTCGGATAAAAGACAATCCGCCGCGCCAGCAGTCCGGCAATCTGCTTGAATACGACGCCCTGGCCATCGCTTCCCATGGTGACGATGTTCTGCTCGTTATGCTCGGCCGACACTTTGTTCATCGCATTCAGGAACCGCCCGCGCTGATACCGAACATCGCGGACGACTCCCGCAATCGGCGAGCGGTTCACATGCACGTTGAAGACGCTCAGGAAGATGCTGATCCGCGTCTGGTCCTCGCCGTTCACGCGAACCTGGGAAATGTCCGTGACCGTTCCATCGCCCGCAGAGACCACCGCCCCGGCGTCCGCCGGAATCGCGCGCTCGGGGTCGCGGAAGAACCAAAGAAAGAAAAACGCCAGCAGGCAAGGAATGATCGCCCAGGCAGGCTGGGTCAGCCAGCCGATGACGACAGCGGCCGCGAGCAGGGTCAAAGCGTAGTAGTAGCCATCGCGAACCATGGGAAGATTCAATTATAGACGCGAGCAGGCTTCGCACACCGCCAAACCGTTTCCGAAGCTGCTCTGAAGCGCGTAAGTGTAAATAAAAAAAGGCGCTCTTTTGCGCCCTCCACTGAATAGATTGATTCCCTTGCGGCCGAGACCGCACGGGAACTGGCCAGAAGTTACGCCACGTTCACGCCGTACTGCTGGCGGAACTCGCGCTCGATCGACTCCATCTGATCTTTCAAGCGCAGTTTCAGCTTCTTCAGACGCACTTCTTCCAGCTTCTCGTCTTCGCTGAGATAACGTTTTTGGGTGAGTGTATCGAGACGTTGCGAGTACTGCGAGTGCTCCTGAGCCAGCCTGCGGAATTCCTCGTGACTGGTCAGGAGTTGGTCTCTCGGAGTCAGCATCCAGCAGACCTCCAAACCTGAATTATGAATGCCACGTTAACATAGCCCCAAACCTTGGGCAATGCCCAAAAGTGGTGCATTGTCTCAGCATGAGAATGGCCTATTTAAGGCATGCGGCGATACAGCACAGCGTCCTCTGGAGGATTGACGTAGTAGGACTTGCGGCGGCCGGTCTCACAAAATCCGGCCTTTTCGTAGAGTTTTCGCGCAGCAATGTTCGACTCCCGAACTTCGAGAAACACGCTCCCGTTGGTTTGCGCCGCTCGGTCGAGGAGAGCTTCCAGAAGTCGCCTCCCCACACCTTTTCTGCGAGCCGCCGGTGCAACTACGACGTTCTCCAGTTCCCATTCGGAATGGATGTGGCGGGCCACCAGGAAGCCCAGCAGTGCCGGCTCTCCTGGAGGCGTCGTTGGACGGGCCTTCTCAACGACTAAAACAAGCGATTCGACACCGTCAGCAGGGCCGAATAGATTCTCATACTGCCGCTCGGTCCAGTGGGCCGCGGTCGGGCATTCCCGCTCCAGCGCGAGCATGGAAGGAACATCGCCGGATATAGCAGCGCGGATGTTCAGGGTGGGTTCCATTCTTTGTGTTGAGCTAAATGGCAGAAGCTAGGCGCCGGGAGTTGGTTTGGAAAAAATCTCGGCGTCAGAGCGGCGGATGTAGTTGGCCTCCAACTGATCGGGTGTGACGGTCTCACCGGCCTGCAATTTGCGCCAGCCAAGCTCGGCAATCATGTGAGCACCGGGGATCGGAACCCGGACGCCCCCCTGGCGCAGACTTTCCGCCAGCGCTCCGTCCGGTGTTGCCACGAGGATGCCCATGGCCGCCGATAGCAATTCATCTCGCG
>CAYOUY010000066.1:0-4483 GCA_964407245.1 uncultured Acidobacteriaceae bacterium
GGGGATTTTGAACATTCCCACCCTTAGCACCTGGGGCCATGAGGCAGGGGCACGGCGCATCAACCTCAAGTCTAATTCAGGCCTGTCACCAGATACAGATTGGCCAAATCGTGCTGGAACGTGCACACGGCCACCTTGCCGTCAGGTGAAAGCGCCAGCGGGCCGAGGAACTCCGCCCCGCTCTCCGGCACCTTCAGAACGCGCCAGGGTAGTTGTTTTCCCGACAACACCTCCAGGCGCGTGAGCTTGAGGATCTCCCCCTCAGCGTGTGCCAGGAAGAGGTAGCGCCCGTCGCCGCTCCAACGTACGACGTTTTCGCCGCCCTGCAGTTGGGAGATTGCCCGGCGTTCTCCGCCCTCGAAATCGCCAAGTATGAGCCTGCGCGGATCAACGATCACAAAGCTACGACCGTTCGGTGAGACCCGCGTCGCACGGACTCCTTCCGGCGTGACCGGTGTTGCTTTGCCGCTGTCCAAGTCATACGTCCAGGAGCGCACCGGCCGTCCGGGCTGATTGCCGGTGAACAGGAGGCGCTTGCCGTCGGGGAACCACTCCACCGACACGTAATTCATGGCTCCCACGTCAAGCTCATGCAATTCTCCCGGGCCGGTAGGCAGAAGCAGCAAGCGCGAAGCGGCCGGCCGGTGGTGAATGCAGGCCACCCACTTTCCATCCGGAGAAAGCGCAGGGAGGTTGCCGTATCCCAGATGCACTGCCGGCGAGCCATCCGTCCCGCGCAGGTAGATAGCAGCATTGCGCCCCTCGCCGCTGCTGAGTTCAGCGAACACGAGCGATTTGGAGTCCTGGGAAAGGTCATAGGCGAAGGAAGCGTCGAACCAAGCCAGGTCGCGCGGGGCGGAACCGTCGGCTGCGTAAAGGACGCCCAGACGTGAATTTACCGCGTTGATGAGCACACGGCCGTCGCGGGCCACGTCGTGCATGACGATCCATCCCGGAGCTTGGGAGATAAACCGCTGCTTGCCGGCTAGATCCACAGCGTACAGCGCAGGATCGGCCCCCGCCTGGGCCCCCGAAAACCAGATTTCATCTCCGCGGGGTGACCAGCCCAGGCGGCCGACCGCGCGCCACCCGCGCGAGAGCACTTGCTTCGTGTGATGCGGGCCGACAATGCAGAGTGAATAATCGCCCACGGCGACGTCATGCTCGAAGAAGGCGATCAGCTTGCCGTCGCGCGACACCCGTGGATAAGCCGGTGCGCGGTCATCCGTTTCATACATAACCGTGCCCACGGGGTATTCGAGCCGGTATTTGCCGGCGACCCTGCGCACCACCGCCATGGACTCTCCGTCAGGCCCCCAGTCAGCATAGAAGACGTTCTCCAGGACTCCACGCGGCGAACCGCCGCTAAACGGGACACGGGCGAGAGTGCCGAATTCGCCGCTGCCTAGTAGCACCGCCATCTCGCCCGAGCCGGAAATGGACATCACCCGACCGCTGGGCAGTAGCAACTGCCGCCCTTCCCGGTTGCCGGGGATCACGGAGTAAAACGTGGACGGACTGCCATCCCACTCTGCGCTGTAGACGATCGCGCCACCGGGAGCGAAATTCGCAGAAGTTACGTCGCCGCGGCGGAATGTTAGCCTTTGAAAAGAGGGCGGCTGTGAGCGAAAGGATCGGCGCACAAAGAAGGCCCCCAGTGCAAAGGCTGCTCCCGCCGTTACGATGATGAGCGCAGTGAGTTTTGAGCGCGTGAGCCGGTGCTGTCGTTGGATTGCACTCGCTGGGCCTGCAGAAAGTGGCGTTTGGCTAACGACCGTAGGCTGAGTCAGCGCACGGGTGATGCGCTTGAGGTCGATGCGTATCTCCGCGGCGCTCTGGTAGCGCAGGTCGATATCCTTCTCCAGCGACTTATTGATGATGTCATCCAGTTTGGGCGGCAGCCTGGGGTTGAGACCAATGGCTGGTGTAGGAACACGGTTAAGAATAGCCTCGGCGACCACCCCGGCGGTTTCACCTTGGAAGGGCAGGTTCCCCGTCGCCATCTCATAAAGCACCACCCCAAACGAAAACAGGTCTGTCCGCGCATCCGACGCACAGCCGCGAACCTGCTCCGGCGACATGTAGGTCACGGTGCCGACCGACGCCCCTGGAGCTGTCAACTCGATTGCACCTATCCCCTGGCACTCTTCGCCCGTCGCGACAGCCGCTCCCGCTTTGGGCTGTACGATCTTGGCCAAGCCAAAGTCCAACACCTTCGCCAGTCCGCGCTTGGTCACGAAGATATTGGCGGACTTGATGTCGCGGTGAATGATCCCCTGTGAGTGGGCGGTGTCCAGCGCATCGGCAATTTGGGTTGCCAGTTCCAGCAAGGTCTCGTTGTCGAGCGGTTTTCCCCTGATTGCGTGTTTCAGAGTTCTGCCATCTAGGAATTCCATTACCAGGAAGGGCTGACCGCGGTGCTCTCCAACGTCGTGAACGGTGCAAATGTTGGGATGATTAAGCGCCGAGGCGGCGAAAGCCTCACGTCGAAAACGTTCCAGCAAGGTGGGATTTGCCACAAGGTTTTCCGGCAGGAACTTCAACGCCACACGACGATGCAGATTGAGGTCCTCGGCCTCATAAACCACCCCCATACCACCGCCGCCCAGCTTACGCAGCACCCGGTAATGCGAAATGGTTTGGCCGATCATGCTTTCGTCGGCCCTCATGTCGGGCTGCATGTTATGTGGCACTGCCGGGCAAGTCAACCACGAAGGACTCGGCGACCGAACCTACCGCTCTCCTCACCGAGCAATCGCCTGTGCTTCCGGGTGCAAAACCGAGACGGAGTCTCCCAGGCATCGCAGTCTGCTGTGCCCCCGGTCCCCGGACTTTGGATGAGATTTGTCGAACGCGGTAGAAAAACCTTGCGGCGGCCTTACGCCTGCGCTGAATGTGACGAGGGTCCTGAGGGTGCGCCTCGATAAGAGCGAAGGCGGTGTCAAGGGCAAAGTAATCCTGTGCGGTATGCAAGCACCGATGGGGTTGCCGGAGGGTGAGGGACCCTGACGCTGGAAACTCCACGCTGAATCACCCTACGGTCGTTCCACCAACCATCGATTCGGCCGCAACTGCGACCATGATTCTTCTCTGCGGACATCCCGCCTGTGCGGGATGCGAGAGCGCCCAATCAACCACGACGGTCTAGCTTGGGGCACCCTCGAGAATTTTTTTAGACTCAGGGATTCCGCTGCCCCGATCCGTTCGGGCGGGCCACCCGCCATTCGCTCAAGACGGCTGTCGATATTTTTCCTGTTGACATCAACCATAATTGATATATAAGAGTTATATGTGTTATCTGTATGAAATAAATGCTTGAGGCTTAAGCTCTTGCCTCTAAGTCCTGTGTTCTGGAGTACTTCCCCGCTCACGACGGCTTAAGCCATTGGTTCCAAAGAGGAAAATAGGACCGGGGGACCGGGGGAGAGGGGGGCAACCGAGAGGTCTCAAATGCCGCGCTTCACCCGGCATGCTCTCCGCCGGAGGTGCTCCATGTGCTCGCGCCAGCTTGAAATGAGAGGTTGACGAAACCCAGCCCGCGCCCGTCCAAACAGATATCAATTACGTACCAGAAGAGTGGGGGCGCCCGGGCTCGCCCAGGGCTTAGGAAAGGACTACAATAAGCGACTCGACATGAGCGAAATTGTGCATCCACCGAACACGGCCATCATCGAAACAAAGGCAAGGGACGCAGCGACAGACGAGCTAGCGCTGGTGCAGGCCGCCAAACGCGGCGATGTGGCGGCGTTTGAGCAACTGGTCAAGCGTTATGACCGGAACATCTTTCGCATCGCGCAGCACATTACGCAGAACCGCGAGGATGCGGAAGACGTCGTCCAGGATGCGTTCCTGAAGGCGTACGAGAACCTGGAGCAGTTCCAGGGGAACTCGAAGTTTTACACCTGGCTGGTGCGGATTGCGGTGAACGAGTCGCTGATGAAGCTGCGGCGGCGGCGTTCAGACCGCACCGTATCTCTGGATGAGGATATCAAGACGGAAGAGGACACCATGCCGCGCGAGGTCGCGGACTGGGCGCCGAATCCGGAGCAGCTCTATAAACAGGGTGAGCTCAAAGACATCCTGCGCAAAACCATCCAGGGGCTGCCCGCCAGCTTTCGCACGGTGTTCGTGCTGCGGGATGTAGAAGGACTCTCCACCGAAGAGACGGCGGAGGCCTTGGACCTGAGTATCCCGGCAGTGAAGTCGAGGCTGCTGCGGGCGCGGTTGCAGCTGCGGGAACGGCTGAACAAATACTTCAGGAAACCCAAGGGCGGAGACACTAAAAAGTGACGTGCTCGGACTTTCTTAGAGAGCTGACTGACTACCTGGATGCCACGATCGACGCCAGCACACGGGCGGAATTGGAAGACCATCTGGCCTGGTGCCACAACTGCTATGTGATCTGCAATACGACAAAGAAGACCATCGAGATCTATCGCGATTCCCACCTCTACGAACTGCCGGAAGAGCTTCGCGCCAAACT
>CAYOUY010000067.1:0-2116 GCA_964407245.1 uncultured Acidobacteriaceae bacterium
ATCGTGAGCCGCGGCGGCGCCATTCTGGCGCAGTGGATGACGCACCACCACAAGCAGAATTTTCTTTACGAGTGCTTCGAGGACATTTGCAAGATTTTCAAGAAGTACGATGTCAGCTTCTCGCTCGGCGACGGTCTACGACCCGGCTGCGTGGCCGACGCCAGCGATGAGGCACAGTTTGGAGAACTCCGCACATTAGGCGAGCTCACGAAAACAGCATGGGCCGAAGACGTCCAGGTCATGATCGAGGGGCCCGGCCACGTATCCATGGACAAGATCAAAGAGCAGGTCGACAAGGAAGTCGAATACTGCGACGAGGCGCCGTTCTACACCCTGGGACCGCTCGTCACCGATATAGCTCCGGGCTATGACCACATCACGTCGGCGATTGGCGCGGCGATGATCGGATGGTATGGCGCGGCCATGCTGTGCTACGTCACGCCGAAAGAGCACCTGGGCCTGCCCAACGAGAAAGACGTGAAGGACGGCATCATTGCCTACAAGATTTCGGCGCATGCTGCCGACATTGCCCGCGGACGCCCCGGCGCGCGCGATCGCGACGACGCGCTCAGCTACGCCCGCTACAAGTTCGACTGGGAGAAGCAGTTCGCGCTCTCGCTCGATCCGGAAACCGCCCGCGCTATGCACGACGAAACCCTCCCCGAAGAGGGATACAAAACTGCCGCTTTCTGCTCCATGTGCGGCCCGAAATTCTGCTCGATGAACTATTCGTCGAAGGTGGACGAGTACAACAAGCAGGTGCACGGCATCGAGAAGAAGGATTACTCGGGATTGGTGGAGAAGCTGGTCACGCTGAAGTAAGGGCGAGGGGCGCCAGCCGACCCCTGTGAGTCAGTTCAACGGCGGCGTTTTGCGATCTGGACCGTCGGGCTTTCCCTCACCTTGCCGTGGTGCTTTCTTCAATTCTTCCCAGGTGTTTGCCAGACCGACAATCCACGAGCGCGTCGAATGGGCAGCATCCGAGGCCAAGCGTAGCGCCTGCACGATTCCACCGAAGATGAAGAGCGCGCACAGAATCTCAAACGGCGACCATCTTAGAGCAGGGGCAAAGTAAATCGCCGCCACTCCCGCCCATCCAGTCGCGTGCAAGGTCGAGCCCAAGGTAAAGCCACGCAACTCCTCTATCGTCAAATGGCCGAGAACTTCCGTCCAAGGATCATAACTATTGCGGTAGTCAAGTCCGTACCTCCGCAGAAGCGTTCGAGCCGTCGCGGTCCAAGCGCTCACTGTCTCATCATGCAGGTAATCCCGCATATTTCTCCTCATACCAAGCCACTGGACAAAACGAAAGTGGCGTGAGGGCAAGGGTGGCTTGCGCGATTGCCCGGGCTGAGTCGACTGCGCCGCACTCTGTCTAGCATGGAGCCGACCCACGTGGGCGAGCCATCGATCAAGCAAGCGGTCCCACGGAAAAATCCACGTCCAGAGCTGCAGAGTGGTGCGAACTGCACTCTGTAGAAGCCCGACCCAGAGCATAAAAGCGCTGCCGGAGACGAAGGCCAGCAAGAAAGACAGAAATAGTGGGGTGTACCGCGGGACAGCACTCGCCCGACGAGCGAGCAGGTCGGCGACCTGCGGATTCGCGATCAGCACGCACGCCTCAAAAAAGAAGCCGGGGAGTAAGGCAGCCAAGACGGTGACAACACGCGGATGCAAAACCCGAGAGACAACATCCAGGACTTTGTCACCGTTGATATCGGGCACGAAGTGAGTTTAGGCGTCGGCGAGTCCGAGTGTCCAGGCCGGGCCGGTTGCCAGGTGCCCCACCCTCTTGCATTCTTTGGGACAGTGCGGAATTCGAGTTTACCCTTAGTCAGCAATGAACCCGATCGGATTTTTCTTCAGCGGCGCCGGCGCGAGCAAGTGCTGCACATACTCAAGCAGTGTCGCGATCTCCTCATCGTGCTGCGCCACTTTGCGTGCTAAATCTTCATTCGTAGCAAGTAATTCCCGGAGCCGCACAAAAGCTCTCATAATGCTGATATTGACTTCAACCGCGCGCCTGCTGCGCAATACGCTCGAGAGCATCGCCACTCCTTCTTGCGTGAAAACCTGGGGTGGAAATCGAGGATCACGATGTTTCTGGGAACCGGTC
>CAYOUY010000068.1:0-14797 GCA_964407245.1 uncultured Acidobacteriaceae bacterium
TATGCCTCCTGCATATTGCGCGCTTGCTGTGCCGACAAGACCCAGCACCAGGAAAGACAGAGCTGCAATTCGCATGATGTTCCGCATGTCGCTAGGCATATCCAGCCTCCTCAGGCAGTAACGTGATCCACAGATTAGGGCCACTTCGACATCAATCCCGACTCGTATGAGTTGTACTCCGCACAAATCGAGCGGCAATTCGTGATCGCCTTATCACACGCAAAGCAAGCCGTGGACCGGTCGCGCAGACGCAACCATTCCACAAGAGTTTTAGGGACCGAAAAAGATTGCCTGCTGGCACAGGCTCCGCACAACGCACCCAGGGGCAACTAGCAAGAAGGGTGGCCAGACCCCGTCGGGAGTGAAAGTATCTCTGTGTCTAAGCGCTTTGTCAACAGGATTTGTAAGGTTGCAAGTTCTTGCAACCCCGAATAGAGCCTTGCTCCAGGGGCTCACCTCATTCCGACGTTTTTCGCGCAGCAGGTTTGAGAAGTTGCAGCAGAATTCCCAAAACAGTATCACGGGATAACCGAAAGTGAAACGGACAAAGCCGACTTCAGAGGACTAATCCTGGCACTTTTGACGTTCTTGCTTGACGGCCTACGATGGCTGCTTTTTGCCTTTGCCTGCGGTGACGGATAGGCGCACTCCTTGTTGAGGATTTCGGGCGAGCTGGACACTTCTCGCTGTCGACTCCCCCTGGCTTAACAAAAGCAGCGACAAAAAGAAGTGCGATTGATCGGCCGTTATCCGTCGCCTAAGCCCATCCCGCTCGGCCATGTGCTAAACGCAATTTATGCAGGAGTCGAACCCCAGTGCCTGTGAGTGTGGCAGGCAGCACAGAGTGTAATGAGGTTCTCCTCCGAATCGTCCCCACCACGGCTGCGAAAGTCAATGTGATGGACTTCCAGATTCGACATCCCTCCGCACGCCTGGCAGCGCCAGTTGTCCCGCTCCAGTACCTGTCGACACAGCATTTGATACGCGTCGGCATCAAGGCGCAGACGCGGTTGTTTCGGTTGAATCCGGTTCATGATGCTTTGGGCAGGATGGAGTCCAGGAAAGCTTCCTTTTGCGGCTCGGGTAGAAACCGAAAGAATCGCGTCATCGAGAACAGCAGGGTCGCTGGATTCTGATTGTCCAGGTTGGCTCCAGCCAGGAAGTCGGCACAAATCATCTCCAGACAGTAGCCGCGCGATCGGTCCGAGCCCAGCATCCGGGCCGCAGTGTCCAGTGCCTGCTCAATCACTACAGTTTGGCTCTTGTACACCTTGAAGTAGATAAGCTCCGACGGTTCTTCGTTCTTCCCCGTCAGTTCCTTTTCCACCTCCCGCCGAAAGTCCTCGCGCGGCATCTGCCGTGCTTTGTGCACCCAGGGTGCACAATCAAAGTGCTGCCCGTCCCGGCGGGCCAGCTTGGCCAACTCCCGCCCTTTGGTCCAGCCGATTTCCTTCAGGTCGTTCCTGACCTGTGGCGGCAGGTGTTCGTGGATTGACATCAGGTAGTAGGCCTTGCGGCGCGACTCCGGAAACCGCTTCTCCAGAAACTCGTCGAACGAGTGCAGGTTCTCCAGTCGCCAGTACTGACCCGATCGTACCTCGCACAGGTAGCGCCCCAGTTCAACGAATCTGGTGTCGCGCTCGGTTTCCTTCCGCTGCTCCCAAGCCAGAATCTCGTCGATCTTGGTCAGCACAAATTGGGCTCGCCGACGATCAAGTTTCGGGGGCATAGGCGGGTCGTTAGTACGCAAGCTCGTCAAGCCAACCAAAATCATCTGCTCCTGGGCGCCGCACCAGGGCGGCTTCCGCAACGTCCTGGCGTCCGAGGCAAAAGCCCACATAAGGGCAGCTGGTGCATGGGTTCTGTGGGAACCGGATTCCGCTGTGGGGCAGGAACTCGGCGGATTCGATCCGGCGGACCGTGTCGTGAACCAACTGGCCGAACTCCCGGCGCTGTTCGTCAGTCATGGTCGTGTGCAGGTACTGCACTTCGACCAGCCGTTTGCGCACGAAGACGACCTGAGCGACCTCGGGAATGCCAGTCATCCAGGAATAGCAGACCAGCTGAGGGTCAAGGGCCAGCAGCCCATCCGGTTCTTCGGGATAGCGACTGGAGGTCGTCTTCCATTCCAGCAGGCAATGGCTGCCGTCGAGTCGCCCAATCGCGTCGATATAGGCGATGAACTCGTTGCCTTCGGAGAGTTGTTTTGCGACTTTCACCTGTAGGTTGCGGCGGGGCCGGGGAACGCGAATACGATCGTCCTGGCAGAAGCGGTCCAGCAGCATGATGCCTTGCTGCAGCATGCGGTCCCAGGTATCGCCGTTGGCATAGCGCAGCTCCTGACTCTGGCAGTCGGTCCATTCGCGAAACAGAGTGGCTCCTGGGTCCTCGCGGAGAAAGTAGGCTGTCAGTGCCTGCTCAAAGGCACGACCGAAGAGCATCGCGGCCCGAGTGTCTTTCTCCTTCCAGCCGTCGAGGTAGCGATAGCGATAACGCCGCGGGCAGGTCAGGTATTGGCTGATCTGGGTGTAGCTGTAGATCATCGCCGTGTCTCCGGGGATGGAGAGGGAAGAATCCTCGAACCGCAAGCGGCCGACAATTCTTCCCACTGGCTGGCCGAAGCGAAGCCATCAAGGTTGACAAGCGAGATGCCATGAACCACGACGTGGCTGATCTTGACGACGCCGCGCAGGCCAGGCAGGGCTTTCTCATCGATCTGCTCGTGAGCGAGAAGTTCGGGATCGTAAAGAAAATCACGCAGGAACCAGCCCAGCTTCCACATCGCCTTCTGGGTGCAGTAGAGCCGGCCGACGATGAGCTGGCCGGCAAATTCGGCTGGTTCGAGGATGGAGAGACGGAGCACGTAGAAAGGCTTCTGGGCGTGCCAGCGAAACTGCGCACCGTTGACCCGGACGAGAAAAACGCCGTCGGGAATCTCAGAGCGCGAATCGTGGGCTGCGTCTGCCAGGCCACGGACTTGGCGTTTCATGCGCTCACCTCCTGCTGGCTGGGGCGGGCGTAGCTGTTGAGCTGGCAGAGCAGGGCATTGCGGTCTTTTTCGGCCCAGTCGGCGAGGTGGACGACAAAATTCTCGACTTGATCCCGAGTAGCGTCTCGCAAGGTCTTCACGCCACAGAAGTCGGTGGCGTAAGCCTTGACCAAACTGGGATCGAGCTGATGTTGACGGATGACTTGGCAGAGACGATCGCGGACTTTGGGGCCATTTGCATTGCCGTTCGCATGACCGTTTGCCTTGCCGCTTCCGTTGCCACTCGCGTTCTGCGGGGTAACTTTCTCCACCGAAACGAGAGAACCGATTTCCTCGACCGAGCAGATGCCGATTCCATAGGCCTTGCGCAGAGCGCGGTTGACAGCACGTGTTTCGGCCACGCGCATCTCGGCGCCGTGGACTAGGACCGACACATTTGAAGGATCAGCATCGCCGTACCCGACGAAGCCGCGGCAGGTTCGGGATCGGTAGACGGTGGCCTTAAATGCCCACCGAGTTGAGGAGGAATCGCAGAAGGCCTTAACAGGGCTTACCTGGATGCCTGCGCATCCCTTTCGACGCGATAGGCCCAGCAGTCCAGAGTGTGTGACGTACCATCGGCCCTCCAAGAGCAGCAAATCTCCTGAGCTGACCGAGAAGGAATACTTCTCGATCAGATGTGCGAGCGCCTCTTCTGTTGGCTTCGGGAGCGCACCCCACATGGTGCGGGCCAGTCGGGCCTCTGATTTTGTGTCCCTAAGTTTCCTTTTCATCATGCCTCCAAATCCGATATTCCGCTTTAATACTAGAGCGCTCTGGTACGTACGCTTTATTATACAAGACCGCTCTAGTATGTCAAATGAGTGCGCTCAGCTTTGACAAGAAAATCCCTCGACTGTTTCTAGGATTTGCAGGTTGCCCATGGGTCTGAGTTAATCTGTCGTGAGACTCATGGCGAAGAAAAAAAATCCCCACGCGGTAGCTCTAGGGCGTCTTGGTGGCCTCAAGGGAGGCAAGGCGCGTACTGCGAGACTAACGGCCGAAGAGAGACAAGCACTAGCCCGTAAGGCTGTTCTGGCAAGGTGGGCTAAGGCCAAGAAGAATCCGGGAAAGACCGGTTCAGAATAGGACGCGCGTCCCCGTTGCGCACAAAAGGCGTGCGTGAAGGCGACTGATGTGGCAATCACGCGTTAGCACTCCGTCGCGAACTTAAGAAGAAACCGCACCGACACCAAAGTCGCTGTACTAGAGTCGCTGTACTAAGGTAACCACAAACATTTTTGACCACCTGCATCTAAAATATTCACAACCTAGGACCACATCTCCAGGCCTCCTTTCGGGGTGGCAATTCGTCTTCTCAGGGAAAGTCCTCGGCCATCCGGACAGGAGGAGGTTCTGAATGAAAGACTCTGATGCACGCACTAACGTAGCCCCGCAATCGACCAGATCTAACCAACGGCCCCCTATCTCCGCGCGCAAGCTAAAAGCCAATCGCGAAAATGCCAAGAAATCAACCGGTCCAAAGACAGTGCGGGGTAAGGCATTCAGTCGAAGGAACGCCGTCAAACACGGACTGTTCGTCAACTCCGTCACTGATTTTGAAGCACTCTATGAAGATCCGAAGCAATACCAGGAATTGCTGAACGGCCTTTGGGATCAATACCAGCCGGTCGGGCGGGCTGAGGAAATGGAGGTTGAACGCATCGCGCTCTCCTGCTGGAGGCTCAAACGCGCATGGCGCTACGAGAACGCAGAGAACCTGGCGGCACGGCGAGATTTTGTCAGGGCAGAACTAGACTACCAAGAAGAATACTGCAAACAGAAGGACAAGGAGGAGGAAGCCATTATAGTCGAGCTGGAAAGTGCGAAAAAAGAGATTGAGGAAACACGACAGTTGTCTCAAGAGCGCAAGCAGCGAATCATTGTAATGATGCCGGGATTGCAAGAACTATGGCTGGCACTCGACGAGCGCGCCCAAAAGTTAATGGAGCACCCCAGTGCAGCAAATATGATGCGCAAAACGAATCCGGAATGGCGCATTTGGGCCAGTGACATTTATACGGTGACGCAGTTAATAGCCTACCTCAAGGACCTTGGTCAGCGGAGATATCTCAACGTGAGAGAGGCCGCCGTGGGACGACACGCCATTCCGAATCCCGAGGTGCTCGACAGGATTCTCCGCTACGAGACCACGATCGAAAGATACCTCAACCGAGCAATGGAGCGACTCGATCGTCTCCAGCGACATCGGAGGGGCGAAGCCGTTTCACCACCGTTGAGCGTGCATTTATCTTGACCGTTTTTGCAAAACGAAGCCAAGAAGTGTCGATCTATCAATAGGTTACGTTTTTTGCGGCGAGCGCACTGCTCAGGATCTGTGTGCGCTCGCCGAGCCGGTTAGCCGGCGACCGTCGGCGAAAATGCTCGATTTCGATCGCCAGGAATCGCCTGCCGGACTTGCCTCTATCGACGCTCCAAGCGCAGCCAATAATCGCGTAATATTGTTGCAACTAAACGGCCTGCCCGATGTGTGGAATCGTTGGCATTTTGACTCGCAACACCCGCCTGGCGCCTGGTCTGCTGGAGCGTGCGACCCAGTCATTGGCCCATCGCGGACCGGATGATTCGGGAACAGTCACTCTGCGGAACTCAACCGCCGGCGAAGTTGAGATCGGCTTGGGCAACCGGCGGCTCGCGATTCTCGATCTTTCGCCCCTCGCTCACCAGCCCATGCACGATCCCGAGACCGGCAACTGGATCGTTTACAACGGCGAGATCTACAACTTCCGCGACGTCCGCAAGGAACTGGAAAGCGCAGGGGCGACTTTTGTCAGTCATTCTGACACCGAAGTCGTGCTGAAGGCGTACGCGCGCTGGGGCGAGGCGTGCCTGGGGAAGTTCCGCGGAATGTTCGCATTCGCCATCTGGGACGCGCGGCAGCACCGCCTCTTCCTAGCCCGCGACCCGATGGGCATTAAGCCTCTCTACTACGCTCAGGCCGGCGCCTGCTTTCTTTTTGCCTCAGAAGTGCGAACCCTGCTCGGGACGGGTCTGTTGCAGCGGCGGATCGACCACGCGGGGCTGATCAACTATCTGACCTTCGGCTCTGCATACGATCCCCTCACATTGATCGAAGGCGTTCATGCGCTCCCTGCGGGCCACAGCCTGAGTTGGAAAGACGGCACGCTGCATGCATCGCGCTATTGGGACCTGGTCGGTGACGAGGCGGGCTCAGGCCAAGTGGCAGTCCAACAGAGTGCGCGCGATCGGCATCACGCCGAGGAGCTACTGCAGCCGGTTCTCGAAGAAGCTGTCCGCATGCAATTGGTCAGTGACGTTCCGGTGGGAGTGTTTCTTTCCGGCGGCATTGATTCGAGTGCGCTGGTCAGCATTCTCAGCCGCGGCGGTTTCAGGCCGAGCACATTCTCCATCGTCTTCAAGGAGGCCGATTTTTCCGAGGCGCAACACTCCCGCGCTGTGGCCGCGAAATTCCGCACCGATCACCACGAGATAAGCGTCTCTCAGGCAGATGTGCTGGCCGCCATTCCCGATGCTTTGCGCGCCATGGACTTGCCGACGATGGACGGCGTTAACACGTTTTTCGTTTCGCGCGAGGCGCGCCGCGCCGGGGTGAAGGTCGCTCTTTCGGGCTTGGGTGGCGACGAAATTTTCGCCGGATACTCCAGTTTCCGCTCGGTGCCGCGCATGCAGCGCTTCGCGAGCTTCTGGAATCACCTTCCTCGCTTGGCTCGCGGTTCACTGGCTGCGGCTCTTGCCGGTGTGACGTCTGACAGCGATCAGAATCGCAAGCTGCGCAGTCTGATCAGCGGCAACGGCCGGATTCTTCATCCGTACTTCCTTACCCGCATGTTGTTCACGCCAAATCAGCGCGATGTTTTGTTCCCCAAACCTCGCGCCGGTGCATCCGCTGAAGCCGCCGAATCTCTGCAAAGCAGCCTGCGGCGCGCGTTTTCGCTCGATCCCGTCAACCAGGTTTCCTATCTTGAGTCGCGCTGTTATATGCTCAATACACTGTTGCGTGACGCTGATTTCATGAGCATGTCGCATGGCCTGGAGGTCCGTGTTCCCCTGATCGATCATCAGTTGGCCAGGACTGTGCTCGCGTTGCCCGGGGCGTGGAAGCTCAACCACACGACGAAGAAGTTGCTGGTTGGGGCGCTCGAAGGATCGCTTCCTGAAGAAATTGTTCATCGTGCGAAGCGCGGCTTCACCTTGCCCTTCGAGCATTGGATGCGCCAGGAACTCCGTTCCGAAATCGAGCCTGTGCTGAGCGGGCAGAGGATCAACGCGGGTCCTCTCGGCGGATTGCTCGACGGAGGCCAAGTGCAGAAAGTTTGGCAGCAGTTTCTGCGCGGAGCGATGTCGTGGTCGCGGCCGTGGTCTCTATATGTGCTCCAGCGATGGTGTGAACTGCATTCGTAACTTCCCTTGTGTGCGCCAAAAAGTACATGCAAAAGGTTGAAGAAGCCGCCAAGTCTCCCCTCACCGCGCAAAGTGCGAAATTGCCGGTGAGTGTGATCGTGGCCGTGCGCAACGAGGAGAAAAATCTGCCGCGGTGCCTCGAAGCATTGCGGGATGTCGGCGAAGTTTATGTGATCGACTCGCAGAGTGCCGACGCGACGCCGGAAATCGCCCGCTCGTTCGGAGCCAAGGTGGTGCAGTTTCACTATCAGGGCGGCTGGCCCAAGAAGCGCCAGTGGGCCATGGAGAACCTGCCGCTGGAGTTCGACTGGATTCTGCTGATTGATGCCGACGAAGCAATGACGCCGGAACTGGCCGCAGAAATTCGCACTGCGATTGAGAATCCGAACGTCAACGGCTACTACATTTGCCTGCGCATGTATTTTCTGGGCGCGATTCTGCGTCATGGCGATGCCAATTTTTGGAAGCTGGCGCTCTTCCGCCGCGGAAAGGGCCGTTACGAGTGCCGCCTGCGGGATCAGGATTCATCGATGGCTGACATGGAAATTCACGAGCACGTCGTGGTTGAAGGGGCAACGTCGCGGCTTGAAAATCCGCTGACTCATCACAACGTGGAGTCGCTCTCACGCTATATCCAGAAGCATGACGAATACTCGAACTGGGAGGCGCGAGTGCTGCTCGAAGGTGAGCGAAGCAGCACCGAGCTCTCCTCTGCACTTCCCCCCGCACCCTTTGGAACGCAAGCTCAGCGCCGCCGCTGGCTCAAGAAAAAACTCTATGCCGTTCCGGGGTCTCCTGTTCTACTTTTTATTTATCGTTATTTTCTGCGACTGGGTTTTCTGGATGGCATTCCCGGCCTGATCTATTGCGGATTTCAGGCCGTGCAGATGTTTCATACGAAGTCCAAAATTTACGAATTGAAGTCGCGCGCGCGAGCCGCCCGGATGGGGAACTAGCAACCAATGTGCGGAATCAGTGGTTTGGTGAATTGTGGGGATCGCGAAACGCTGGCGCGGATGACCCACGTCCAGGCGCATCGCGGCCCCGACGATTCCGGACTTTGGGAACGGAGGTTCCCTGACGGCTCGTACATTGGTTTGGGCAGCCGCCGTCTCGCCATCCTAGACCTGTCGGCCGAAGGGCACATGCCCATGTGCAACGAGGACCGCACCATCTGGATCACGTACAACGGCGAAATCTACAACTTCGCGGAGCTCCGCCGCGAGCTCGAGAGCAAAGGCCACCGTTTCGCTTCCCACACCGACACGGAAGTCATCATCCATCTTTACGAACAGGAAGGCGTGGACTGCGTGAAGCGTCTCAACGGCATGTTCGCTTTCGCCATCTGCGACCTGCGCTCGGCGTTGCCAACGTTGCTTATGGCCCGCGATCATTTTGGCATCAAGCCGTTCTATTACTTTCACGATGGAGCGCACTTTGCGTTCGCCTCCGAAGTCAAGGCGCTTCTTCAGGTCCCGCAGATCGAGGCTGAACTCGATCCCGAATCGCTTCACCAATATCTGACGTTTCTTTGGGTCCCCGATCCCAAGACAATGTTCCGTCGAATCCTGAAACTTCCCGCAGGTCACTACGGGACATTGCGCGACGGCGAGTTCAGGCTCACGCAGTACTGGGACCTCACGTTTCCTCCGGCGAACCAGACGTACGTACGCTCCGAAGCCGATCTGGCGGAAGAAATCCGTGACCGCTTCCGCCGCTCGGTCGAAGCACAGATGGTGAGCGACGTTCCGATCGGGGCCTTTCTCAGCGCGGGCCTGGATTCGTCGAGCATTGTCGCCATGATGTGCAGAGCGACGATGTCCAGAGCGACGACGAGCAAGGTGACGAAAAAGCCGGTGCATACCTACACGATTACTTTTCCGCGGAAGTATCGCATGGGCGAAACTACGCTCGACGATCCGGAAGTCGCAACGAGACTCGCTCATCAGTTGGGATGCGAGAACCAGCGCATCGTGGTCGAGCCAGATGTGGCTGGCCTTCTGCCGCGGCTCGTGTGGCACATGGACGAGCCGACGGCCGATCCCGCCATCATCACTGCGTATCTGGTTTGTCGCGAAGCTCGCAAACAGGCCACCGTTCTTCTTTCCGGCGTGGGCGGCGACGAACTCTTCGCCGGATATCGCAAGCACGTTGCGCACTACTGGGCTCAGGCTTATGCGAAGGCTCCTTCCACCTTGCGCGGCTTGGCTGAGGCGGCTCTTGCGGCGCTGCCCAGCTTGCGCGGCACTCCCGTTAAAGGGAGGCTGCGCCTTCTGAAAAAAATGGCGCGCAGTGCGTCCTTGCCACCCGTTGATCGTTTCATCACGAACTGCACATATATCGATGGCAATCAGAAGCTCGGCCTCTATACCTCTAATCTCGCGGCCCAAACGTCGCAATGGGATCCGGCAGGTCCTCACCACGCCGCGTTCGAGCGCGTGAGTGACGCGGATTTCCTGCACCAGATGCTCTACCTGGATACCAAGATTTTTATGAGCACCCTGAATCTCACCTACAACGACAAGATGAGTATGGCCTCGTCGGTTGAGGTGCGCGTGCCGTTTCTGGATCGCGAACTGGTCGAGTTCGTGGCATGGAATGTTCCGCCGAATTTGAAATTGAATGGATTCTTCGCGCCCACCACCAAATACATTTTCCGCCGCGCCATGCGCGGCCTTCTGCCGCGCGAAGTCTTGCTTCAACCGAAGGCCGGCTTCGCCGCTCCGTTAGACTATTGGTTGGCTCACGACCTCAGAGAGATGTTGGACGACCTGCTCTCCGCCGAAAGGGTGCGTAAACGCGGGTTATTTCGCCCGGAAGCAGTGCACATGCTCGTGGACGAGCATCGCCGTGGCCGCCAGGATTGGTCGATGCAACTCTGGCAACTGCTGACACTGGAATTGTGGATGCAAACGTTTCTTGAGGGCGGAGCGGCCAAGTACGAGTCGGAATTGCTTGCTCCCAGTCAGGTTGCCACGGCATGAAACAGGTTCTCCAACATGCGCGCACCGGCGAGATTACGGTAGACGATGTTCCCCCGCCGCAACTGCTGCCCGGTTGCGTGATGGTGCGGATTGCCGCTTCCGTCGTTTCTGCCGGCACAGAGCGTGCCGCGGCGGAATTCGCGCGCAAAAATATCCTGCAAAAAGCTCAGTCCAGGCCTGATCTTGTCCGTGAAGTCATGGGCAAGGTGCAGCGTGACGGAATCCTGTCCGCGATTCAGGCTGTGCGCAGCCGGCTCGATCAGCCGCAGAGCCCGGGCTACAGTAGCGCCGGAACAATTATTGCGGTTGCTGGCGGCATCACGGATCTTCGACCCGGCGATCGCGTTGCCTGTGCCGGCGCTGGATTTGCGGTGCATGCGGAGATCGCCTGCGTCCCACGATTGCTGGTGGCGCGCATTCCTTCAGGCGATCCGCTTATCGGCGAAGAAGTTGCGTTCGACCAAGCCGCGTTCGCAACGCTCGGTGCCGTCGCGCTTCATGGCATTCGAACCGCCGAGGCCAAGCTTGGAGATATGGTCGCCGTCATCGGTTTGGGCCTGCTCGGCCAGCTCACGGTGCAGCTTCTGAAAGCGGCTGGCTGCCGCGTTCTCGGCATGGATTTGGATGCGCCTCGCGCTGATTTTGCCCGCGAAATGGGCGCCGACGCGGTTGCCACCTCGGCTGAGGTATTTCGTGATCTTTGCCGGGACGTCTCGCATGGGGTCGGTGTGGATTCCGTCGTTATCACGGCAGAAACTTCGAGCAGCGATCCCGTCAACCTGGCTGGAGCGATCGCGCGCGACCGGGCAATCATCGCCGCGGTCGGCACGGTGGGCCTGGATATCGAGCGCAAAACTTACTACGAAAAGGAGCTCGATTTCCGCGTTTCGCGATCCTACGGCCCGGGCCGCTACGACGCGGCTTATGAACAAAAGGGCCGGGACTATCCCATCGGCTACGTGCGCTGGACCGAGACTCGCAACATGGAAGAGTTTCTCCGGCTGCTTGCCGAGAAGAAAATAAACGTCGACTCGCTGATTACGCATCGCTTTTCAATCACTGAGGCCAAAGCCGCATACAAGCTGGTCACCGGCGAAGCCCGCGAATCGTTTCTGGGGATTGTCATTCAGTATTCCGAAGCAGGCGATGATTCGCCAACGCTTGCGCAAGTCCCACCCGTACCTGCGCCTCGCGAGTCGGCCCGAGCAGGCGGCGTTTCCGCTGGCATATTGGGTGCGGGAGTGTTTGCCACCGGTACACTCATTCCGGCGCTGACGGCTTCTTCGAACGCGACGCTGGTTGGGATTTGCGCGGCTACCGGGGTCCACGCGCAAAGCGCAGCCAAAAAGTTTGGCTTCCGTTATTGCACGACCGACGGATCACAGATTCTTCACGATCCTGATGTCAACACGGTGGTCGTCGCCACCCGCCATCATCTGCACGCGAACCAGGTGATCGCCGCTCTGGCAGCCGGGAAGCATGTCTTCTGCGAAAAGCCACTGTGCCTGAGCGAAAGTGAATTGGCGCAAATTGTTCGCGCGTATCTATCTATTACTGCCGCTCAGCGGCCGGTGTTGATGGTGGGTTTCAACCGCCGCTTCGCGCCCATGATCGAGCAAATGAAATCATTCCTCGAGTCGATTTCTGAGCCGCTCGCACTGCATTATCGAATCAACGCCGGTTATCTTCCGCCGGATCATTGGGTCAACGATCGCGAGCAGGGGGGCGGCCGCATTCTCGGGGAGGTCTGCCATTTCGTGGATCTGCTGCTGTTCCTCGCCGGCTCGCTGATCGTGGAGGTCGAAGGCCGTGCACTCGCCAATTCGGGACGATACAGTGGCGACAATGTCACGCTGGCGCTCGGATTTGCGAATGGTTCCCACGGGACGATCAGTTATCTGGCGAGCGGCGACCGGTCATTCTCCAAGGAGCGCATTGAAGTATTTGGCGGTGGCGGCGTCGCGATTATGGACGATTTTCGCCGGCTCGAACTCGCGCGCGACGGGCGAAAGAAAACCACGCGTGCCCGGTGGCGTCAGGACAAAGGCCATCGCGCCGAGTGGTCGGCGTTTGTCCAATGCTTACAGCAGCCGAAAGAACCGCCGATACGCTTCGAAGACATCGTAGGTTCAACGCTGGCGACACTGCGCGCCGCTGAGTCCGTCGTCACGGGCGCGCGACGCGCCGTTGACGCGCCGGCATTTCTCAATGCGGCGTTGCGAACGTCAAGCCTGAACGCCAATCTTAAAGAATGACCCGCCGACAACTGCGAATCTCCAGGAGAAGAACCTAGTTCATGCTTGTTTTGGGCCTCAACATGTTTCATGCCGACGCCTCAGCGGCGATCGTGGTCGACGGTGAGGTCAAATTCGCCGTGGCCGAGGAACGGCTGAACCGGCACAAACACTTCGGCGGGTTTCCTGCGCTTGCGGTCAAAACGTGCCTGGACGCGGTGGGCGCGAAGATTTCCGACGTCTACCACGTCGCGGTCGGGCAGGATAGCGACGCGAATCTGGCAAAGAAAGTTCAATATGCGCTCACTAATCCGGCGAAAGTCCTGAACTTCATCCGCCTGCGCCAGCGTAAGGAAGCGATGCGCGATGTGCGCTTGCTGCTGGCCAAAGCGCTCGAGGTCGACGCCAGTCTCCTCCGCTTCCAGGAACATCACCTTGAGCACCACATCGCGCACATCGCCAGTGCGTACTACTGTTCGCCGTGGGAAAAATGTGCGGGGTTCAGCTACGACGGGTCGGGCGACTTCGTTTCCACCATGATGGCGCGCTGCGAAGGCAACGCCATCGAAGTGCTCGACCGCGTTTATCTGCCGCACTCGCTGGGCAGCCTGTACACGATGATTTGTGAGTTCATCGGCTACACGAAGTACGGCGACGAAGGCAAAGTGATGGGCCTCGCGCCGTATGGCACCAGCGTATATTGCGATCAGATCGGAAAAATCGTGACACCGCGGGACGGCGGCTTTCAGCTGGATCTCAGCTACTTCAAGCCGCTCGGCAGCAACCAGGGCATGCAGGTTTTGCCGGACGGAACGGTGCGACTGGCACGGCATTTTTCGGATCGAATGCAAAAACTTTTCGGCGAACCGCGCCGCCCGTATTCCGAGATTACGCAGCGCGACATGGATTTGGCCTTCGCTCTGCAGCACCGTTTCGAGGAGATTTATTTCCAACTGCTGAATCAACTTCACCGGAGGGCGCCGCTTGAGAATCTCGCGCTGGCGGGCGGATGTGCACTGAACAGCGTGGCCAACGGAAAAATCTTCGACCGTACGCCTTTTCGCCGAACCTACATTCAGCCGGCTGCGGGCGACGAAGGCCTGGCTATCGGAGCAGCTCTGCACACCTACCACTCGGTGCTCAAGCAGCCCCGCCGGCACGAGTTGAAGAATTCATACCTGGGACCGGAATTTTCTGACTCTCGCATCCAGGCGGCGCTCGGCAGCGCAGGATTACACTTTCGCAAGCTCGAGCAAGGGCAGTTGTTGGACACAGTGGCAGATCAGATTGCCGCCGGCAATGTGGCCGGCTGGTTTCAGGGGCGCATGGAGTGGGGACCGCGCGCTCTGGGCAATCGCTCCATCGTCGCGCATCCTGGTTTGTATGACATGAAGGATGTGCTCAACGCCCGCATCAAACACCGCGAGTGGTTCCGTCCCTTTGCGCCGTCCATTCTTGCCGAGCGGCAGCATGAATATTTCGAGCACGACTATCCGTCGCCCTTCATGCTCCACGTTTACAAAATTCGGCCTGAGAAACGGAAGTCCCTCTGCGCGGTCAACCATGTCGATAATACGGGCCGCCTGCAAACCGTTGCCCGCGACGAGAATCCTCTGTACTACGACCTGATCTCGGTTTTTCAGCGCAAGACGGGAATCCCCGTGCTCCTGAACACGAGTTTTAATGAGAACGAACCGATCGTTTGCACCCCGGAGGAAGCCATCGATTGTTTCCAGCGCACTCGCATGGATGTGCTGGCCATCGGTCCTTTTGTGGTGGTGAAGCCGGGAAGGGACAAGGAGTAATCTCTGGCTGGTTCAATGAAGCAGCAAAGCAACACATAAGCAAGAACGAACCAGGTTGTCCTACGATCGTCTTAGTGCGCCAGAAAGCCCGTGACCGCGACGGCGATGCCTGTTGCTCCCAGTGCGATTCCCAGAAACCAGAAAACTCTCCGTCCGGACAGCAGCGTGATCGACGTGATCACGAGTCCAATTTCCAGAAATACTTCGGCCAGATCAAAGCGATCGGCGCGGTTTCGTTCCCAGGCAACCTCCGCCTCGAGCGTGCGGGCTTCGTTACCGATTTGCTTCTCTTCGTCGTTGTAACGTGCCGCCTCCTGCGAATACTTGTCGCGCAGTTTCGCC
>CAYOUY010000069.1:0-6401 GCA_964407245.1 uncultured Acidobacteriaceae bacterium
GGCAGCCGCCAAGATCCGTGAAAGACTGGGCGAATCTCTGGCCTCAGTCCAGAAGTACGATGCGCCTGCGGAAAATGTCACCACGTCATCCCTTGAGGCCCTGCAGGCTTACACCTTGGGTTTCCGGGCAATGATTGTGAGGAACGACTCTCCCGGAGCAATCCCGCAGTTCCAGAGAGCGGTCAGCCTCGACCCCAACTTCGCGATGGCTTACGCGCGACTCGGAACCAACTACTTCAATCTGGGACAGAACACTCGCGCAGCCGAAAGTATCCGCAAGGCATACGAGTTGCGGGACCGGGCCAGCGAGCGGGAAAAGCTTTACATCGTTTCTCACTACCAGCAATTCGTCACTGGAGATCTGGAGGCGGCCCGCAAAGCCTACGAGCTATGGGCGCAAACCTACCCGCGAGACGACACTCCGCAGGTCAACCTGAGTGCTGTTTACGGCATCCTCGGCGATTACGACAAAGGGCTCGCTGCTATCCAGCAGGGATTGAAACTCAATCCTGGCGCCGGAATCAGCTACGGGAACATGGCTCTCGGATACGTAGGCGTCAATCGCCTGGATGAGGCGAGGGTGACAGCACAAGAGGCGCAAGCCCACAACCTTGACTCTCCGAACATTCACCTGGCGCTTTATCAAATCGATTTCCTGCAACATGATGCGGCGGGGATGGCACATGAAGCAGAAGCGTTCATGGGTAAGCCCGGATTCGAAGACGCCATTCTCTACAACGACTCAGAGGTCACCGCCTACGAGGGACAGTTTGCCAAGTCCCGAGGACTGACACGTCGTGCCAGCGACTCGGCTCAACGGGCGGATGAAAAAGAGACTGCGGCTGGCTATGAAGCCGAGGCTGCACTGCGCGAAGCGCTGGTAGGCAATACGGCTTTAGCAAGACAACAGGCGCAGGCAGCTTTGGTGCTTTCCAATGGCAAAGATGTCGAGGGCATTGCCGCCATGACAGTAGGGCTTGTCGGCGATTCTACGCAGGCAGCACGGCTAGGTGATGATCTTGCCAAGCGTTTTCCCGAAGATACCGTCGTGCAGTCGGTTTACGTGCCAATGATCCATGCCTCAGTCGTTTTGGGTAGCAAGGCCTCCAAAGATTCCGACAAGGCAATCGCAGCCCTGGCGCCGAGTGCGCCGTACGAGACGGGGAATCCTCAGCAGACGGTTAATTTTGCCTTTTATCCCGTTTATTTGCGCGGCCAAGCGTATCTGGCAGCGAAGCAGGGCGCTGCTGCCGCTACTGAGTTCCAGAAGATTCTCGACCACCCCGGCGCTGTGCTGAATGAGCCTATCGGCGCGCTGGCACATCTAGGCGCGGCGCGCGCGTACGCACTTTCTGGTGACACAGCCAAAGCTCGCACCGCCTATCAGGATTTCTTCGCCCTCTGGAAAAATGCCGACCCCGATGTCCCCATCCTGAAAGATGCCAAAGCGGAGTACGCGAAGCTGCAATAGTCAGCTGACGCTATCAGGCGTTTACACGTTTTGACCGTGGCGGCCCAATCGGGGTCGGTGAGTGCAACCGCGATTTACGACAGCTATGAAAAAGGCCTCACCTTCGGCTACGATTGCGGTTGGTGCGTAGGCACAACGGGTCTTCCAACGCGCGGTATGGGCAATTCAAGGCTATTGGTGCACGTCTAATACTTGTCGCGGTCGCAAAGCTGCGATTACTCGGCGGTATTCAGGAACGTAGCCAAGTTCTTTGGTATTCATGCCCCCGTTGCCGATTTTGTCGAAAACTGGGGCTTGTCGCCCTTGCGGAGGATTCACAGAGAAGTGAAGACCAGGAAAGAGATCCGCGACGCTCTCCTTATCAAGAGAATGAACCACTGTAGAAATCTGATTGCACTTACTGCGCTCTCCATGAGCGTGGCCATGATCGGACTTTGGCAAATTTCCGCCGACAATCCGACAAAGGCCGGAAATGTAAACGAAGCCCGCGTTGAAGCCGATGCCGCCGAAGGCGCGAACTGGCCGCTTAATGGGCGCACCTTCGACGAGGGACACTTTAGTCCGCTGAAACAGATCACCGATCAGAATGTCAGCGGGATGGGGCTCGCGTGGTACATGGACGTTGACAGCGCCGTGGGGATCGTCTCGGAGCCCATCGTGGTCGATGGTGTCGCGTACATCAGCGCTCCGCAGTCGAAGGTGTATGCGATCGAGGCCACGACGGGGAAATTGATCTGGAAATTTGATCCGAAAGTGCGGCTCGATCAGGCGCTCAACGGATCGTACTCCGCTCGAACGAATGCTGGCGTTGCGGTATGGGAGGGGAAGGTTTTTGTCGGAACTGGCGACTGTCGACTGGTTGCCGTTGATGCCGCAGCCGGCAAACAACTCTGGGAAGCGAAAGTGTGCGAACCAACCCAGACCGGAATCACCAACGCTCCGCACGTGGCGAAAGGCGAAGTCTTCATCGGCTACAACGGCTCTGATGACGGCGTGCGCGGTTCGATTGTTGCCTACAACGCCGAGACTGGAAAAGAACTCTGGCGGTTCTGGACGGTGCCGGGCGATCCGAAGAAGCCGTTCGAATCGGCGGCGCTGCGAGACATTGCCGCAAAAACCTGGCCCACCGGGGATGCCTGGCGAATGGGCGGCGGCGATGTCTGGACCGCAATCACCTACGATCCGGTCACCGATTACGTAATTTTCGGAACTGCCGGAGCGGGTGCAGATTATGGCGAGTTGTCTGCAATCCGCGCCAAAGGGGACAAGCTTTTTGCCGGCTGCATCGTCGCAGTCAAGGCCGATACCGGCGAGTACGTGTGGCATTACCAGACCAGCGCGCCTGGAATGCAGACGGAAAACAATCACATCGTGATCACCGATCTCGTGATCCATGGCGAAAAGCGGCACGTGGCCATGACTGTTCCGAAAAACGGCTTCTATTACATCCTCGATGTGCAGACCGGAAAGCTGCTTTCGGCCAAGCCCATCGTGAAGGTGAACTGGGCGACCTCGATTGATATGAACACCGGCAAAGCCGTCGAAGTGCCGGTTTCGGAGGGTGGCGGCAAGCAATGGACCGTCCACAACTGGTGGCCGATGAGCTACAACCCGATTAGCGGCCTGGTTTACATTCCAGCGACGGACCGTAAGCCAGATTCGCATGCCGAAGTCGAAACTGGCGAGTGGATGCAGGAAACCGAAGGCCGGCTAATCGCTTGGGACCCTGTCAATCAGGCGGAACGCTGGTCGGTGGAAGAGGAAATTGCGACCAACGGCGGCATGTTGTCGACCGCGGGAAATCTCGTATTTCAAGGTCAAGGGTCGGGCGAGTTCGCGGCCTACGCGGCGGATTCGGGAAAGAAAGTCTGGTCAATCGATACTGGCTCAGCGATCGAATCAATTCCGGTCACCTACACCGTGAACGGCGAGCAGTACGTGATGTTGCCGGTGGGATGGGGATCAGGATCGCGGCTATTCGCTCCGGCGCGGACGATGGCCACACCGCGATCGAAGCGCGGGCCTTCACGCATTTTGGCATTCAAGCTGGGAGGCAATGTTTCCTTCCCGACTCCGCCGGATGTTGTGCCGCCTGTACCCAAGCCCCCCGCTCAGCGCTGGGATTCCGCAATGATTCAGGAGGGCGCGAAACTCTACAAAACATTTTATTGCGACGGATGCCATTCGCCTGGGCTCGACGGCAGCGGTGCCTGGGTGCTGAACGGCGCGATTCCCGACCTGCGTTACGCTCCGCCCGAAGTGCACGCGCAGTGGTACAGCATTGTGCTGGCGGGGACGCATTGGGAAAACGGTATGCCGGGGTTTGCCGATCCGCCCAAGTTTGCTTTCCCGCATCTGCGCATGACGACCAAACAGGCAGATGCGATTCATGCTTACGTGATCGACGGTGCATGGAAGGCTTATAAGGGAGAACACGACACTGCGTCAGCAGCGCCGGCGCACAAGAAATAGAAGGAAATCTCGCGTGATTCTTAAATAAACGAACCTCGGCTGTTGCTGCCAATGGGTAGGCAAAGCCGTCGGTTACTCCTCACGTTCGACGCAAAAAAAAGGCCTGGGTTTGCGTAGCTTTCGAAGTGGTGGAAGGACCACGATCTCTCTATCCCCCCTGTGGCATTTTCCTCAACTGCCGCAAACAGGTCAGCATGACCGGAATCCGCTCACAACGAGGCATGAAAATAGTCGCGGGCGGCGGAACAATGCGCCGTCTGTTCGCCCTTTTCCGGGATTTTGAGTGCTATGGGGATTTAGCGACAATTATCCCTGTGCAAGGAGGCGAATTCGGATCTAAGCCGGTACAGACAGTGGCTTCTTTGCGGGGAATAGCACTCGCAGCCCGAGACGAACGGTTTTCCAGCCCAGAGCGGCTCCGACAAGGATAGTCGCCAGCCACAGCAAAATCGCTGGCAAATACAGCACTAACGAAAACATTGCGGTAGCGTAATCGGCCAAACCTTCAAGGCCCTGAATCATCGCGAGTTTGAGCTCGTACGAGGGACGCCAGTGTAGCCCAAACACATTCGCTTCCGCTTCGGAGTGCAAGTAGACGGCGATAGCGACGGTTTCCACCTGTTTGGAGAGCGCTTCGAATTCTGCTTGTTGCCTCTCGATCTCGTCCCTTACTCCATTCAACTTTTCGCTGACATCGAGTGTGTCCTTGACGCTCTTCGCCGACTTCAGAATCGTCAGGTACTGTGTTTCCTGTGCGCGCAAATTGCGAAGGTGGGCTTGTTGATCTACGTACTGCCTACTCACATCCTCCGCCTCCATCTGCTCGCTTTCTACCCTCAAGCCTAGCTTGCAAATTTCGGCTTCCACTTCTGCAAAGCGCGCAGCGGGCACACGGATGGTGAGTGAAGCATTCGTGGCATCCTGCGCGCCGTTGGTTTGCGACTTTACAAGAAAACCTCCTACACGTTCAGTGAGGGAACGAATCTTGTCGGCTGATTCTGCGGGACGTTTCACCAAAAGATCAATCGACGATGTGCGAATCAGTTTACGATCCGCGAGCCCATCGGCTGTGGACAAGTAGGCCGGAGCCAAACGGGATCTGACTTCTCCCGGAACTCCCCCAACGACGCCCGCGGCCAAGGTTGCGTTGTCAACCGATTGCGGCAGAGGTACAACCCAATGACGGTTGCGTTCGATTGCGGCCAGCCCAGTGGCTTTCGAATTCGCAATGCCCCGGAAGGCCTCTGAGGGCCGAATAGCGCCACCATAAACTGCAACTGCGAGTGCCGTGATCAACCATGCCGCTTTGAGCCACTTCTGCCGTCCCGCCAAGAGCACCTGCCAGTGGATATCCATCGGTCCCCTCTGCAAACCTTAGAGGCGTGGGGCGAGTATTTTGTTCCCATTTGCTCCAACAGATCGCAGATTTCCTTGATGATTCCCCTGTCGTTGAATTCGGACCCGTGGGGGCAGTTTTAGGATGATTCTCTAGAATGCTAGTCTCGGCGAATATGAGTGTAACCTCGGGGAAGATGAGTGTAATCCGGATTTCTCGCCAATTATCGGTGAGATACCTCCAACTTCCCTCCTCTCATTGACTTGCCCATCCGCAGTCCTTAAGATTCAGCCCGTACGGCGGAGGGCCCCATGTATTCCCGGTATTCCAGCTCAAGGCTGAACCTGACACAACTGGTGGTGACAGTTTTGTCTGCGGCTGTTTTGCTTACGGCAAATGCAACCGCACAGCAGGCGAGTGCGAAGATCGTGGGCACAGTTACTGATCCGCAAGGTGCGGTAGTGCTCGATGTCAAGATCACGGCGACGAACACCGCGACCGGCGTGGCCCGCCAAACGACCACGGGCAAAGACGGCTTCTATCAGGTGTTGGATGATCTCCAGTCCTAAGATTTCAGGCCAATGATCGGGCAGACTATTTCGCACTACCGCATTTTCGAGAAACTGGGCGGCGGGGGAATGGGGGTGGTCTATAAGGCCGAAGACATCAAACTCGGGCGCTTCGTGGCGCTCAAATTCCTTCCCGACGACGTTGCCAAAGAACCGCAGGCGCTGGCCCGCTTCGAGCGTGAGGCCAAAGCCGCGTCCTCGTTGAACCATCCCAATATCTGCATGGTCTTCGAGATTGACGAGCGCGATGGTCGGCATTTCATCGCAATGGAATTTCTCGATGGGATGACCCTGAAGCATCGGATCGGGAATCGCCCGATGGAGACGGACTTGATCCTCTCGCTCGCCATCGAGATCGCCGACGCCCTCGATGCCGCTCACGCCGAGGGGATCATCCATCGCGACATCAAGCCCGCGAACATCTTTGTGACCTCGCGCGGGCACGCCAAGATTCTGGATTTTGGCCTGGCCAAGGTGGAAGTTGGTCACGCTGTTTCTAGCACTGGGGATTCCCAGACGCGTACGGTGGATCGCACGCAGCTGACGAGTCCGG
>CAYOUY010000070.1:0-5508 GCA_964407245.1 uncultured Acidobacteriaceae bacterium
GGGCGGCGAGACCGAAGTTATGGTTGTGCTCGTCTGAGCACGCGCCCAGATTACCGCCAGATTGAACGCATCCACCGATCCCAGGCCGGTGACCTGGTCGTACCCGACGCCGGCACTGTAACCGAAGCTGCCGCTGGTGCAGTCAGTTGTTCCCACGTTACACGGCACGATGTTGTTGCCGCTGGTCACATCGTGAAAGGGGCTTGGGCTGATCCCGAGCATAGTATAGGGGAGCATCTCATAGAGTGTTGGATTGATGGGCGCCAGTCCCTTCGGCGGAGTGTTGCCCACGTACTGGTTGACGAGGGCCATGATCGCAGTAAAGGTCGGAGCGGCGGCGGAGGTTCCGCCTACGGCGTTGAAGTCACCACCCGCGCTTTCCCGGAATCCAACAGCGCATGAAGTAGTGGACTGGTCCTCGGAGCAAATGAGATAGGGGTCGTGATCGGGTGAAGCGCTAAGCGCGATATCAGGAACATCGCGCGCGCCGTCGCTGGGCACACCCGTGCCTATCTGCCAGGTGGGTTTAGGGGTGAAATAGATGCTTTTTCCTCCGCCGGATGCAGAAAGCACACCGTTCTCCGTTGTGTCGTTCCAGGCTTCCTCGGGAATGTATTCCAGGGCCGAGGAAACGGTATCGCTGTTGGAGCCAGCGGCGGCCCAGTAGGGCGGATCACTGCCGGGAGGGCAAGGGGTGGTGCAAGTAGGGGTATCCCCCGTGAACTCGTTGCCGCCGGCGCCGGTCACTTCCGGAATCGAAGCAGGCATGTCAACCGCGAGCCCTAGTGTGGCGGATGCTTCTGAAGTGGTGTCGCAGTCGGCGGCACCCGCGTCCCCGGAAGCGGACGTAATAGTCTGCCCCTGTGCCTGCCCTTCCTGTGCCCATCCCTGAACCTTCAGCGCAAATGACTGGCCGTTGGCCGCTTCGCAAGCGCCATAGCTGGTGCTAATGAAAGGCGCGGTGTTGTTGATAACGGTGTATTTCAGCGCATCCCAGACGTTATCGAATCGGCTCGAGCACGTATCTCCGGTACCCAGTCCCGCATACACAAAGATGATGGTGGCGTCTTTGGCGACGCCACCCGACCATTCCAAGTCCAGATCTGATTCGGTTTCGTCTCCACTGCAGCGCGCGCCTGTTCCCTCTATCAGCTTCTGTTGTACCGTACTTGCAGGAAGGCCTGCCGCGCTCCGGAAATTGTTCAGGTCGGTCGTGCTCACCGTGCTTTGGCCAACGATGGCAATCGTCTGACCGGCACCGGTAATCCCGGCGGAATAGAGTGGGTTGATGTCGTAAATCGTGGCGAAATCGGGCGGGGTGAGGTAGTGATTCCCGCTGACGTACGAGGTCAAGTGAGGCTGAACCTTCACCCGTGGCTTGGGAGAGAAGTTATGCAGATGCCCCATGGACAGCGCCGCCCCGGCCAGCGCCGCGGGCACCGAAGGATCGCTCGCGTTGGCGAAGTGAAGTTCTCCATTCACGAGGTAGGAATGCATTTCGGTGGCGAATACTCGCTCCACCTGCGCCACCGTGCCGTCGAAAGATACTTCGAGGCGATTGTTGGCGACGGAAACGTTGGTGAAGCCCTCTGAGAGCAGCCAGGCAGTGACTTTGTTGATGTCGTTCCGGCTCAAGCCGAAGCGGTCGGCATACTGGGCGACGGTCAGAAACTTGTGGTAGTTGGGCGAGTTCCGGTCCTGCAGTTGGGTCAAAAGCAGATCGAGGTCCTGCTGTGCCTCGGCGGACGGCTTGAACGCGATTGTGACTCCATACATCTCTTCGCGGCCATTCAGGCGGCCTACATCAAGCTGCGGTCTGGCGAGACTGTGCGTATTACCCGTCAGCTCCACCATTTGATTGCTGTTGATAGCCTCCGTAATCCGGTCCGGTTGTTGCCCAAAAGCGAGACTCGCGAAAAGAACCGACACTACCCCCAACCGCGACGCCCAGAGTTGCATACTTTCTCCGTGTGAGATTCGAGATTAGCCAGTCCTTGTAGCTTATATGCTCATTTGCTGTGTGATCAACCACTTGTCGGAAAGGTTGTACAGCTTACAAAAACTTAACAACCCAGAGGGGCAAGATTTGTTTCGTTGCCACTGATGACGGCAGAAAAGCTGGAAGCCTCGGCCAAACGAGGGGTGAAAGCCTGAAATTAGGGGCTGAAACCGGGTCCTTCGGTCTGCCTGATTCCTGCCGTATACTGCCCCTGCCCGTTCGCTGTGTCAGTTCATGCCCACATCTGGTGCTGGACCATCCCGCCTCGCCTACATTGACTGGATGCGCGGACTGGCCTGCGTGCTGATGTTCCAGACGCACTGCTACGATTCGTGGCTGGGCGGCCCGGCCCGTCTAAGCCGTTTTTTCATGTACTCGCAGCTAGGCGGCACGTTTCCTGCTCCATTGTTTCTTTTTCTGGCCGGAATCTCATTCGCGTTGGTTACGGATAGGCTGCGGCAGAAAAATCTTCCGGTTGGGCAGATCGCCCGCACGACCATTCGCCGGGGCGCGGAGATTCTCGGCTTCGGATTTCTGCTGCGCGTGCAGGAATACGTCCTGGCCTGGGGATGGGCGCCGAAAAGCGACCTGCTGCGCGTGGACATCCTGAACACGATCGGCCTATCGATGATGCTGATGGGGGTGGTGTGCTGGTTGGTGCTTTCCCGGTCAGCCAGGCCTCGCCCGGCCGGACAGCCGGGGGCGGCTGTCCCTACATCTTTCGTGCCCGCTGCCCAGAGTCGTGTGGCGCTAATTCTCACTGCGGTCACAACCGCGCTGGTAATTTCCCTGCTGGCCCCGCTGCTCTGGACCACGTGGCAGCCGCGTTGGCTGCCCTGGCCGCTGGAGTCTTACATCGACGGCGTGCATAACCTGGGCAGGCCGCAATCGTGGCTCTTCCCGATATTTCCGTGGAGCGCTTTTGCGTTTGCAGGCCTGGCCGTGGGATTCATCTTAATGAGCCCCTCCGCGCGCGCCCGTGAGAAGCGGATGTTTTTCTCGCTGGGTGCCGTCGGCCTGATTCTTATTGAACTCTCCCGATGGTTGGATTCAATGCCGTTTCATCTTTATCCCGTCTACGATTACTGGCACACCAGCCCCGAATTTTTCCTGATTCGCCTGGGCATGCTGATGGTGATCCTGACCGCGAGCTACGCTTGGTGCCGCTGGGTCATTGCCAAGATGCCAGGCCCCTTGCGTTTCAGCCCTTTGATTCAGCTCGGCCAGGCGTCGCTGCTGGTCTACTGGGTGCACATCGAATTTGTCTACGGACGATTCTCGATTCTCCCCAAGCGCAGAGTAGGGATTGGCGCGGCTTCCGTGGGACTGCTGGTAATTACTCTAGCCATGCTGGGGCTGGCTTTCGTGCGCACGCACGCCAAAGGATGGATGAAGGGCCGCCTGGCCAGCGCCGCAGCGTAGTCATGGGGCGGCTGTCCCTACATGGACCTGGGATGCACGCCAGCTTCCTCCAGCAAGCAATCCTTCGGATCCTTGTCGTCGCGCAGGCCCAGAAAAACCGGAGCGCGCAATTTGGGGCCGGTGCTGGCGAGCTTTCCGGAAGTGATGCCGCCGGTCCACTCCGCGTATTCCACTTCCGCCACCAGTTCGGGCTTGACCCAAAATGTTTTGCGCAGGGCTTCAACTTCCCCGAAGAACGGATTCTTCTTCGTCTCCAGTTTCTTTAGTACCTGCCAGATTTCATCGAGCAGCTTCTGGTCGAATCCGCTGCCGACCTGCCCGACATGCACCAGCCGTTTTTCTTTGTCATACAGGCCGAGGACGAGCGAGCCAAAATGCGCACGGCTTCCCTCAGGCTCGGTGTACCCGCCGACCACGCACTCCACGCGGTGCCGAATTTTGATCTTCAGCCACTCTCGGCTGCGCCGTTCTTCGTAGAAGCCCGCGCGTTTCTTTGCCAGAATGCCTTCCAAACCCTTCTTCTGCGCGATCTCGAACAGTGCTTTCCCTTGGCGCTCGTAGTGATCCGAATAGCGCAGAGCATTGCCGGGAATTAGCACCGACGCCAGCCTCCTCTTGCGCTCTTCGAGCGGTACTCGGCGCCAGTCGTAGCCATCGAGATAAAGCAGGTCGAACGCGTAATAAAGCACCGGCACATCCGCATTGGCCGTGCCGCGTCGGCCGCCGGGACGAAACCCCGTGCGCTGCTGCATCAGGCTGAATGATGCCCGGCCCTCTTCATCGAGCGCGACCACTTCGCCGTCGAGGATTGCATTCTTCGCCTGGATGAATTGCGGCAGGTCTTTCAGCTCGGGATATCGCGGCGTCAGGTCATTCTGATTGCGCGACATCAGGCGCGCCTTGCCATTCTCTATGAATGTGATGGCCCGGTAGCCGTCCCACTTGATCTCAAACAGCCAGTCATCGCCGTCAAACGGCGCATCGACTGATTCGGCGAGCATGGGATGGATGGTCGTGGGCATGGGCCGCTTGACGGGGGTTGGCGCGACCGCGACCGAATCTTTAACCACAGAGGGCACAGAGATCGCGGAAGACTTAGCCGATCTAGCCGCTACAGTCCCAGCTTCGACCGCAGCAGTTTCATTTTCCTTTGCCTTATTTTCCCTGTGTTCCCCTGCGCCCTCCGTGTTTAGTTTTTTTTTCTTCTCTACTCTCGCCACGGCATCGGCCAGCCATGCTGCCTTCAGTTTTCCTCGTCCTGTGGGCCTGCTTTTCCACTCTCGGGATCCGGCATCGCCGGCAATCTCCTCCAGGGTGCGTCCGGTCAGCACCGAATCGTCGTAGCCCTCGATCTCATAGCCCTCGACAACGTACTGGTCGTGCTTCTTGATCATCAGCCACTCGTTGCCCTTGCTCCCCGGGCGCCGACCCTTCATTTTGACCAGCGCAAAGTCTCCCTTGAGCCGCTTCCCGTTCAGGCGGAATTTCAGATCGCCCTTGGCCAGCATCGCCGCCGCGTCTTTTTCTGTCCCCGGCAGATACTTGCCGTCCTTTTGCACCGGCGAGAGCGGTTGCCACGTGCCCACATCCCACACCACCACGGTGCCCGCGCCGTAGTTGTTCTCGGGAATGTTGCCCTCGAAATCGAAATACGAAACCGGATGATCCTCGACCTGCATGGCCAGCCGCTTATCGGCCGGATCGAGCGATGGTCCCTTCGGTACTGCCCACGACTTCAGCACGCCTTCCATCTCCAGCCGGAAGTCGTAATGCAGGCGGGTGGCGTCGTGCATCTGGACGACGAAGCGGTTCCCCGGTTTGCTCGCGACTTCCGGCGGAGGCTCGGGCGTGTCCTCAAACCGCCGTTTCCGTTTGTATTCTTCGAGCGCCATCGGGCTCTATTGTAACCACGGAGTCACGGAGCCACGGAGATGGTTTGTGTGGGACAGCCGCCCCCGGCTGTTCCGGCCGAGCAAAGCTCGGCGCTTGCTGTAAACGGGGCGATGCCGGATTCGCTAGAATCCTTGGGACATGAAACGCGAATACCCCGAGCAACCGTTTGTCGGCATTGGCGCGATCATCATTGA
>CAYOUY010000071.1:0-3342 GCA_964407245.1 uncultured Acidobacteriaceae bacterium
ACAAAGGCTTGAACCAATCCGGCGATCTCATCAGCGGCGGTGTCCAGCGCGAAATGACCGGCATCGAGAACGTGAACTTCAGCCGTCGGCACATCCCGGAGATATGCTTCCGGCTCGGAAATATCGAACGAGGGGTCATGCTTTCCCCATACCACCAGCAGGCGCGGTTGCTTTTCGCGCATCCATGCTTGCCATTTCGGGTAGGAGTTCACATTGGTTCGATAGTCGTAGAATAGGTCAGTTTGAATTTCGTCCTGGCTGGGCTGGTTGAGAAAGGCAAACTCATCCGTCCAGAGATCCGGATCGTAGCGTTCCACATTGGGATCGTTCCCCACATGGCGAGCCCGCGTGGTCGCCAGTGACAGGAGATTTGTGCGAAGAGCGCTTTCGTTGGCCGCTCGATCGGCCCAAAAGGCCCGCCGCGTCTTCCAAGGTGCGCCCAGCCCTTCATTGTGCGCCACGGCGTTCTGGACGATGAGACCCTCGATCCGGTCCGGACTAGCCAGGGCCATGCGAAAGCCCACGGGGCCACCGTAATCCTGCATGTAAAGGGTGTAGCGTGAAAGCGTCAGCGCGTCGGCGAAGTGATTCATGATCTCGGCAATGTGATCGAACGTGTACGCGAATTTCTTCGGCTCCGGCCAATCGCTGTGTCCGAAGCCCGGGTAGTCGGGCGCAACAAGGTGACAGCGGTCCGAAAGACGCGCGAAGAGCGGCTCGAACATCCGCGACGATGACGGAAGTCCGTGCAAGAGCAGGATCATCGGCGCATCCTTCGGCCCGGCCTCTCTGTAGAAAATAGACAGCCCATCCACCCGTATCGTGCGGTAAGAAGTTGGGTGCTTCATGCGGTCATCCCTTCCTTTGCAGCAATTGTTGCCCACTCACATCGTCAGAACGACGCGGAATTCGGCCTTGCCGCTCAGCATGCGCGCGTAAGCTTCGCCCGCTTTCTCGAGCGGGTAGGTCTCGATCATGGGACGCACGCCGCTCAGTTCGGCGAAGCGCAACGTGTCCTCGGAGTCGGCCGGCGTTCCCGCGACCCAGCCTTGGATCGTCCGGCTTCCGGTGATGAGCTGAATAGGCGTCACCTCGATAGGATCGAAGGTCGCACCGATTACGATCAGCTCGCCGTTCGGGCCCAGGCCGTCGATCAGCTCAGACATGGCTTTGGAGCTTGGGGCCGTCGCCATGATCACCCGTGCACCGCCCAGCTTCCGCAATTCCAGGGCCGCGTTGGTGGCCTTGCTGTCGATGTACACGCTCGCGCCGAGTTTCTTTGCGAGCGAAGAGTTTTCGGGGCCTCTTCCGATCGCTGCGACCTTATAGCCAAACTTGTTTGCGAACTGAATTCCCAGATGGCCCAGACCGCCGATGCCCTGCACCGCGACCAGGTCGCCAGGCAGCGCACCGCTGTGCCGCAGCGCGTTGTAGGTGGTGATTACGGCGCAGAGCAGCGGCGCCGCTTCGACGTCTTTGAGAGTCTCAGGTATGGACGCCAGCGCTTCCACCGGAGCGATCATGTATTGCTGGTATCCGCCGTCGTAGCTGATGCCAGGAATCTGCACATTCTGGCAGTGGCGAAAATCTCCCCGCCGGCACTCGCGACAGGTGTTGTCCTGCCCGCCGTGCCAGCCCACACCGACGCGCTGGCCCTTTTTCCACACCGAAACACCGGCGCCCAGTTCATCAATGATGCCGGCGACCTCGTGTCCCGGAGCCCGCGGATACTGAATTCCCGGCCAGGCGCCTTCCTTGGTGAGCGCGTCGCTGTGGCAGACACCACAAGCCTGCACTTTGATGCGCACCTGCCCCGCGCCCGGCTGAGGAATTTCGCGCTCAACGATCTCGAAGTTCCCACCCGGTTTTGAAATCTGCGCCACCTTCATGGGCGCCAGCGCTGGCGCCACTACTCTCATCGTTGCCATAAGTCCTCCTGACGACTTGTCAGCCTGTGTTCCTTTTGAGGCAGTTGTTGCGGGTTGAATTGGTATCGTCGAAGCGAAGAATCCAGAAATGTGCAGGTGAAACAATGAAACGATGCTGCGGCGATAAGCTATTATCCGGCGACGCGGCCAGCGGCGTTGCGGAGGGCCTTGCAATAGTCAGTCGGCTGGCTAATCGAGCCAGAGCTGCAACTGTGACACGCCGCCAATCGCGGCTCGTCGGTGCGGGCAGGGCGGCCAGCGACTCGAGCTCGTGCAGCCAAACGTCTGCCGCCAGCCCGGCCCGCTGTGGACCGCAGAGCTCTGTCACCGCACCTACGAACGCTGCTAGTTCACGCTCTGCCAGCGTCATCAACTCTGCGCAGTTCGGATTGGCAGACGGTTTCTGTGTGCTCACGGCGTCCTCATCGAGAAAATCTTCAGATCGCAGGCAATCGCTGCGGAATCGCAATGCGCAGTTCGATTAAGCCAAAAAAGTGCGGACGAATCTATTGGACGAAGGTATCGACCGATACTTTTGGTAGGCGGCACCGGGCGGCTGCGCGAGACCCGCTAACAGGGAGCAACGCAGAGAATGGCCACTGCTGCGACCAACTTTCGCAGACGGCCAGTGTATATGACCCGCAGCCGCCCTGCTAGAATCGTGGCAAGGTGCTGCCTCGTGGGATCACGCATAAGATCGTCCCGCGAACGGCGAGCACATCCGCGAAGCCACCGCCACGCTGCGGCGAGACGCGTACAGGAAGCGGACAATCCCATGAGCACTATGCCGGCTGCCCCATCTCCGCATAAAGGTCTGGTGCTGTCTGAGATTGTGGCCGTGGCCTTGGACACCTTCCGACTAAATAAGATCCGTTTTGCCCTCACGGCCCTGGGAATCGTCATTGGCACTGCTTCCCTGATTCTGGTGGTAACCGTCGGCCTCACCGGCAAACAGTATGTCCTGAACCAGATCCAGGGCATCGGCGCCAACATGATCTACGCCTTTCATGAGGGGGAGGGTGCGGTGCACCGCACCGCTCAGGACAGTTTGACCGTAGCCGACATGCAGGCCGCTGAGCAGCAGGTGCCGGGTGTGGTCGCGGCCTCGCCGATGGTGCAACTCCACGCCCGCATTCCCATCGGCAATGGACGGGAACAGGACCTACGCATTCTGGGCGTCGGCCCGCAATATGAAAACATCCGCAACCTGGATGTGTTGGCCGGTCGGTTTTTCGATGAGGCCGACTCGCAGTCTCACTCCAAAGTGGCCAACCTCACCCAGCATCTGGCTCAGCACATGTTTGGGAGCCAGGATGCGGCGATCGGGCAGACCATCAAGATTATGGGGCTGCCTTTCACGATCATTGGCACTTTCAAGGAGCGGGTAGAGACCTTCGGCCAGTCGGAATTGGCG
>CAYOUY010000072.1:0-19464 GCA_964407245.1 uncultured Acidobacteriaceae bacterium
TGGGTGTCGCCATTGGTGGCCTTGACTTCGATCACGCCCTCGCCCACTTCCAGAATGGAAATGTCGAAAGTGCCGCCGCCGAAGTCGTAGACGGCGATGGTCTCGTCCTTGCCTTTGTCGAGGCCGTACGCGAGTGCCGCAGCCGTCGGTTCGTTGATGATGCGCTTCACTTCGAGGCCGGCAATCTGGCCGGCATCTTTCGTGGCCTGCCGCTGCGCGTCGTTGAAGTACGCGGGCACCGTGATCACCGCCTCGGTCACTTTCTCGCCGAGATAATCTTCGGCGGCTTTCTTCAGCTTCTGCAGAATCAGCGCCGAAATCTGCGGCGGCGTATATTCCTTGCCCTGCGCCATCACCGCAACGTGGTCGCCCGACTTCACCACCTTGAACGGCACCATCTTCATTTCTTCTGTGACTTCGTCGAAGCGGCGCCCCATGAACCGCTTGATTGAATACACGGTGTTCTCAGGATTGGTGATGGCTTGCCGCTTGGCCACCTGCCCCACCAGCCTCTCGCCGGTTTTGGTGAAGCCGACGACGGAAGGCGTGGTTCGCCCTCCTTCTTCATTGGCGATGACCTTGGGCTCTCCACCCTCCATCACTGCCACGCAGGAATTGGTGGTTCCCAAGTCAATTCCGATAATCTTCCCCATAACGTGGTCCTCCTAAGACCGATAAGTGCTTTGGAATCAGTAAAGTTATGATTGCGCTCGGCACTATGCTAAGACTTGAGTGATTTACTGTCAAGCTTTAGATGTTCTGGCAAGTATAGAGGGTGCACCACATTGGGAGGTTCCAGTCGGGCCGAAGCCGGTACGTAGCGGAGCTTCTAGGCGAGCTTGTATTACCATCCCAACGATGATCTCAGGCTCTAGGCGGTGGCTGCGGGACCCTGTATTCCTTCTGTGTCTGACGGCCGGTCTGCTCGGCTTGGTCGTTCAATCCGGCGAGCTGGGAAGCGCCGACACGGCGCACCGGCTCCAGACTACACACTGGTTGTGGACGTCTGAGCCGCAGGTGTTTCCCAACGAGTATCCCGAATTTGGCCTGCATGGCCGCGGCGGCCAGCTTTACAGCTGGTATGGCATCGGACAATCGCTGCTGATGCTTCCTGCGGACTTGATCGGCACGTGGGTTTCACATTGCAACGTTTTCTGTGAGTATGAGGATGATCCTTCCATCCGCAGCATCGTGGTCAGCTACCTGACAAGCATTCTTGTGAACATGCTGACCGCAGCGATTGCATTCCGCTTTCTGCGCCAGTTGGGATTCAATGTGAAGGAATCGGTTGCAGGCGTTCTGGCCCTTCTGTTCTGCACCACCCACCTGCACTACACCCAAAACATGATGGAGAACAACTACATCATGTTGCTCACGCTCACGGGATTCTCTTTCCAGTGCGAGTGGTTGCGCACCGGCAAGTGGCCGGCGCTGGCGATCGGCTCGGGCGCACTCGGTCTCAACCTGCTGACGCGCCTGACCACCGGACTGGACCTGATTGCAGCCGGAGTCTTTCTGCTGGCGCTGATATGGTTCGAACGAGTGCACGATGCGGCGCTGTGGCGGCGCGCGCTCGCCTATGCCAAGGTTGCGTTTCCCGTCTATTTCGTCTTTCTGGCCGCCGATCGTGTTTACCAGTTTTACCGCTTTGGATCGTTCACCAACACTTACGTCTCGCTCTGGGCGGAGGAAATGCGGCTTCAGAATCCAAGTCTGCCGTCAAATTTTCCATGGAGCACGCCGTTTTACCGCGGTTTCTTCGGCGCACTGCTCAAGTCGGAGAAATCGATTTTTCTTTTCGATCCCCTGCTTGTGCTCACTCTCCTGCTCGTTGTGCTGCTGTGGAAGCGGCTGACCCCGGAAGTGCGGGCCTACTCCCTGGCCGCCATTCTGCTTTTGCTCGGCTACATCAGTTTCTACGCGCGATACGCCTATTGGGCGGGCGACTTTGCTTGGGGCGACCGATATGTTTCGACGGCGGCTGAATTCGTGGCGCTGCTGGCGGTGCCGTTACTCATGCACTGTCGCGAAGACTTGGGCCGAACGGTCACGTGCTTGGCTGTGTTTCTGGTTGCGGCGAGTCTTGTGATTCAGATCGCCTCGCTGGCCTTCTGGATGCCGCTGGAAATCTACCAGATGGAGACGTTCGGCCATCCTACGTTTGTGATCGCACTGCGCTTCAAGAACATTGCGGCATTCGCTCTCAGCAAAATGGACGCCTGGGGTCTGAACACCGTAGCGATGACCCAAGACCAGTGGGATTACGTACACATCACGACCTGGAATTTCCTGCCGTTTCTGCTGCGGCGCGTAGGGGTGGCGCCGAGATGGGTGGTGGATGCCACGTTTGTAGTCTGGGGCGCGGCAATTGCGACATTGCTGGGGGCCATAGCGAGGGTCTGGTTCTGCATGGTAGAATGGTAGAACAACATGGTAGAGAGGTAGACAGCAAATGAGCTTGAACATTAAAGATGAAGAGACCCACCGATTAGCACGGGAACTATCCCGGCTCACAGGGGAAAGCATGACAGCCGCGGTGAGCGAGGCCATTCGTGAACGGCTGGAGCGTGTGCGCGGAAAGCCCAAGAAAGACATGGCAGAACAAATCATGGAAATCGCCAAAGATTGCGGGAAACGCTGGAAAGAGCCCTACAAGTCGATGGATATCGATGAACTGCTCTACGACGAGAAAGGACTGCCGAAGTGATCGTCGACTCATCCGCGATGATTGCGATCTTGCGAGAGGAGCCGGAGGCGGAGCAGTTTGCCGAAGCCCTGAAGGTAGCGCCGGTCCGCCGGATGTCTGCGGTCACGTACGTTGAGACCGGCGTAATAGCTGATTGCAACCGCGATCCAGTGTTAAGCCATAGATTCGATGAGTTGGTTCAAAAGGCTCGGATCCAAGTGGAATCGATTACGCGTCGACAAGCGGAAATCGCGCGCCAAGCGTACCGTGACTTCGGCAAGGGACGACACAAGGCAAAGCTCAATCTTGGTGATTGCTTTGCCTATGCTCTCGCTAAAGAAATGGACGAACCGCTCCTCTGCAAGGGGAACGATTTTCGGCACACCGATGTCGAAGTCGCGAAGTAACTAGCGCCGTGGGCTGAAGGCCCTCAACAGCACCCAGAGACAGAGCGAGTAGAGGAGAGCCGGGACCCCACAAGACCAGAGTATAGGCCAGAACCTCCTCGGCCAATCGGTTGTGAACATCGAACCACCCTCGATCCAGCAGCCACGCCCAGGGTGTTCCGAACAAGAGCGCGTAACCGGCGATATGCTGGCTCTTCCATCCGAGTGGACGAGCAATTAGGACGAGAATCTGCAGCACCGACGCGATGGCAAATGGAATTGCAAGCAGGGTGCGGCTCAACCATCGACTCACTCTACGGTCACCGACTTCGCCAGGTTCCTCGGCTGATCCACATCGCATCCGCGACGGACGGCGATGTGATAGGCCAACAGTTGCAGGGGAACGATTTCCAGGATCGGCGACAGCTCCTCGGGCGCCGGCGGAATGTACAGCACGTGGTCGGCGGCCTCTTTAATTTCTTCGTCGCCTTCGGTCGCCAGCGCGATTACCACTCCCGAGCGCGCCTTTACCTCTTTCAGATTCGACATAGTCTTTTCATAGCGGAGCGCGGCGTCGGGATTATTCGGGTCCCGGGTCGCGATGATCACGACGGGAAGGTTCTCATCAATCAGCGCGTTGGGCCCGTGCTTCATCTCGCCGGCCGGATATCCTTCCGCGTGGATGTAGGAAATCTCCTTCAGCTTGAGCGCGCCCTCGAGGGCAATGGGATAGTGAATGCCGCGACCGAGAAAAAGAAAGTCATGCACCTTTTGGTATCGCTTGGCCAGTTCGTCGCAGGCTTCGTCATGAGTAAGAATGGTTTCCAGTTTTCCCGGGATGCGGGTCAATTCGAGCATCGCAGCGCGCGCCTGCTCGGCAGTCATGACGCCCCGCACCTGCGCCAGGTACATGGCAAAGATGTATAACGCGGTGAGTTGCGCGGTAAACGCTTTGGTCGAAGCCACTCCGATCTCCGGCCCGGCGTGCGTGTAAATCGTTCCTGCCGCTTCGCGTGCGATCATGGAACCTACGACATTGCAGATGGCCAGAGTCTTTGACCCCCGCGACTTGGCTTCCCGCTGCGCCGCGATGGTGTCGGCGGTTTCACCCGACTGCGAAACCACCAACGTGATCGTGTCCGGCTCCACGATGGGATTACGGTAGCGCCACTCACTGGCATAATCGACTTCCACGGGCACGCGGGCCAGCGTTTCGATCATGAACTTTCCCGCCAAGCCAGCGTGCCAGCTGGTTCCGCAGGCGATGACATTCATTTTCGTCGCAGCGCGGAATTCCTTCTCGCTGATTTCCACTTCGTCGAGAAAAATGTGTCCCGTGTCCTGCGAGACACGACCCAGCGCGGTGTCGCGGACGGCGCGCGGCTGCTCATAGATTTCCTTGAGCATGAAGTGCTTGAAGCCGCCCTTTTCCGCCATGATCGGATCCCAGGTCACATGCGTCACCGGGCGCTGAATCGGCCGCCCGTCAAAGTCGGAGAGCTGCACGCCATCGGGTGTGACCACGGCCATGTCGCCATCGGCCAGAAAGAAAATGTCGCGCGTGTGATAGAGGATGGCCGGCACGTCGGAGGCCACGAAATATTCGTCGTTGCCCAGACCGATCACCGCAGGCGGCCCATTGCGGGCGGCAACAATCTTGTTGGGATCATCGGTCGAGATCACCGCCAAGGCAAACACTCCGCTGAGCTGCTTGATCGCCTGCCGCACTGCGTCTTCCAAGGGAACGTGTTTTCCGTTGCCGGAGCTCGCCGCGTACTTCTCGACCAGGTGAGCAATGATCTCCGTGTCGGTTTCGGTGGTGAACTTGTGACCTTCCTCGATCAGCTTTTTCTTGAGGCTCAGGTAGTTCTCCACGATGCCGTTGTGCACGACCACGATCTTGCCGGTGCAGTCGCGGTGAGGGTGTGCGTTTTCTTCGGTAGGACGTCCGTGAGTGGCCCAGCGCGTGTGCCCGATGCCGTAGGTGCCATCCAGCGGCTTCTGGCGAATGGCTTCCTCCAGGTTGCGCAGCTTGCCTTCGGCGCGCCGGACCTGCAACCCGTCCCCGTTGCCGCCAACCGCAATTCCTGCCGAATCGTAGCCGCGATATTCGAGGCGTCTCAGGCCTTCAACGATGATAGGAACAACACTTTTCTTGCCAACGTAGCCGACAATGCCGCACATGGAGAAACCTCAGGGCGACCGGTTCCTAACTTGCCGCGATTACTCGGCCAGGGAAAAACGGAACTCCTCAATCACGGGATTGGTCAGCACCTCACGGGCCATCCGCTCGACTTCCGCGTGGGCCTCTTCGCGGGAGAGTTCCTGGTCGAGCGCGATCTCAAAGTATTTTCCCTGCCGCACGCTCTCCAGGCCTTTGTAGCCCATCTTTTGGAGTGCGCCCTGGATGGTTTTTCCCTGGGGATCGATAACGCTCTTCTTGAGAGAAACGTAGACGTGAGCTGTCATAAAGGACTCATTATACGTGAGGCCGGTAGCCGCCAGACCTTGAATGCCGTCACGCTGAGGGTGCCTTAAATTGCCGTAGCTTCGAATCCAGCGCAGCCAGTTCCTCTTCGAGCAGCTTGCGGTGCCGCGGATTCAGATTCGACTGCAGTTGCTGTAACACTCTCTTCCGCGCGAGATGAAGCCCATCTTCTTCCCTCCGGCGCACTGCCTGCTCGGCTGTCAGTGGAGGATCGGTCTTGGGTCGCTTCTCGGCGGCCTCTGCCTGCTGTGCCCCCACCGATTTGCTTTCCCATCCACGTGCCATCCCCGGATTATAGTCGCCAGGTTACAGGGACTGGCCCTTGAAGACTGGACAACTTGTACTGAAATCGTAACAAGGAGGGAAGCCGTGCTTTCGACTTGACACGGGCCTATAATCTTTTCATGTGCCTGAGCTGCCTTTGAGGGGGAGGCGGCAGCGGGAGAGTCGTGACTGTGCACCCCTCGATTGTGCCGCGCTCGATTTCTGGGCGGCCGCGCTGGCTTGTGAGTGTGGCCGATGCGGTCTGTCTCCGTGGCCGGAGTCGTGATTGTCCTCTCGGTCTGGCGCAGACCTCATGCGGAGATCTTCTTCACACGCCTGAGCCGTTGGTTTTCCCGCCGCTTAATTTCCTCCCTCTAATCGAAGCAACCACCGCAGTCCCGCTGGATGGGGGTTGCCGCTATGGCGAGTGATCCCCGCAATAATCTGATCGCGTTTGCTCACCCGGAAGCTCTGACCGATCCGGAGAAATTGCTCGCGGCTTATTTCACTTCCGCGGCGGTCGGCCTTTGCATTTTAGACACGCAGTTTCGCTACCTGGCGATCAACGATGCTCTGGCGCGCATGAACGGTATGCCCGCCAAGGATCACATCGGCAAAACGGTACACGAGGTCTTGGGAAATTTTGCCTCCATGATGGAGGCCGATTTGCAGCGTGTGATCTCCACGGGCGAAGCGGTGCTGAACACGGAAGCGTCGGGAGCCCTTCGCGCCAGAACCGACGTCGGGCATTGGGTCGCACATCTGTTTCCGATCAAGGATACTGCGGGGACAGTGACGCGAATCGCCGCGGTCGTGGTCGAAATTACGACACAAAAAAATCTGGAACAGTCCCTGCAGGAGGCCAGTTCCAATCTGCAGAAAGAAGTGGGCCGGCTGCAGATGCTGCTGGAGGTCGGCAACATCCTTTCGTCGAACTGGGACGTGCAGCAGGTTTTCCCCACGATTTCGGCGCGCATTCGCCGCGTCCTGCGCCAGGAATACGCCGGCTTTGTATTGCGCGACTCCACGAGCGGACTGCTGGTCCGGCAGGCTGAGGATTTTCCCTTGCGGAAGGGGCTGGCGTCGTCTACGGAGGTCAGTCCACAGAACAGTCCGAGCGGACGGTCTCTCGAGGAAGGCGCGCCGTTGATCTTCTCGAAGGAACAGCTCAGAGACTTCGATGCCGAAATTGCCAGGCAGTATCTGGCCGAAGGAATTCAATCGTTATGCTGCGTGCCCATGCTGCGCCCGAAGGGTCCGCTCGGAGTTTTTGTTCTGGGGAGCACTCGCAAAGACGCATTCCAGCCGGACGACCTGACCTTGCTGAACCAGGTGGCCGTCCAGTTGGCCATGGCACTGGACAACCACCGAGCGATGGAGGAACTTGAGGCCCTTAAACGGCAGCTCGCGGAGGAGAAGAAGTATCTTGAGGGCGAGCCTCCTCTGTCAGGGCTGTTCCCGGAAATGATCGGCGAGAGCTTCACGCTGAAACGCGTGCTCGACCAGGTGCTGACCGTAGCCCCCAGCGACGCGACGGTCTTGATCCTCGGGGAAACGGGCACGGGAAAAGAGCTCATCGCTCGCGCCATCCATCGCCTGAGCCGCCGCCATGACCGCCCCTTCATCAAGGTGAACTGTGCTGCGATTCCGACTGGCCTGCTGGAGAGCGAATTGTTCGGGCACGAGAAAGGCGCGTTCACCGGTGCCATCAGTCAGAAAATTGGACGTATGGAGCTGGCCAACGGCGGGACGCTTTTTCTTGATGAGGTCGGAGAGATTCCGCTCGAATTGCAGCCCAAGCTTCTGCGCGTCCTTCAAGATCAGGAGTTCGAGCGCCTAGGGAGCACGCGAACGATCAAGGTGAATCTGCGCCTGGTCGCAGCCACCAATCGCGATCTGGCCCGGAGTGTCGGCGAGCGCCAGTTCCGCAGCGACCTCTTTTACCGTCTGAACGTGTTTCCCATTCAGTTGCCGCCCCTGCGGGAAAGGCGAGAGGACATCCCCATGCTGGTCCGCCACTTCGTGCGCAAGTTTGCCAGCCGCATGGATCGGCACATCGAAACGATTCCAAACGAAACCATCCGGGCTCTGACGGAGTGGTCGTGGCCGGGCAACGTTCGCGAACTCGAAAATCTCATGGAACGGTCCGTGATCATGAGCGAGGGGCGCGCTCTCCGCGTTCCTTTAGCAGAGCTGAGTGCGCAGGGCGGCGGCACGGCAGAGCAATCAGATCACACTCTGAATAGCGCCGAGCGCGCCCACATTATTCGCATCCTGCGCGAAACCAAAGGCGTGCTGTCTGGACCCGACGGCGCCGCGCATCGTCTGGGACTGAAGCGGACCACCCTCCAGTCGAAGATGCAGCGGCTGAAGATCACCCGTCGGGACTACACCGATCCGCAATCAAGCTAATTCCATCTCCGCTGGACAATTTCGTGAGTCCACCGACTGCTAATCGGCAGCTGCCGATTTTCCGGCAGGTTTCCGGAATTGTGACCGGGCTTTTCTGTTTCGGAACTTGTTTCAAACAGGGAAGTTCCGACAATCTCGGAGCGATTGTTGGTTGTGGCTCGCCACTTGCTCTTGCACGGGCCTCTGCCTCTGGCCGCGGCAAGCAGCCTCGTCGTCGACCGTTTCGCAGAGACGACTCAGCCCTTCCCCAAGTGAAGTCTCCGGTCTGGGTGGCCGGTCTCGCGGAGGTCGAGAAATGTTGTTGGCAGGAAACAAGTGTCATGGAATCCGGTCCATCCCGGGCCGGGGACTCCTTAAACCAGGGACTGAGCCGAGACCGTGGCTGCGCCGCCCTCCTACAAACCACTCTGGACAACCACTCGAAAGAAGCTCGGAGCTTGTGCGCGAGGACCCGCATTGCAGTTCGACAATCGATGCAAGTCTTGCTCTGCCGAATGAGCCCGCGACGCAGGAGGGACCGATCGACCCCTTTTATCTTCTTGCCTGCCGCGTCGAGTGGGAACAGCGGCAAGACACAGGCGCAGCCTGGGAACTGATTGCCGCTTCCCGCAGCTCGCACAGCGATACCCGTGCTCAAGCCCGCGCTTTGCTGGCCTCTTCCCAACATTTGGGTGGAAGCGGAGCGGCCCCTGGTGCGAGCTCCAAGCTGAAGCCGGACTCCCGTCTGGAGGCGGATGTGACAGTTCCACGCGAACTCGAAACCATTGAGAACTGCAGCGAATGCAGGCGCACCCAGGCCGGGTTCTACTGCGGCTTTTCACCACCTGTTCTGCGCGCTTTGAACCAGGTCAGCCACAAAAGCGCGCTGCCGGCCGGGACCATTCTGTTTGTGGAGGGTCAGAGTCCCCGCGGCATGTTTATCCTTTGCTCGGGCCGGGTCGATCTTTCCACCACTTCGCGAGAAGGCAAGGTTCTGATTCTCAAAACCGTGGAGGCTGGAGAGACGCTGGGCCTGAGCGCCGCCGTTTCCGGCGTGGGCTACGAAGTTACTGCAGAGACGTCGACTCCCTGCCAGTTGAACTTCGTGGACCGCAAGCATCTGTTGGAGCTGCTGCAGTCGCATCCCGAGGTTGGCCTGCAGACGGCGTTAAGCCTGAGCCGGGACTTCCAGTCGGCCTATCGTGACATTCACGATCTCGTACTAACTCGGTCCTCCGCGGGCAAGCTGGCTCGGCTGTTATTGTCCCAGTCTTCCCCGCCCGACCGGGAAACGGTCGAGATTCGCATTCTGTCTTCCATGACCCATGAGGAAATGGCCCATCGCATCGGCTCCTCCCGGGAGACCGTAACCCGGCTCCTGAGTGATCTTAAGCGAAAACAGCTCATCCGACTCGAAGGGCCCACGCTGGTGATCCGGAATCGTTCGGCACTGGAGGCATTAGCGATCTGAGCTTCCCCCTGGTACCCGGAGGACGGTTTCTTTCTCTCTCGCCGTCCTCCGGAGTTTTCTAAAAAGAGCTGCTCGAAGAGCTCTCTGGATAACGCCAGTACTGGAAGTGAAATTCAGGATGTACACCGGGACACTGATTGACGACCTGATCGCGACCGTGGAGAGAGCAGACCGCGCAGCGAAGCCGCGATCGTGCGGCGACGATCCGACTCCCGACTCACCCTGCAGAGATAGCAAGAATCCAAGCTGTGAACTACAAGCCGCAGAGACGAGCGCAGCAGACGCGACGGTCAACCGGAAAGAAGTTCTCAGAGCCGAAACAATTCCCGCAAGCGTTTAGTCTGAGCGCGACTGACGGGAATTTCGGTCTGTTTCTTATCGTCCATCCGCAGTTGGTAGGAGCTTTTGAACCAGGGGACGACCTCGCGGATGCGGTTAATGTTAACCAGGTAAGAGCGGTGCGCACGCCAGAAAAGGTTAGCATCCAGCGTTGCCAGCAGCTCTTCCAGGGTGCGGCAGTTGGATTGTCCTTCCAGGCCGGCTGCGCCGCTGGTCACCACGGTGATCACACCTTCTTCGATCCAGGCGTAACAGATGTCCTTCTGGTCGACCAGGAACATTCGCCCAAGGGCTTTGAGCAGAATCTTCGTTGCCGGTTGTTTCTGCGATTCCAGCATGCGAACCAGCGATTCGATCTTCTCCGCCGGTAATGCGTCCGCTTCCTGCTTGGCCCGGGCCTTTTGAACGGCCTGCGCCACCCGTTTCTTGTCGAACGGTTTCAGCAGATAATCGACCGCATTCACTTCAAACGCCTTCACCGCATACTGGTCGAACGCGGTGGCAAAGACGATCTTGGGCAGCGGGATTTTCTTGTCCAGAAGCTTCTTGATGACTCCAAAACCGTCCAGCCCGGGCATCTGCACATCCAGAAACACCATGTCGGGATTGTGTTCCTTGATCAGGTTGACGGCGTCCAGACCGTTCTTGCCCTGTGCCACGACGTTCACGTCGTCGGCATTTTTCAGCAGGTAGGCGAGCTCGTCGCGGGCCAACTGCTCATCGTCGACAATTACCGCGGAAAGGGACATTTGAGGCTCCGCAGCCTCGGAAGTCAGGCTGCAGCGAAATTCACTGAACTGAGTATAAAGACGGCACTTTTCGGACGCAACGAAAGCAGCGTGAATCGCGTTGGATGCGCAGCGAACTGTAAGACTGAAGATGCGAGCGAAGATGATGCTACTGCGGACGCTGCTGCATCATGCTGCCCATGTCGAACTTGGTGTAACCCGCGGGCACCTCGAACAGGCTCCCCGGCTGGGACCCTTCCTGGATGTTGCGCAGCTCCCCTGAGCCGTTCTTACCCTGCCATTTCACAGGGAAGCGCAGCTTGGGATCGATCCAGAATATTCCCGTGTCGCCGTTCGCGTTGGTCGCCTCATACTTGACCGTGCTGCGTCCATTCACCGTGTCGCTGCCGACCTTGTGGCAGGATCCGCCCTTGTTACGTGGCAGCTGGGCCCAATCGGAGCAGGCGTTCTCTGCATCGCCGGTGCGAAAGAAGTTGTAGGCAATCTTTTGTTGGCCCTGCTGCATCTGAACCGGCATTTCCATGTACATGTGCTGCTGGTCCATGAGAACGGTCGAGGTCTGGGTAGTCAGGTTCATGATGACCGCTCCGCCCCGGCTCTTGCCGTTGGCCGTGGGTTCCATGCGAACCTTGTCCTTGGCGAAGTAGATCTTGGCTTGACTCTCGCTGCCGGATCTCTGCAGATCCACGATCTCGGCGGAGAATTCGGCCTGCGCCAGAGCGAAACTGGCAAGCAGCAACAATGTAACTGTGCACGATACCCTCATCGTCAGCCGGATCATGAAACCCTCCTTGGTGTAGCCCTACCACGGTGTAGCCCTACCACCCACCGCTTCGGTAGCTCTGCCGAGGCGATTTTACTCTCATTGCCTTAATGTCCGCTCCTGCCCGCAGGCTTGGAACAATCCCGGGCAATCCACTTCGACAAGAACGTACTCCGATGTTCGCGAAATCCCAGCTTGCGATACAACTGGAGAGCCGCGGCATTTTGTTGCACGACCTCCAAATGCAGGGTGCGAATGCCCGCTTCGCGGGCGGCTTGTTCTACAAACGCCATCGTTTTTCGTCCCCAGCCGCGGCCGCGATACTCCTCGCGCAGATAGAACTCATCCACGAAAGCGTCACGCCCCAGCCACTCCAGACTATAGCCATAGCACAGAACAACGTAGCCCACGGGCGCATCGCCGTCCAGAATCAGCCAGGCGCGGCCCAGACTGGCATCGCGCAGCAGGGCAGTCAGAGCGCCGCGTGCTTTGTCCCGATCGAAGCCGTGCCCGTCGAAGGCGTAATACGCCAACATGAAATCGAGCAGCACATCGGCATCAGCTTCCGAAGCCAAACGAAATCGCGGATCGGTGTCGGTCATGGCTGCTTATGGCATTGCGGCGCTCAGTGGACCAAGGTGCTCATGGGCGGTCGGGACGAAGATCATCGACCGCCGTGGAAGAGCGGCCCTTCAGGGCCGCGAAAGGATGCCCAAAAATAGGGGCTTTAGCCCCGATTACGCCACATCAAATGACGCTTTCCAGCGCCAGCGCCATGCCCATCCCGCCGCTCACGCACAGCGTCGCCACGCCTCGCTTGGTGTTGCGCTTCAGCATCTCGTGCAGCAGCGTGACCGTGATGCGCGTCCCGGTGCAGCCGATCGGATGTCCCAGCGCGATCGCTCCTCCATTCACATTGAGCCGCTCGCGATTGAAGTTCAGGACCCGGTCGCAAGCCAGCACCTGCGCGGCGAAAGCTTCGTTCAACTCGACCAGCCCGAAGTCGTGCAGACGCAGATTGTACTTCTCTTCGAGCTTCTTGAGCGCTGGGACCGGCCCAATCCCCATCGTGCGCGGATCCACGCCCGCCGATGCAACCGCGGCAATGCGCGCCAGCGGCTTCAGATTGTTCTGCTTCACAAAATATTCGCTGGCGACCACCACGGCCGCGGCTCCGTCGGTGATTCCTGAGGAATTTCCCGCCGTTATACCTCCGGTCTTCGAGAACACCGGAGGAAGTTTCCCCAGCTTCTCCAGGCTCGCATCGGGAAACGGATGCTCGTCGCGGCTGAACGTTGTCGGGCCTTTTTTCCCTTCGATGATCACCGGCACCAGTTCGGCTTCGAATCTTCCCGCCGCGATTGCTCTCGCCGCGCGAGTCTGCGACGTCAGCGCAAATTCATCCTGCTCCTCGCGGGAAATCTTGTACTGTTCGGCCAAGATCTCCGCCGTCTCTCCCATCACCATTTTCGCCAGCGGACAGAAAAATCCGTCGCGATACATGCCGTCGACCAGTTCCTGATGTCCCAGCCGGTATCCCCAGCGTGCACCATCGAGATAGTAGGGCAGCCGCGACATGGATTCAGTCCCACCCGCCAGGATGCAACTCGCTTCGCCGAGAGTGATCGCCTGATAGGCCAGCGCAATGGCCTTCATCCCCGAGGCACACGCCTTGTTGACTGTGAACGCGGGAACTTCCTGGGGCACGCCGCTGCGCACGGAGATCTGCCGCGCCGGATTAGGCCCTCCCCCGGCCTGCCGCGCATTTCCGAAAATGGTCTCTTCGACCTGCTCAGGGCGAACCCCGGCCCGCTCCATGGCCGCTTTCGCCGCCACCACGCCCATGTCGGCCGCGGACAAAGCCGCGAGCGTCCCTCCGAACTTGCCGATCGGCGTCCGCGCCGCCGAAAGAATGTATGCCGCCTGCAAAGCCACACCTCCAAACGTTTGAGTCTAGCAGGAACAGGCGTATCCTTACCTCTGGACGCAGCATCCATCCGAGAGCAGGCTAGATTTGATTCCTGCAACCAACCTTCCTTCGCCGAAATTAAGGAGGCACTCCATGTCCTACGTTGACGTCGGAAAAGAAAATTCCACTTCCATCCATCTCCACTACGAGGATCACGGCTCGGGTCAGCCCGTTGTCCTGATTCACGGCTATCCCCTCAGCAGCGCATCGTGGGAAAAGCAAGTCCCGGCGCTTCTCGCCGCGGGCCATCGCGTGGTCGCCTATGATCGCCGCGGATTTGGGAAGTCCAGCCAGCCCACGACTGGCTATAACTACGACACGTTCGCCGAGGATCTCCGCAAGCTCGTGACTCATCTCAGGCTCAAGGATTTCACACTCGTCGGCTTTTCGATGGGTGGCGGCGAGGTCGCGCGCTATATCGGAAAATATGGCTCGAAGGACGTGAGCAAGGCTGTCATCATCGGCGGTATTCCTCCGTACCTGCTGAAAACCGCCGACAATCCCGAAGGCGTCGATGGCAGCGTGTTCGCGGGGATTGAGAAAGCCGTCGCCGCCGACCGCTACTCGTTCTTCACCGAGTTTTTCAAGAATTTCTACAACACCGACGTTCACCTGGGGAAACGCGTCAGCGAGCAGGCGATCCAGGCCAGCTGGAACACGGCCGCCATCGCGTCCGCCACGGCGAGCCTGGCCTGCGTGCCCACCTGGCATGAAGACTTCCGGAGAGACTTGGCGAAGATCGACGTTCCCACGCTCGTCATTCACGGCGATTCCGACCGCATCGTTCCGTTCGCGGCCGCAGGTCAGCGCACCGCCAAGCTGGTCAAGGGCGCCGAGTTGGTCGTGATCAAAGACGGCCCGCACAACATCGCCTGGACACACGCCGAGGAAGTCAACGACGCTCTGCTGAAGTTCCTCGCGAAGCCGGGTGCAAAGGGGCAGGCCACGGCCCCAAAGAGAAAGGCGGTCGCGTAAATCACAGGCTGCCGTGCCTGCCGAATCCGGGCCTGTACGTAGCTTGTCATCCTGAGCGAAGCGAAGGATCTCTGCAACTTGCTGGCAGCATTGGTGCCGATGGCAGTTTACATAGATCCTTCGCGGCAAACCGCCGCTCAGGATGACAAGTCGTAGTGATCCTCAAGTAGGCCGGATCACCTTCTCAGAATGGTAAGGTCTCTGCGCGCATGCTCCAGGAACATGTGCGCGGCCGCAGGTGCTTCCTCGTCTAGCACAACCCCGCCGGCACGGACCGGGACATCAGAACTTTCCGGCAGCGCTTCGCCGTAAATGATCATGAGTTCCGTGCGGCGGTCGAACGTGGGCAGGTGAAACATACGCACGCGCGCGGCGCGCCTGGGAAACACAAGATTGTGCTCCGCCAGCAGCCGCTCAATGGCAGCTCCGTCAGACGCGGGGTCATCGGCGTTATTCGCGGCGTAGTCGGGCCAGGTCTTCACGTCATAAATAAAATTGAAGCCGCCGATGTCGGTGGTCCGTCCCTGATAGTTGTAGGTGTGCTTGTCCTTCGGAAGGCGGTGCTCGAACTGCACCCAGTAGAAACGGTCGACCACGCCGCTGGCGCCGGCGACGACGAAGATATGCTGCTCGGCGTCCGCCATTCCGTAGAGATTGACATCCTGCCCACCGACGTAGCGGAAATCCTTGGCAAAGGTCAGCTCGGCCTTCGGCAGTTCGTTCGAAATGATGGTCTGGCCGCGCACTTCGCGCAGAGCCGTGGGTGTTTGTGCCAATGCCCAGTTCGCCGCGCATGCGGCAAATGCAGCGATAAGTATCATCGGCATGACGGTCAGTTTATGCATTTGACTCCCTGGTCGCGCTATAGGTGTCTTCGGCCCCGAAAGTTGGACGCTGGCAACCTCGGGCCGTGAGCATGGTGGCCAAGTTGCGTTTCCGGCTAACCTCCGGCATAATAAGAGTTTGTCTTGATCTCGCCGGACTCTTCCGGAACAAGGATACACGTCTCGTGTTAATGATTCGACTGGCGCGCACGGGTGCGCGCAAACAACCGCACTATCGCATTGTGGTGATTGAGAAGGCGCGCGCGCGCAACGGCCGCCCGGTGGAAGTGGTGGGGACCTACAACCCCCGCACCAATCCCGCCTCGATTGAGCTGAAGCGCGACCGCGTGGAGTACTGGGTGTCGAAGGGCGCGCAAATGTCGGAGCGGGTGAACAAACTGTTCTCGAAGACTCCGGCCCCAGCCACCGCCGGATCCGCCGCCTAGGAACGGGCCGTCCTCAATCGCAGCTTTCATTTCCACAGTGAGAATCGAGAGTATGACTGAGTCTAGCGGGGATGTTCGTGCGCTGCTGGAGATCGTGGCCAGGTCGCTGGTCGACGCGCCCGACGAGGTTTTCGTCGAGCTGTTCGACGACGGCGTGATCGAGCTCGAAGTGGCCGAGAGCGATGTCGGCAAGGTCATCGGTCGTCAGGGACGCACGGCTCGCGCACTGCGGGCCTTGCTGGGCGCCGCCGGGCATCGTGCCCGCAAACGCTACACGCTGGAAATCATCGAGTAAGGCTGCGGCGGCGAAGTTGTCTCGATGAATATGGCAACTAGGTTGTTGTCGCACGAAGGATTGAGCAACCGTGGAAGAGCGGCCCTTTAGGGCCGCGTCCGGTGCTCGGAAAGATCTCGGGCTTTAGCCCCTCAGGTCGCTTGGATTGCGCGATGACGAGCCAACCGGCGGCGAATTCATCACCTTGGCACGCGTCGTGAAAACGCAGGGCCGTCACGGGGAAGTCGCCGCCGAAGTTCATAGCGACGTTCCAGAGCGGTTTGCAGCGGGAATGAAGCTGTTCGCGCTAATGGCCGCGGGAAGTGCAAGGCAAGCTGCTGCCGCGGAGACAACAGCCGAGCGGGTTTCGCAAAAACGCCGGGAGTTGGAAGTAGAAGACCTGTGGCCGCACAAGGGCCTGCTGGTCCTGAAATTCGTGGGCGTGGATTCGATCTCCGATGCGGAAGCGCTGCTCGGGTCAGAATTGCAGGTTCCGCGTTCCGAGCGTGCAGAACTTGAACAGGGTTGGACATACGTCAGCGATTTGATTGGCTGCGTTGTGATTGACAAAGGCCGCGAGATCGGCCGGATCGAGGACGTCCAGTTCGGAGCCGGTGAAACGCCGCTGCTGATTGTGGCAAGCAAACGTGAGGGTGGCGAGGTTACGAAATACGAGGTGCCCTTCGCCGAAGCGTATCTGGATGGCGTAGACATCGCCCGGAAGGAAGTCCGCATGCGGCTTCCCGAGGGCATGCTGGAGATCAACGCCCCGCTGACGGCGGAAGAGAAGCAGCAGCAAGCAAGGCCAGGGAAAGGGAGAAGGAAGAAGCATTAAGATTTCTCCGTGTCTCTGTGCCTCTGTGGTGAAAAACAGTTCCAGCTTTGCGAAATAGGTTCGCGAAAAATGAAGGCCGACATTGTCACGATCTTTCCGGACTTCCTTCGCGGGCCCTTGGATTACGGCATCACCCGCCGGGCTGCGGAAATGGGCCTGGTAGAAATTGAAGTCCACGACCTGCGCGAGTTCACGCACGACAAGCATCGCACCGTGGATGACCGCCCATTCGGCGGCGGCGAGGGCATGGTCCTGAAGCCGGAACCGATCTTTGATTGTTTGAAACCGCTTCAGCTCGGTACTCGAGAACAGCGCCTGGCTGGCATGGTCGAGGAAAGCGTAATTCTGCTCTCGCCGCAAGGCGAGCGCTTCACGCAGCAGATGGCTGCGGAGCTGGCCGGACTCGATCGCCTGGTGCTGATCTGCGGCCGGTACGAGGGCGTGGACGAGCGCGTGGCCGATTTTCTCGCGGACCGCGAGATCTCGATCGGCGATTATGTTTTGAGCGGAGGCGAACTGGCCGCGGCGGTGATCATCGAAGCTGTCACGCGATTGCTGCCGGGCGCGGTGGGAAACGAAGCGTCAACCAGGCAGGAATCGTTCACCGAGCAAGGGGCGGCTGGCGAGGTTACGGAAAACGCTCCGGATTCCACCTGTGGCTCGGGCGGCTTGCTGGATTATCCGCACTACACGCGGCCGGCTGAGTTTCGTGGGATGGCGGTACCGGAAGTGCTGATCAACGGCAACCATCAGCAAATTCGCCGCTGGCGCCGCGCGCAGGCGCTCGAGAAAACGCTGCGCAAGCGTCCGGATTTGCTCGAGGGTGTAAAACTCAGCGACGAGGACAGAAAAATTATCGGTCGTCTTACGAGCCAACGGCAAACGACCAACGACTAACGACGAAGGACGGACAACATGTCAAATCTCATCATCGAAAAACTCCTGGCCAAGACCCAGCGCACCGACATTCCCGATTTCCGCCCGGGCGACACCGTGCGCGTGCATGTGAAGATCAAGGAGGGCGACAAGGAACGTCTGCAGGCCTTCGAAGGCGTGGTCATCAAGCGCGACAACGGACCGCAGGCCAGCTTCACCGTGCGCAAAATCAGCTTCGGCCAGGGCGTCGAGCGCATTTTCCCCATTCACTCCAAGGTGATCGACAAGGTCGACCTGGTGCGCTCCTCCAAGGTTCGCCGCGCGCGCCTGTTCTACCTGCGCGGTCTCAAAGGTAAAGCCGCCCGCCTGCGCGACGTCGAGAAGGCGTAGTTGTTCGAAACCCCACGCTGACTGGTCTGCTTGATATCGCGAGCTGCCGGATGAACGCTAGTCTTTGAGGGGAACCACGGCGCTGCCGTCCTGGCAGAGCGTGGCCACGCGCTGCAACTCGCCGTTGGCCTGCGGCAAGGTCATGACCGGTCCATAGCAATAAACTGCGTGGCCGCTGGCGGCGAAGTACCAACGTCCGCCCTTCGAGTGGCGGGTGAGATGAGTGGAAAGTTGTGGCAGAGGTGCTTGCGGCGGCACGGGCGAGATTGCGGGCAGGCTCAACAACAAGGCTAGGGTCAAGGCCTTCATCAGTTTTCCCCGGACTTCCTACCACTGGCTTGCTAAAACTGCGTTCCCACAAAACGCAATCAGCACAACAGCGAATTTCTCAATCTCAGTCTTGCAAGCTCAAATCTTGCAACCTCAAATCTTGATCAACGCCCGGCGGTCGTCGTTAAGGTCTGACGCCGGCCTGGACGGCATCTGAAACGGCGTTCTCTGCTGACTCTGCATCCGGTGCTGCGGTGCTGCCTGCGGTGCTGCCTGGGATGACGGGGCCTGCTTTGCCGGAGCCTGAGCGGACGGAGTCGACGAAGGATTTTGCGTTGTCTGAGACTGAGACTTCCCGGCTGAAGCCTGGGCGGCGGCCTGCGCGGACTTTCGAGCGGCAGACAATTCGGCGCTGTCCTTGAACAGTTCGCGAATGAGCGCGCGCTGCGATTCGATCGTTGCCCCCTGCTCCACGATCAGCATGGTCATAATGCCGTAGGAGATCAGGAACAGAACCGTGAGCAGGGGCAGCCATCCGTGCCGCTTGCGCACAGGAGGTGCGTCTATCGGAGGTACGACGTGTACGCCAGCGTTCTCGAATAACGTTGTCAAGCGGCACCCCGATCCTTCGCCCCGGAGGAGCAGGCACTCGGAAGAATTGCATCCCGCCAGCCAATGAACGGATTTCGTTCAAATGATTGATATCAAGACGGTTAGCAGTTAGAGGTTGCATCGAGGGCAGTGTGCGAAGTGCAACTCGGTGCACATTATGAGTAAGCGAGATTTGCTGTGGCGGGCTTCTGCAATGGGCAAAACCCGCGCCCAAGCCGGTTTTGCAGGCCAAAGTTACTTTCGATACTGTCGCCGAAGGTTCAGATTTTCTAAGATGTCGTCATAGTTCGCTGTGGAAGAAAATTTCATTTCCCAAGGATTCGCAATCATGCGGATGCGACCTTTCCCAGTAGTTTTGGTGGTTTTACTGTGTTTTGGAGCGGGCGGCCTGGCCCAGAGCCAGCAAGTCAGTGATGCCGGCCGCAAGCTCATCCGAAAGGTTGACCCTGCCTATCC
>CAYOUY010000073.1:0-3825 GCA_964407245.1 uncultured Acidobacteriaceae bacterium
GATGTCATCCCCGAACTGGCGGCGCGAGGTGTGTTGCCTGACATCCTCACCGACCAAACCTCGGCGCACGATCCCCTGAACGGGTACATCCCACGCGGATTGTCCCTGCAGCAAGCTGCCAAGCTGCGCGCCGACGATCCCAAGGCCTACCTCGAGCGCTCGCTCGATTCCATTGCGCGCCACGTCGAAGGCATGCTGGCGCTGCAGAAAATGGGCGCCGTTACATTCGACTACGGCAATAACATCCGCACCATGGCTTTCCAGCGTGGAGTGAAGAACGCTTACGACTTCCCTGGATTCGTGCCTGCGTACATCCGTCCGCTGTTTTGCGAGGGGCGTGGGCCGTTCCGCTGGGTAGCGCTTTCCGGTGAGCCCTCTGACATCGCCGTAACCGACCAGCTAGTGCTGGATATGTTTCCCGAGAACCGCACTCTCAGCCGCTGGATCGAGCTGGCACGCAAGCGAATCAAGTTTCAAGGCCTACCGGCGCGTATCTGCTGGCTCGGATACGGCGAGCGCGCGCAGTTCGGGCTGGCGATCAACGACTTGGTCAAGAAAGGAAAGATTAAGGCGCCCATCGTGATCGGTCGCGACCACCTCGATACTGGCTCAGTGGCTTCGCCCTTCCGCGAAACCGAAAGCATGAAGGACGGTTCCGACGCCATCGCCGACTGGCCGCTGCTCAACGCCCTGCTCAACACCGCCAGCGGTGCCTCCTGGGTTTCGATTCACAACGGCGGCGGCACGGGCATCGGATACTCGCAGCATGCCGGCCAGGTTACAGTCGCCGACGGAACAGATGCGATGGCGAAGCGCATCGAGCGAGTGCTGTCCAATGATCCGGGCATTGGTGTGGCGCGCCATGCCGACGCGGGGTATCCCGAAGCCATCGAATTTGCCGAAAAGACTGGGATAAGGATTCCAATGAGAAGATGTGGGCCTTGATGTAATGTTTCGGAGGGGCGCGGCTTCAGCCGCGCCGTTCAATGCCCACATCGAGCGGCTTTAGCCGCTGAGGGAAATTGTGAGACCGCAACACGTTCACAACTTCGGCACATACCTCGTCACTACCCAGACTTGGGGCCGGCGCAGTCTTTTCCAGGTGGAGGAACTTGCCCGGCTATTCATTGAAACGCTCTACAACTACCGTTCCAAGGGAAACTATCTTCTGCATGAGTTTGTCATCATGCCGAACCATGTTCACCTGATTGTCACGCCGGCTGCCGTAACGCTCGAACGCACCATGCAGTTGATCAAGGGAGGCTACTCACACGCCTTGCGGGTAAATGGGCGACCAACTCTCGAGGTCTGGCAGCCCGGTTACACTGACCACCGGATTCGAGACGCCGAGGATTTGACGCAACACGTCGAATACATCCGTTTAAATCCTGTTCGCGCTCATTTGTGCAGCAGCCCGGAGGAGTTCAAGTACAGCTCGGCATCTGGTCTATATGAACTCGATCCCATCCCTCAGCGGCTAAAGCCGTTGGTTTTGGATGCAGCGGAACGGCATGGCTAAAGCCATGCCCCTCCGAGACCCAAGGGCTTACGCCATGGCTAAAGCCATCGCTTCCGGGACCACCCTGCACTCCGAAACTACCCTCTTGCAGAAGAAAACAATCTGGTATTCCCTGATTCTGTTTTTCTTTCGGAGGGGCGCGGCTTCAGCCGCGCCGTTAAATGGTTAAACAGTTTTCGGCTTTAGCCGCTGAGGGAAGGCTTTTACTCGTCAACATCCGCCAACTTCTCACCTTGCACTCTCCAAGTTCGGCCGCGCGCCGCGGGCGTGAACTCAGCAATCTTGGACTGATTGAAGATGCCGCAGTTCTTTGTATTGGCGGCAAGATCGTTTCAGTCGGCAAAACCAGGGATGCGCTGCGCGACGCCTGGATCAGAAGGAATCGCAGGAACATTCGCGAGATTGACTGCACCGGCAAGGTCGTGCTCCCCGGATTTGTCGACTCGCACACTCATCCTGCGTTTACCGCACCGCGGCTGGTGGATTTCGAGCAGCGCATCGCTGGCGCAACCTATGAGCAGATCACGGAGGCTGGGGGCGGAATTCGTTCCAGCGTCGATGGCGTGCGCAAAGCGACGCGTGCCGCTTTAGCCTCGCATGTGCTCAAAGCTCTCAATCAGATGTTGGCACAGGGCACGACTACGGTCGAGGCCAAGTCCGGCTATGGGTTAAGCCTCGATGCGGAACTCAAGTCCCTTGAAGCCATCCGCGACGCTGCCCGCACTTGGCCTGGCACGGTAGTGCCTACTTTGCTGGGAGCGCACGTGGTACCGCGCGAGTGTGAAGGGCGCGAAGAGAAATACATCCGCATCGTCGCGAAGGAGATGATCCCACGCGCGGCTAAGAACAAGCTGGCGTGTTTCGTGGATGTTTTCTGCGACCGCGGCGCTTTCAGTCTCGCCAGCACCGAGCACGTATTTTTCGCGGCGCGCGAGCAGAGTCTGGGCGTGCGCGCGCATGTTGGCCAGCTCAGCCACAGCGAGATCGCCCCACTCTTGAAATACGATCCCGCCTCACTCGACCACCTCGACCATGTAAGCGAGGACGATATTGCCGCGCTAGCGGCGCAGGCCACGATCTCCCCCGCGTATCAGACGGTTGCCACGCTGGTCCCAGGGGCTAATTTTTTTCTCGGACTCGGACGATTCCCGGATGCGCGCCGGTTGATCGACTCGGGTGTTCCCGTGGCGCTCGCCACCGATTACAACCCCGGTACTTCGCCCACCGGAAGCATGCCATTTGTGCTGTCGCTCGCGTGTACCCACATGAGGATGACGCCGGCCGAGGCCATCGCGGCCGCTACCATCAATGGCGCGCACGCGCTGCGATTGGCCCAGCGGAAGGGAAGCATTGCGCCCGGCAAAGACGCTGATCTGGCTATTTTCGATGCTGCTGATTATCGCGAGATTGCTTATTGGGTGGCTGGAGACCGATGCCACACGGTGATATGTGGTGGCGCAGAAGTAGCCTGCTAACTTTCTCGTTGGCTGGCGATGCGGATCTCCCGCCAAAGTTCATCGCGGCCTTCGCCAGTGCGCGCGGAAAAACGAGCGATGCGTTCCACCGCGAATTCATGCCGCAGCTCCTCGAGAGCCGTGCGCAGTGTGTTTCCCGATAGGCGGTCAACCTTGGTAGCGACCACAAGGAAATTTCGCCGCTTGGCTTCGAGCCATTTCAGCACTTGTTTGTCGCTTTCTTGCGGTCGCACGTTGCAGTCCACGAGAACGATGCAAAGGCCCAATGTGGCGCGATGCTCGAGGTAGGGTTCGATGAAGTTTGCCCAGCCCGCGGTTATCTCGCGCGGCAGGCGGGCATAACCGTAACCGGGCAGGTCGGCGAAGAGCAGCTCTGGGCGCGGCTTTCCGGGCCACCGTATCTCGTAAAAGTTAATCGTGCGTGTCCGCCCCGGCGTGGAGCCGGTTTTGGCGATCTTTGTGCCCAGCAGGGAGTTGATGACACTGGATTTTCCCACGTTGGAGCGGCCGAGGAAGGCAACCTCCGGCACCGAAGCCGCGGGAAAATGAGCTTCGGCCGACGCCGCCAGCAGGAATCGGGAGACGACTTTCACGCCTTTAGTTTGCGGGTTAGGCAGGCGAGTTGCAACTGGCAGACTCAACAGGAATTGGCGTCGCGGATTCAAGTCCGCGGATTGATTTGCGATTTGCCCACAAAAAACCCTCGCGACTCGCGAGGGATACTGGGCAGTGTGAGCGCGCGATCAGGCAGCTTGCGATCTGGCCGACGCCTCGAGGGTGTGAAGCGTGCAGTAGACAATACCGTCCACATCCGTGCTGGGACACATATCC
>CAYOUY010000074.1:0-7953 GCA_964407245.1 uncultured Acidobacteriaceae bacterium
CCGGGAGAAAATCGACGCTCCAGCACGCTGGCTTCATTCCACGAAACAGGTTGCACCGCCACATAGGTGATCCCGGGACGCTGGGCAGAAAAAGGGAACTGTTCGAAGACGGCCAGCGCATGCGGCAGCATGACCGGACCAGAAAAGTCGGGGAACCAAAGACTGAGGTAAAGAGGATCTGCCATATTTGTCGAATCAGATCTATCTTTAATTGTAAGCGACTAGCTCGACGTAGTTACTCGCCAACGCAGGCGGGCCTTCCCATTCAACCTGCAGAAGCCTGGTTTGCACCCGCGTCGCTTCCGCGCGCGAACATTTATGATGCGGTGATTGGCGGCGAGGCGGGCGCACGCAGTGTGGTAATTCGCTCCAAACTCGAGGTAGTGGCTGAATTTGGGCTTGCGCGAAATCAGATTCAGCCAGTACCAAACTCGATGGCTCAAGCTGTGCCCGCAGGCAAGATGGTAAAATAGCGATTGCTTGACTTCTCAAGCGTCCCCGTCGTCTAGCCCGGCCTAGGACATCGCCCTTTCACGGCGGTAACACGGGTTCAAATCCCGTCGGGGACGCCAACAACCCGAAAGACTTGCTGACTAGGCAGTTTTGCTCGGGAACATATACAATTCGCCCGACCTTCCGAGGATGGCAGAATATTCCAATGGCGCGCGACCCCATCAGCGTGCAAGCATCGGCAGCCGCCGCAGCCGTCTCGCAGCCCGTTTCCTCTCCGCTCACAAGCGCGGCAATTTTTCTCGTTGTCACCATCAATTCCGGTGACGAAAATCGTAACCCCGTTCTTTCCCTCTGCGCCGATCTTTCTGCGCTTCTGCGCGGGGTCGGCTTTCGTGCTCCCGAAGGCGCTCTCTCCTGCATCATGGGCTTCGGTTCCGATGCCTGGGACCGTCTGTTCGGCTCGCCACGTCCCGCCGAACTGCATCCCTTCCGCGAAATTCGCTCGGGACCGCGACACGCCGTCTCCACGCCCGGCGATTTGATCTTTCACATCCGCGCCCAGCGCATGGATCTCTGTTTCGAGCTTGCCATGCAAGTCATGGCTCGCCTCAAGGACGCCGTTGCTGTAGCCGACGAAGTTCACGGCTTTCGCTATTTCGATGAACGCGATGTGCTCGGGTTTGTGGACGGCACGGAAAATCCTACGGGCAGCGCGGCCGCAGACGCCGTCTTCATCGGCGACGAGGACCCCGCTTTCGCCGGCGGAAGCTACGTCATCGTGCAAAAGTATCTTCACAATCTCGACACCTGGAACAAGCTTCCCACTGAAGCCCAGGAGAAAATCATCGGCCGCGAGAAGGTTTCCGACATCGAACTCGACGACTCCGTCAAGCCCACCTCCGCCCACAACGCCCTCACTGTCATCGAAGAAAACGGCAGGGAATCAAAATCCTCCGCGACAACATGCCCTTCGGCCGCCCCGGCCACGGCGAGTTCGGCACCTATTTCATCGGCTACAGCCGCTCGCCCCGCACCATCGAGCAAATGCTCGCAAACATGTTCATCGGCCGCCCGCCCGGCAATTACGATCGCATCCTCGACTTCAGCACTGCGGTCACTGGAAGTCTCTTCTTCATCCCGACCGCCTCCTTCCTCGACCGCGTCTCCCCTGACCAGCCTACGACCGCAGCATCCTCTGGCGCGCAGAAGCTCGCGATGGCCTCGGCGCCAGTTGAAACTTCCGCCTCCACCGTGCCATCGAAGAATGGTTCACTCGGCATAGGTTCCCTGAAAGGAGAAAATTCCTATGAATAACCTGCATCGCGAGCTGGCGCCGATTTCCGATGCCGCATGGACTCAAATCGAGGAAGAAACTTCGCGCACGCTCAAGCGCTATTTGGCCGGTCGGCGCGTGGTGGATGTTCACGGACCGGCGGGCTCTGCTCTCTCGGCCGTGGGCACAGGCCACCAGCGCACCATCGCCGCGCCCGGAGACGGCATTACCGCCCAGCAACGCGAAGCGAAAGCCCTTGTCGAGCTGCGCGTCCCCTTCGAGCTCGACCGCCAGATGATTGACGACGTTGAGCGCGGCGCCAACGATTCCGATTGGCAGCCGGCAAAGGACGCCGCGCGCAAGCTCGCCTTCGCCGAAGACCGAGCCATGTTCGAAGGTTATATCGCCGCCGGAATTGTCGGCGTCCGCCAGGGCACCAGCAATCCCAAGAAATCTCTCCCCGCCGACGTGCGCAAGTACCCGGAAGCCTTTGCGCAGGCGCTAAGCCAGTTGCGCCTTGTCGGTGTCAATGGCCCCTATTCGATTCTGCTCAGCGCCGATGCTTATACTCAACTGGCCGAAACCAGTGATTACGGCTATCCCGTCCTCGAACACGTTAAACGCCTGGTCGAAGACAAAATCATCTGGGCGCCCGCCATTGACGGCGCCTTTGTCGTCACCACCCGCGGCGGCGACCTCGATCTTCACATCGGCCAGGACGCCTCCATCGGCTACTTGACTCACACTGACAAGCAGGTTCGTCTTTATCTGCAGGAGACGTTTACTTTCCTCTACCTTACTGCCGAATCCGCGGTCGCTCTCGCCCCGCCCTCCAAGCGCCGCTGACCCACCTCGCATGACGTCGGAAACGGGAACTGGCGACTCCTCGACTGACAACTGATTCGATTTTGCTAAGAGCGAAACGAGCAGATTTAGCGCGGTCTTCGCCAACAACTAAGGGCACGATGGCCGCAGCCACCATGCCCCGAGCTGCTGGGTCTAAGCAGCCGCACCAGCGGCAGCAAAGATTAATCTCGCGAAAACTCATCAACAGACGTTTACGCCAACCACAGCCTCCCCAGCCGCGTTGTCCGCGGTCGCTGATTCGTTTGGCGGCTGATGTATGGAACCTCAGGCGGCACGAGAGCTTTTCCTGGCTTCTTTCAAAAACGCAAGTAAGTCAGCGTTGACCCGATCCTGATGCGTGGCCGTCAGGCCGTGCGGCGCGCCCGGATAGTAGATTTCCTTCGCGCCCTTAATGAGCCGGGCGGATTTTCTAGCCGAGTCCTTGACGGGAACGATCTGGTCGTCCTCTCCGTGCAGGACGAGGGTTGGGACATCGAACTTCTTGAGGTCCTCTGTGAAATCGGTCTCGGAGAAAGCCTTGATGCTCTCGTAAGCGTTCAGGAGGCCTGCCTGCATGCTCCAGAGCCAGAACTGATCCAGCGTTCCTTGTGGGACTTTAGCGCCCTGCCTGTTGGCGCCATAAAACGGCATCGCCAGGTCCTTGTAAAACTGTGACTGGTTCCTGGCAAGGTCGCTTCTCAGCTTGTCGAACACCTCGATTGGCAGACCCTCAGGATTAGCGGCCGACTTCACCATGATCGGTGGCACGGCAGCGACAAGGACCGCCGCGGCGACCCGCTTCGTCCCGTGACGCCCGATATAGCGCGCGACTTCCCCGCCTCCTGTGGAGTGGCCGACAAGAGTTGCTTCCTTCACATCAAGCACCTCGATAACGGCTGCGAGGTCATCTGCGTACCCGTCCATGTTATTTCCTGTGGACGGCTGACTGGACCGACCATGCCCGCGCCGGTCAACTGCAACGCAGCGAAACCCATGTTGCACGAGAAACAGCATCTGACCATCCCAGGCATCGGAGTTTAGAGGCCAGCCGTGCGAGAACGTAACGACTGGACCCTTGCCCCAGTCCTTGTAATAGATTTGCGTGCCGTCCTTCGTGGTGATCGTGCTCATGCGATTCCTCCAAGCTTAGTGGTTGCGAGAATTCAAGCCGTGCTCTCAGTGTCAGCAACTCTTGCCAGCGATGGCTGTTTGCTCTTCCGTTTCGTCTTTAATGCTCCTCCATGCGCCTGTTACGAGAGGATTCTCAGCGACTTCGTCTGGAGGCGCATCACGAGATAGGAGGTTTTCTTCCTAACACTAAAAGCAGGGCGTGTGATACCTGAAAAGTGGTATTTCGACGAGTTCCCCGGCTGTAGTACCCGAACAGTGAGTCGCCCATCATTCGGGGGCAGGCAGCGCTACACGGCGGGTAGCACTTCCTTCGCGAGGCGCTCCATCTGCTGCTCTTCGTCGAAGACAGGGTTCAGGAGGACAAAATCCAAGCCAGCAGCTTTCAGCCGGCTGATCTCGTCTGCAATCTGCTGTGGTGATCCCCAGACTGCAACCTCATCCGCCATCTCGGGTTTGTGGTAAAAGGCTCCGAACCACTCCCTCAGGCGCGGCAGATTGTCACCAAGCGCCAGATAAAGACGTTTGGCTTTCGGGAAGTCCGGGGGCAATTGCTTAATGTCTTCCAGGAATGTTTTGGTCGGGGTCGAACCTGCCCCGATGTAACCATCTCCCAACTCGACGGCCCGACGCAATGCAGCCTCAGCGTGTCCGCCAAACCAGATTGGCGGTCGCGGTTTCTGCACTGGTTTCGGCTGCATCGGAACGCTGTCGAGACGCGAGAAGCGCCCGTGAAGCGTTACTCGATCTTCCGCCCAAAGCCGTTTCATAATCTCGAGGTTTTCGCGAAAACGAGAGACCCGGCCCTCGGGTGAAAGTCCGTAAGCCGGGTAGTAGCGGGTGCTCGCGCCAAGTCCTACGCCGACGATGACCCTGCCGTTCGAAAGCACGTCGAGTGAAGACAGCGATTTTGCAAGGTCGATCGGATTGCGTTGAGCGATCAAAAGAACGGCAATACCGAGTCGTAAGCGTTTGGTGAGTCCGGCCGCATACGCCAAGGTCGTCATAGATTCCAGGACAGGAGCGGTTCCGATCACCTGCTCGATGCACCATGCGGCTGCAAAGGGAAGATCCTCGGCTCGCTGCAGGAAGCGTTGAATGCGGGCGGGATTCGGATAACTCTGAGGGATAGCAACTGCGAATTCCATTGGAATCTCCGATCGATCAGCCCTGCAAGAGCTTACTCATCGCTTGCATTGCCTTCGCCGCAGGATTGGTAAACCAGCATCCTTGGCAGTGGAATCGGGAGGCGTCGCGGCCGAGGCATGCCATTCTCAAGCAGCTTCTGATTCGGATGGTTTTTCCAGGTGTCCCCCAAACTCGTATCGCATGGCAGACAGCAACTTGTTGGCGAAGTCTGCCTCGCCGCGGGAACTGAAGCGTTCGTAGAGCGAAGCCGTTAGCACTGGCGCCGGCACCGCTTCATCGATTGCGGCCTTGATTGTCCAGCGGCCTTCGCCGGAATCCGACACCCGGCCGGCGAATTTCGCAAGCGTAGGATCCTGAAGCAAGGCTGTGGCTGTAAGGTCCAGCAGCCACGAGGCGATCACGCTACCGCGCCGCCATACCTCGGTGATATCCCGAAGATCGAGGTCGAATTGGTAATGCTCAGGATTGCGTAAAGGGGTGGTCTCGGCATCGACCGTGCCTTCCTGTTTTCCGACGTTGGCGGAGCGCAGCACACCCAAGCCTTCCGCGTAGGCTGCCATCACCCCGTACTCAATGCCGTTGTGCACCATCTTCACGAAGTGGCCCGCGCCATTGGGACCGCAGTGAAGGTAGCCTTGCTCGGCGGTGCCGTCGAACTTCTCGCGACCGGGCGTGCGCGGTATGTTTCCCGGTCCAGGCGCGAGCGTGGAGAAGATCGGGTCAAGGTGCTGCACCACGTCCTTTTCGCCGCCAATCATCATGCAGTAGCCACGCTCGAGACCCCAAACTCCGCCGCTTGTGCCCACGTCCACATAATGGATTCGCTTCGGTGCGAGCTCTTGAGCCCGGCGCATGTCGTCAATGTAGTAAGAATTTCCGCCGTCGATGAGAATGTCGCCCGCCTCCAGGTGGGGCAGCAAGTCAGCGATGGTTTCGTCGACGGCAGCTGCCGGGACCATCAGCCACACCGCCCGTGGTGTCGCGAGTTTCTTCGCGAAATCCTGCAGGGAGGCCGCGCCGACGGCCTTCTCCTGGGCCAACTCGCCCACCGCCTTCTGCGAACGGTCAAACACCACGCACTCGTGCTCCTTCTTGAGAAGCCGCCGTACCATGTTGGCACCCATTCTTCCCAGTCCTATCATTCCGAGTTGCATAAGCTCTCCTGTTCCGAGCGATTACACGCGGGCCAGTGCACTGAGCCGGCCAGTGCGATTACTTGAGTTTGCGATAGCGACGAATCAAACCGTTCGTTGAACTGTCATGGTTTAGCGCAGGTTGAGCGTCGCTCTCCACTTCCGGAATGATGCGCTGCGCCAGAACCTTGCCCAGTTCAACGCCCCATTGGTCGAACGAGTCGATGTTCCACAGGACACCTTGGGTGAAGACCGAGTGCTCGTACAAAGCTACAAGCTTGCCCAGGGTTTCCGGGGTGAGCAGCTCGGCAAGAATCGTGTTCGACGGCCGATTACCTTCGAAAACCCGGTGGCGCACGAGCCAATCTGGCGTGCCCTCAGCCTTTACCTGCTCCGCCGTTTTACCAAAAGCCAAGGCCTCCGTCTGGGCGAAAACGTTAGCCACCAGCATGTCATGATGCCGCCCAAGCGGGTTCAGAGTTTTGGCAAAAGCGATGAAGTCGCAAGGGATCAGGCGGGTTCCCTGGTGGATCAGCTGATAGAACGAGTGCTGGCCGTTAGTTCCCGGCTCGCCCCAGTAGATGGGACCGGTATCATGAGCAACGGGTTCCCCGTCCAGTGTGACGTGCTTTCCGTTGCTCTCCATCGTCAACTGCTGGAGATAGGCCGGAAACCGTTTTAGATACTGTTCGTACGGCAGAACGGCGACAGTCTGCGCACCGAAAAAGTCGTTGTACCAAACTGCAAGCACGCCCATGAGCACCGGCAGGTTGCGCTCGAAAGGTGTGGTGCGGAAATGCGTGTCCATCTGGTGAAAGCCGTCAAGCATGGAGCGGAAATTGTCTGGTCCGATGGCAACCATGGTCGAAAGGCCGATCGCCGAATCCATGGAGTAGCGTCCGCCGACCCAATCCCAGAACTCAAACATGTTGGTCGTGTCGATGCCGAATTTCGCCACCTCCCCGGCATTGGTCGAAACGGCGACAAAATGCTTTGCCACCGATTTTTCATCGCCTCCCAATCCGGCGAGTGACCAGGCCCGAGCCGTGTGGGCATTGGTCATGGTTTCGAGCGTGGTGAAGGTCTTCGAAGAGACGATGAACAGAGTCTCCGACGGGTCGAGATCCCGCACCGCTTCAGCGAAATCGGTGCCATCGACGTTGGAGACAAAGCGGAAGGTCATGGCTCGCTCGCTATAGTGCCTGAGAGCTTCGTAGGCCATGACCGGCCCGAGATCAGAACCGCCAATCCCGATGTTGATGACGTTGCGAATTCGCTTGCCGGTGTAACCTTTCCACGCTCCACTCCGCACGCGGTTCGAGAAATCAGCCATTTGGTCGAGAACGGTGTGAACTTCAGGCACTACGTTCTTACCGTCGACCAGAATGGACGCACCCTTTGGAGCGCGCAGCGCTGTGTGGAGGACAGCTCGCTTTTCCGTAACGTTGATCTTCTCTCCTCGGAACATGGCTTCAATTCGCGATCGCAGGTCTGATTCTTCGGCCAGTTGGAGAAGAAGCCTGAGAGTCTCATCGGTAATGCGGTTCTTGGAGTAGTCGAGGTAAAAGCCCGCCGCTTCGACCGTCATGCGCTCGCCACGTTTCGGATCATCGGCAAATAGCTGCCGCAAATGCAGCTTGGACACTGTTTTGTAATGCGAAGCGAGCGCTTCCCATGCCGTGCCGGTCGTCGGCCGCTTTGTCAATGGCTCAATGTGTGCTGCCATGCTCCTACTCCTTTTGTCTCCCATTTTCAAATCTAACCGGTCTATAGCGTCGCATCTCCGGCTCAACCGGCAACCTTCAGCTTGGTGCCGGGGTGAAGCGCGGCGCTCTTGGATGAGATCACGGTCATCAGGTCATCCCACGATTTTGAGAAGGACTCTGCCCCCTCAGCCTGCAACTGAGCCGCCACAGCATCGACATCTATGCCAGCTTTGGCAAACCGGCCGAGCACTTCTTCACAATCTCC
>CAYOUY010000075.1:0-3736 GCA_964407245.1 uncultured Acidobacteriaceae bacterium
CGTGACCACGATCTCCGGTGACCACACCCGGTCTTCCTCGAGGGGCATAAATTCGATGAAGCGCACCACCACTCCTTCGTCGCGGGCAAACTTGCCGAACTCTACGATCTGGTCCTCGTTGAAGCCGCGCAGCAGCACGCAATTCACTTTCACCGGATCGAGACCTGCGCGTCGCGCTACGCGGATGCCTGCCAGAACCGATGGAAATCCGTCGGGCACACGGGTGATGCGGGCGAACCGTTCGGGCTCGACCGCGTCCATCGAGACGGTGACCCGCCGCAGGCCCGCGTCTTTCAGCGGCCGCACTAGCTCGGCCAGCAAATGGCCGTTGGTAGTAATCGCCAGATCCAGCGGACGGCCATCGAGCGTGCGCAAACCCGCCAGCTCTTCCACCAATCCCACTACACCCCGGCGCAGCAGCGGCTCGCCTCCGGTGATACGAATCTTTTCGATTCCCAGGCCGGCGAAAACCCGTGCCATGCGGGCATAGTCGGCGAACGGCAGTTCGGCGTACTGGGCGCCGTCATTGCCTGTCCGGCAGTAGACGCACTTGTAGTTGCAGCGGTCGGTGATGGCGATCCGCAGATCGGTGATCGGTCGGCCGAATTTGTCGGTCAGGCGTTCCACTTCGCATTACCCACATCTGCCAAAACCGGGCAGATGTAGGGCACCATGCCTAATCCCTAATGCCGCGGAAAGAAAAACTGCACCGGGCGGAGAAATCGCGCCGCTGGCGGGACGTTTCCTTTCCAAGCACGGGAGGCAAAGGCGTTTCCGCCCTTACCCTCGTCTCCCAAAAATTCCGGGAGCACCGCCTCCGGAACCACGGCTATGCCGGCAGGTCCCGCAGGTCGGAAACATTAACGAAATTATACGCTTTTTTAGGAACAGCAGGCAGGAAGCAGGACGCAGGGAGCAGGAATGCCGAGGTAAAGCATCCTTCCTGCCGCCTGCTTCCTGCCTACTGAGTTTTTGCCGCCGTGCGATTGACTTCGTTCAGTACTCCCCGCGAGCGGCTGAGCAGAATCGCCTGGCGGATACGGTCCTTGTCGCGGTCGCTCCACATCTCCCGGATGGTTTTCCATCCCTCCTCGCCGTGGCCGCCATACAGATAGTTCACCACCATGGTCAGCACCGCGCCCTTGGCGTCCAGCAGTTCCTTTTCCTCCGAGGGGCTCAGTTCTCTGGGCTTGCCGCCGCCCACGGACGTGCCGCTGGTACTGTTGCGGCCGATCAACAACTCTTCAGCATTACGGGAAATGGTATTTTTCGCCGCGTTGATTTCGCGCTGATATTCAGGCCAGTAGGCAGGGCTCACGTTGTAGAGAGTACTGCCACGCAGGCGGAAGATCACTAATGGCTGCGGCGAGTCTGACTCAGCAAGTCCTTCGATCCCGATGAAGGCGAAATCGTGGGTTGAGATTTCGATTTTGCCGTTATTGTCGCGGTCTTCGAAGACGAGAGGTGGAGTCGTCGTAATCTGGCGCACGAGCGGGGGATTCTGGCCGGGAGTAAGGATGGAATATGTATAACAACACTGGCCGGCGGTGCGATGCGTCTCAATCACCACATCGGGCTTGCCGTCGCCGTTGACGTCGTTGCCACTGATGGGATTGACCAGCGCTTCCGCACCGGTGACCTCAAACAGCACTTTGCCTTCGGCGGATTTGAACGCCGCGCGGCATTGCGGCTCGGCGCTGCCCGCCAGCGGGGCGATTTCAATCTTGTACCCGTCCCAGAGGTTCTCCGTCCATTCGCCGATGCCTTGGGCGCAGCCGTGATCGAGCGCCGCGGCGGAGGCAGAGAGGACCGCAATCAGGACAAACAAGGCCGGATATTTCATAGATGCGTTTTGGAATCATCTCGCGAGCGGGAAAGGGAGTCAACGACTTAAGATTGTCATCCCGACCGACGGACTTCAGTCCCGAGTGGAGAGCCTGCCCCGAGCGAAGTCGAGGGGACCTTGGGTTTTGATTGCAGGGAACACAAGATCCCTCCGCTCGCGCTGAAGGGCTCGGTCGGGATGACAATATTTGGAAGTTACCAAACGCCGTCACATGCCATCGTAATTCGGCCCGCCGCCGCCCTCGGGTGGGACCCAGGTAATGATTTCATACGGGTCCATGATGTCGCAGGTCTTGCAGTGCACGCAGTTCGAGGGATTCAGGTGAATCTGCTTGCCTCCCGACACGTCCGACGCCTCTACCATTTCGTACACGCTCGCCGGGCAGAAGTGCTGGCAGGGACTACCGAATTCCGTGACGCAGCGCGTGTTGCAGATGTTGGTGTCGTGAATCACCAGGTGCGCCGGCTGGTCTTCTTCGTGTTTCGTGCCGGAGTGATAGAGGTCGGTGAGCTTATCGAAAGTCAGTTTGCCGTCACCTTTGTAGTCGTTGATCAGGTGCGCCTCGGCGCCGCCATCGACGGGCAATGAGGCAAGCTTCTTCAGGCGTTGGTGTCCGGCCGTAGCGCGGTAGCGCGCGTGCAGCCCGCGTCCGCCGCTCACCTGCTGCAAGCCGGCATGAAACATCCCAGCCCAGAAGCCGTGCTCGAAGCCCTGGTGGAAGTTGCGCACCTTCCACAATTCGTCCTTGATCCAACTGTTTTCGACGCGCTGTTGATATCGAACCAGGCGAGCCGTGGAGAAATCGTTTTGCGATAAAGCTTCAAAGGCCGTCTCGGCCGCCAGCATGCCGCTCTTGATGGCCAGGTGGATTCCCTTGAGGCGCTGCGAATTCAGGAACCCGGCAGAATCGCCGAGGATCATCCAGCCATCGCCCGCGACCGGCGGGATCGCCCACCAGCCGCCATAGGGAAGCGACTTCGCTCCGTAACGAATCATCTTTCCGCCCTCCAGCAGCGCGCGGACAAACGGATGCAGCTTGAACTCCTGCAGCACGTGCTGCGGATCGAGACGCGGATCCGCATAGTCGAGGCCGGTGACAAATCCCAGCGAAATGACGTGGTCCTTACCGCCGTAAATCCAGGCGCCGCCATACTCACGCGTGGTCAGCGGCCAGCCCATGGTGTAGATCACTTCGCCGGGTGCGATGCGCCCGGGCGGCAGCTCCCACAGTTCTTTCGCTCCTACGCCGTAGGTCATGGGATTGCGGTCGCGATTGAGATCAAATCGCGCAATGAGCTGCTTGGTCAGAGATCCGCGCGTGCCTTCGGCCAGAATCACCACTTTGGCTTTCAGATCGTAGCCGGGCTCGAAGTTGCCCTTGGGCTGGTTGGATTTGTCCACGCCCTTGTCGTCAGTGCGGACGCCGGTAACGCGGTCACCTTCGATCAGCAGCTCCGATCCGGCAAATCCGCTGAAGACAGTAATGCCCGCGGCCTCGACCTTCTCGCCCATCCACTTGGCAAAACGGTTCAGGGAGATCACATAGTTACCGTGGTCGCGCAGCGGCGGAGGCGTGATAGGCAGCTTGAATTTTCCGCGCTGGGTCAGAAAGTAAACCGCTTCTTTCGTTACTTCGGCTTCGATGGGCGCTTCTTTTTCGAATCCCGGCAGCAGTTCGCGCATGGAACGGGGATCGAGCAGCGCACCGGAGAGGCAATGCTGGCCGATTTCACGCGCCTTCTCCAAAACGTAGATGTTTTCCTTGGAGAGCGGCTGGTCTGGGTGCTTGCCGTTGTGCTCGTCAATGAGCTGCGATAGGCGCAGGGCGCAGGCCAATCCTGCTGGCCCGCCGCCAACGATGACCACGTCGGCTTCCATCTGCGGGCGCTC
>CAYOUY010000076.1:0-4756 GCA_964407245.1 uncultured Acidobacteriaceae bacterium
CGAGCAGGGCGAGACCCTGCCTGACACAGCGGGCGAGCTGGTCACAACCGATGGCGAAGTGATCGGCCGCCATGCTGGCATTCACAACTTCACGGTTGGACAACGCAAGGGGCTTGGCGTCGCCACTGGCTCGCCGCTTTACGTGCTCGAGATCAAGAGCGATTCCCGCCAGGTCGTAGTCGGCGCCAATGACGAACTCTACTCGCGCACGCTGCGCGCACGCGACGTCAACTGGATTGCCATCGACGCTCTGCGCGCGCCCACGCGCGTCTCCGTCAAGATCCGCAACCGCCACGAGCCCGCGCCGGCGGTGATCGAGAAGACAAGCGACGGCGATCTCGTCGCGACTTTCGATGATCCGCAGCGTGCCATCACCCCCGGCCAGGCTGCAGTCTTTTACGACGGCGATATCGTGGTCGGCGGAGGATGGATCATCTAGCCTGCAGGTTGGTTCCGTTTCAGCACCCCACCCGAAATGAGACTGGCGAGGCTGCCTTTCTTCCCAGAACCTTCTCCCGGCCCGCTGTTGGGGGACTAGCCTAAGAAAAGCTGCTGGAGAAGAAAGGGGTGGGGGTGGATTCTATTCCACGCCGCCGCATCGAGGGTGGGCTGGCCTACCTGCTGGCGGTTGTGTTGCCGGTAGTGAGCTTGCTTCTGCGGCTCGCGCTAAGCTCACGCTTCGGTGATGATCCCGCGTTAGAGCTGTTTCTCCTTCCTATCATCCTGAGTGCCTACGCAGGCGGACTGGGGCCGGGATTAGTCTGCACCGCGTTGGTGGCCCTGACCACGGACTACTTCCTGCTTCCGCCCAAGCACTCTTTTTCCATTCAAAGCAGCCTGCAAAGCATTGAGTGGCTGGTCCTGATCATAGCCGGAACGTTAATAAGTGTCCTGGTGCGTAAGAACCGCTTCAGCTCGGGCGGTGCCCTTAAAGATTCCGCGCCCAGTGAGAAGTCAGCGATCGATAACGGTCAACGGGCAGACCTTGCGCGCACGGTGGTGATCTGTGCGGGCAGCATTTGCGCAGCACTTGGCGCGGTGACCTTGATCGGCTGGTTCTTTCACGTTCCCGTCTTAACGCGTCTTGGGCCCTCCTACCTGCCCATGGTTGCCAACGTGGCTTTGGGAATGTTTCTGGATGGCCTGGCCCTGTTGTTCATGGTTGCCGGGCGGCCGAAGGCAGCGTTGCCAGGCGCGGTTTGGAGTTTGTTGGCCGGTGCTCTGACGCTCTCGGAATACGCCTTTTCCATAGATCTCCACGTCGATGAGCTTCTGGTGCGCGACTACGTCCGCGCCTGGTCTTTCGCCGCGGGACGGCCCGCGCCGAACGCCGCGTTGTGTCTGGTGCTGTGCGGCCTCGCACTGCTCTGGGCGACGATTGCCCGCTGGCCGGACAAAGGCGCCGCCTTCATCGGCGGGCTGGGCGCAGTGGTGTTTGCGCTGGGGGCATCGGCGGTCTATGGATACCTGACCGGCCTTCCCATGTACGCCTGGGCCGGTGTAAGGCCCATGGTGCCGAATGCTTCGGCCGGATTCGTGGTGCTGGGTCTGGGTGTCATGGCCTTGGCTGCGGGCTGGCAGTCGAGCCCGATGGTGGTTCACGGAAGTCTCCAGTCAGCAGAGTGGAAGGTTCGCGGTGGCCTCACCTTTGGGTTGGCTTGCCTGATGGTGATTGGAAGCACGTCGTACCTGAGCTTCATGCGCATGCACGAGGAGAGGCTGTGGGTGGATCACACCTATCAAGTGATCGCCTGCCTGCGGCTCGTGCCGTCGTCCTTTCTGGACGCCCAGGCAGCCATCCGGGGATTCATCATCACGGGCGACGAAGAATTCGTTGGGCGCATGCAAGCGGCCCTGCGCGAAGCTGACGCCCAAATGCGCAACTTGCGGAGCCTTACTGCCGACAATCGCCTGCAACAGGTGCGACTGGACATGTTGTCGGCCATCATCGCGGAACGGCTTCTGCTGATGCAGGAGGCCACTGAATTGCGACGCCGCAAAGGCTTCGCCGCAGCGCAGAAGGTCGTCGCCAGCCGCAAGGGAGAACAATTTCACCAGCGGATTGTTAACGCCGTTGCGGAGATGGAGGCCACAGAGCAAAACCTGTTGCGAGAGAGAACTGCGCGCGCCCACAAAACCGCTGCCTTCGCACGAACCACCATCCTCACCGGCCTGACCCTGGCCTTTGGCTTTGTTGCGGTGGCCCTGTTCATGATCGGTAGGGATTTCTCCGGCAGCCGGCGGGCGCAGGCGGCACTTCAGGAAGCACATGACCTGCTGGAAACCCGCGTACGGGAGCGAACTGCCGAACTGTGGAAAGCTACGGCTAACGCGCTGGAGGGCGAGATGCGCCTGAACGGCATCATCAATTCCGCCATGGACGCCATTATCACCGTGGATGAGCAGCAGACGATCGTACTGTTCAACCCGGCAGCGGAGAAAATGTTCGGTCATGCCGCCGCTGAAGTGGTCGGCCAGCCGTTGGAAGTGTGCATCCCGGAGCGTTTCCGCCGGTCGCACGAACAGCACCATCGCGCCTTTTACGACACCGGCATCTCACAACGGCAGATGGGAGATCTCGGCACGGTTTTTGGCTTGCGCGCCAATGGCGAAGAGTTCCCCATTGAAGCATCCATCTCCCGCGTGGGTCCGGGAGGACGAAATCTGCTCACTGCCATCCTGCGCGACGTGGCCGAACGGGTTCAAACTGAGGCGGATTTGCACCGGCAGGCGGAGCTGTTTGACCAGGCCTACGACGCGACTTTCGTCTGGGATTGGGGGGGAGCGATCACCTTCTGGAACCGCGGCGCAGAGCGGCTCTATGGTTACAGCCGCGCCGAAGCCGTCGGCAAAGTCTCGCAGCAATTGCTGCACACCAGGACCGTGGACACTTACGTGCCGTTCGCTGTTCCCTTGAAAGAGGACGGCCAGTGGGAAGGCGAGCTGGAGCATCTTACGCGCGATGGCCGACGCATGACCGTGGACAGCCGCATGGCGCTGGTTCGCGACCGGCAGCACTGGTATGTGCTCGAAACCACCCGCGACATCACGTCGCGCAAGCGAGCGGAGAGTGCGTTGCAGGAAAGCGAGGAACGTCTGCGGCTCTTCGTCGAGTATGCGCCGGCGGCGCTGGCGATGTTCGACCACGAAATGCGTTACCTGCAGGTGAGCCGCCGCTGGCTTGCCGACTACGGTCTCGGGAACCGGGACGTGCGCGGCCTTTCGCACTACGAACTGTTTCCCGAGATTCCCGCGCGTTGGCGCGAAGTGCATCGTCGCGGGCTGGCAGGCGAGGTATTACGCGAGGAGAGCGACCGCTTCGAACGCGCCGACGGCGACGCGCGCTGGATCCGCTGGGAGGTCCGCCCCTGGCATGAGACCAAAGGGGACATCGGCGGAATCGTGATCTTCAGCGAAGACATCACTGAACACAAACGGGCCGAAGAGGCGCTGCGTGAGAACCATGCTCGTTTGAAGAAGGTGTTGGAGGTCGAGACGGTAGGGGTAATGTTTTGGGACCTCACGTCGGGCCGCCTGGTGGAGGCAAACGATACGTTTCTCAATTTGATGGGTTACAGCCGCAGCGACGTGGAGACGTGCGAACTCACCTGGCAGAAGTTCACCCCGCCGGAATATCTGGAGGTGAGTCGTGCAGAGTTGAGGAAATTTGCGGCGAGCGGACGCGTCGGTCCTTACGAAAAGGAGTACTTCCGCAAGGACGGCACGCGGCAGTGGCTCCTCTTCGCCGGCAGCTCACTGGGCGGTAACTCCTGCGTGGAATTCTGCGTGGACATTTCCGACCGGAAGGCAGCCGAACAAGAGATTCGCCGTCTGAACGCCGATCTCGAGCGGCGCGTCGAGCAGCGCACGGCTGAGCTGCAGGCGGCCAACAAGGAATTGGAATCGTTCAGTTATTCGGTGGCCCATGACCTGCGCGCGCCCTTGCGGGCGGTCGATGGGTTTTCCAACGCCCTACTCGAGGATTACGGTCCCCAGCTCCCGGCCGAGGCCAAGAAGTACCTGGACACGATCCGCACCGGAGCGCAGCGCATGGGGTGGCTGATTGACGATCTGCTGGCGTTTTCCCGGCTCAATCGCCAGGGGATGACCCGGCAGCACGTCGATATGGAAATGCTGGTGCGCAGCGCGCTAGAAGACGTGGTTCCCGAGGGCAAGCAAGCCAACATTGAAATCGTCAATGGAAACCTTCCATCGGCACAAGGCGATCCTTCCCTGCTTCGCCAAGTCTGGGCCAATCTGCTCTCCAACGCCATCAAGTATTCACGGCACGCGCAGCAGGCGAGGATTGAGATCGGCTCGCTGGCCGAGGGGAACAAGAATGTTTATTACGTTCGCGACAACGGCGCCGGCTTCGATATGAAGTATGCGGACAAACTGTTCGGCGTCTTTCAGCGGCTGCACCGGCAGGAGGAATTTGAGGGCACGGGAATCGGGCTGGCCATCGTGCAGCGAGTCATCCACCGGCATGGCGGGCGAGTGTGGGCAGAGGCCAAGGTCAATGAGGGCGCAACCTTCTATTTCACTCTGGAAAGTGAGTTGAGTCATGGATGAAGAAGATGTCGCAGATGTATTGATGGTCGAGGACAGCGAAGAGGATCTGCAACTGGCGCTGCGTTCTTTCCGCAAGAGCAACTTCCTGGACCACGTGCAGGTGGCCCGGGATGGCGCAGAGGCGCTCGATTACATCTTCTGCCAGGGAAACTACGCGGGCCGCAGGATTGAAGATATTCCGCGC
>CAYOUY010000077.1:0-1679 GCA_964407245.1 uncultured Acidobacteriaceae bacterium
ACGCCGGTCCCAGAAGTTCTTGTCGTTCCACGCATCCTCGCAGACGGTCAACGCCAGCTTGCGTCCGCCGAACGGCATGATCTCCTGGTGCTTCGCCGGGGCGAAATTGCGCGCCTCATCGAAGACGTCATAAGTAGGCAGTAGCATCTTTGATTGGAGGAACTCGATGCGGCCGTCGCGCAGCAGCGCCGCCGAGTTCATTACGGACTTGCCGGTGTCGGATTGTGCCGGCGTCACCAGCCCGACGACAACGCCGATGCCGCGCGTGCTTTCTGCGATGAGCGTCACTGCCCGGCAATTGGCCTGGACGAAGGAAGGTTTCTCTACCAGATCGCGCGGCGGATAACCGCAAACACACAGCTCGGAAAACACCACCAGCTCTGCCGCGCCCTCACGGGCGCGACGGGCAAAATCGATGATCCGGGCTGCGTTGCCCTCAAAGTCGCCAACGGTAGGATTAATCTGCCCGAGCGCAATCTTCACACTAACAGTGTAAAGTCCCGCGGCGCTCGCCGCCAACTCTTAGGGACCAGCATGTTTACGAGAATGCCGAATCAACCCAGCGATCGGTCGCGCCGGGGTTGCCGGGCGGAGCCGGATTCGGTGGCGGAGGCGGTGTTGCCGGTGGTTGCCCGCGTGGCGGGCCCAGCGTGGGATCCTGCTCGTTGGGATCGATCGGCGCAGGAGCCGATGGCGCACTCCTGTGGGGCACCTCCGGATCGTCCGACTCCCCGGGAAGCCTCAGTGTGGGGCGATTCCCTACCGGCTGTGGCTTTGGCTTGGCAGCTTCCTCCTCACGTCTGCGCGCTTCAGCCTCGCGAACTTCCTTCAGATCCACCTCTTTTTCCGTGCGGATGATCCTTTGTCCATCCGCCTTCATGATCTTAAGCTGCACGACCTCAGTGCCAACAAAGCGCACGAACTCCACGTTCTCAGGAGATTGGCCATAGAGCCATTCTTCGTAGGGCTTGCCGTGCTCGTCGGTCTCGCGGATTTTCTTCAGGGGTCGCCCCTTGGCATAGATGACCATCTCCTGAGTCATGCCGACAAGCACCTCGTGGTTTTGAATCGCTTGCTTCGCCTTGGGCGGGATGGTGTCCAGGTAGGCTTCGGCAGCAGACTTGCTGCTGAAGTCGAGCACCGGATCGAGCATCTTCTTCAGTGCTTCCGGCGGCATCTCCGGAACGAAACCCTTGAAAGCCAGGATCAGCAGCGATCCGTGGGGATTGTCAGGAGGCCGATCCTGCGTTTGCGTCACTGTGGGGGCGCCGGCAACACCCACGTCGATGTGGTCATACCATTTCTTCTTCTTAAGCGGACCGCCATTGAGCTCGAACAGGATGAAATCCTTCGCGATCCTGATGTTGGTGATTGTTACGCGGTCGCCGGGACGGATGGATGAGCCAATCACTCCCCAGTCGCTCTTCAGTTGCTTGTCGTCGGGCGTGGTGGTGCCGTCTTCGCGCAAGGTGATACCCCTGGTTCCCGGTGGAAAGGGTTTGCGCGCGTACGCGATCTCGGATTGCAGCCCGCGGATAACGTAAAAGCGCGTCTTCTGGGTCATAGGCTGGCGCTTGGCCGCAGGCGCGGATTGTGCGTCCGAGGGCTGAGAATCGGCCCACCCGCTGACGGCGAGCATCAGGAGGAAAGCGATGGTGCAAAGACGAGGAGTCACGGCG
>CAYOUY010000078.1:0-2986 GCA_964407245.1 uncultured Acidobacteriaceae bacterium
CCAGGCGATCGGCATTTTTGCCGGATCTGCTTATGGCGTGCTGGTGATTGCTGCCTTGAGCCTGCCGGAGACCAGGGGCAAGAAGCTGCAGGAAACAACGCAGGTCAGTAGCGCGGTTTCGGCGTCCTAGGTGTTCGGTGGGGATTCGACAGGGTGTACAATCGCCGCCACCTTACTAATTCAATTTGGCTTCGATTGGAGCGCAGCGTGCGATTGCAGTCGTCTACCTGCTGCAGGGAGGAACGGATGATCAGACTATCCAAGGCCGCAATGGCCTTGCTGGTGGCGTTGTTGGCCATTACACCCGCAGCGGCGAAGGAGAAAGTCAAGGTCGGCTTCATTGGACCAATCACCGGAGGCGTCTCGGCCAACGGACTCGGGGGCCGCAATTCGGTGGATCTTGCGGTGCGGCTGCGCAATGCTGACCCGAAAGCGAAATACGAATACGAACTCGTGGTGCTTGATGACGAATGCAAGCCGAACGTCGCGGTGCAAGTTGCGACCAAGATGGCGGCAGAGCGGGACATCGTCGCGGCAGCAACGCATTACTGCTCTTCGACCGCGATTGCGACGGTGGATGTTTATCACAAGTTCGGGCTGCCGGTGGTGGTGTGGGGTGCGGTGCTGCCTGACATCACCTACCGCAACAAGTATCCCGAAGTCCATCGCGTCAACGGCACGATGATCAACCAGAATGAAGCCAATGCCGAGCTGCTGACCAAACTTGGATACAAGACCTTCGCCGTGATTTACGACACCACCGACTACGGAAAGGGGCACAAGGAGTACTTCACGACGGCGCTCGCCAAGCAGGGCGGCAAGATCGTTGGCACGTTTGGTGTCGGCGCTGACCAGCAGGATTTCACCGCCGAGTTGACGCAGATCAAGGCGCTCAACCCCGAGGTGATCTACTTCGGCGGGCTCACACCCATCGGTGTCCGCATCCGCGCGCAGATGGACAAGCTCGGGATCAAAGATGTGTTCGATGGCACGTCGGGAATTGTTTCCGACTCCTACATTCAGGGTCTCGGCCCCCTGGCGGAGGGTACGCTCGCGTTTCGCGAGGGTGCGCCGGTCGAAAAGCTTCCGGGCGGCAAATTCTTCATGGAAAAATACGCTGCACAGAAATACGACAATTCTCCTGAGGCCTACGGCGCGTTCGCATTCGCCGCCATGGACCTGATCCTCGATTCGATCGAGAAAGTCGGGCCTGATCGCAGGAAGGTGATTGACGATTTGGCCAACGTGAAGAACCGCGATTCCATCATCGGGAAGATCACTTTCGACGATCACGGACAGAACACGGTTTCGCTGATCACCAAGTATGTGGTCCAGGATGGCAAGTGGGTGGTGTGGGAGGACAGCGAATACTCCTCCGGCAAGCGCAAGCTGCCGGGCCGCAGATAGCATCATGGATATTGGACTGCTTGCGCAATACATCATGAACGGACTGATGGTCGGCATGATGTACGCGCTGGTTGCGGTTGGCTTCACCCTGTTTTTCGGTGTTCTCGACATTATCCAGTTTGCGCACGGCGACGTACTGACCGTGGGAGCCTTTGCCGCCCTGATGACGTTCGCCGGTGTGCATGCAGCGGGCATGGGTTCCAGTTCGATGCTGTTGCTGGCCATGGTGATCGTCGCTGTCTTTGCCGTGGCGGCACTCGGCATGCTGATTGCCCGTTGCCTCGTGCTGCCACTGCGTTCAGCACCTGCGCTCAACACGCTGCTCATCACACTCATGCTGGGGACGGTCCTGCGGGAATCGGTGCGACTGTTCTACCCGCAAGGCGCCAACCCGAAGCCATTTCCCGCATTGCTGCCGGCGAACTCGATCAACATTGGCAACTTCAATTTGCGGCTCGATAACGTAATCATTCTTATGGCGGGAGTAGCCGTGATTGTCGGGGTGGAGTTTCTCCTCAACCGCACCAAACTCGGCCTCGCCATCCGCGCGGTGGCGCAGGACGAAGAAACCGCGCGCACCATGGGTATCAACTTCACCGCCGTCGTGCTCATTGCCTTTGCGATCGGCTCCGGACTCGCGGCTTTCGCCGGGATCATGGACGGGTCCTACTACAACGAGATCAATTTCGGGATGGGGCTTTATTTGGGAATCATCGGATTTGCTGCGGCCATAATTGGGGGCCTCGGCAGCATCTACGGAGCAATTCTCGGAGGCTTTCTGTTTGCGGCCCTGCAGATGATCGGGACGGTCGTCCTGCCTTTCGGCAGTGCCTACAAAGATGTTTTCGCCTTTGCCGTCATCATTATGTTCATGGCGTGGCGGCCCACCGGTTTTATCCAGGAGAAGATCAGCGAGCGGGTCTGAGCGCGTGAGCGAAGGGGGAGAGAAATCTCGAGCTTCTTTGCTGCCTGGCGTGACCGCACTGGCGTTAGCCACGGTCTATTTGGTCGCACTGCTGGCTGTCGAAAAGCAGCTCTTGATCATTACGTTGCTGGGGCTCGCGATTGTTGTCGCGCTGGCGGCGTACTGGGCGGGATGGCTCGATGCAGTAGGCCGCAGCTTCGCCGACCGCGAAGGCGTGCTCGGCGTGCTGGCGATCCTTGCCGCCCTTGCCGTGGCGGCGTTTTTTCATGACGATCATTTTGTCCTGCTGCTGTTGGTCACGGTCCTTCTCTATACCGTCGCCACCCTAGGGCTCAACATCCAATTCGGCTACGCCGGAGTGCTCAATTTCGCCGGCGCGTCGTTCTTCGGCATTGGTGCATATACATCGGCGGTGCTGAACGCCCGCACCGCCGTGCCGCCTCTTCTAGTGCTTTTGATCGGCGGAATAATTGCCGCACTGATCGGATCTTTGCTGCTCTTGCCCGTCCTGCGCACGCGCGGCCACTACGCCGCTCTGGTCACGATCGCTTTCGCACTGCTGCTCAAGGCTTTTCTCGAGGTCAACGATGTGCTCGGCGGCCCACAGGGATTGCAGGTGAAGGGCATGACGATTGGCGGCTGGGCGTTCAACGA
>CAYOUY010000079.1:0-38188 GCA_964407245.1 uncultured Acidobacteriaceae bacterium
ATGATCCGGGGCCCAAGCGCAGAGTTCCCAGGGCTGACTGCTGAAGGCTGAAGGCTGAAGGCTCAGCGACCAACCAACAGAAATTTTTGCGGGTCATAAAGATAGTTGGAATTCTATAACAAGAGGAGGGAAAGGCAGCGAACTTGGGTCACTGCAGAGATCGCCTCGAAGTGCCGATAAGCAGCAATTGGAGGGACTCACATGGCCGAGCTTCGCCAGAACTTTTTCACCAAAGAATGGGTCATTATCGCCACCGAACGGGCCAAGCGGCCCGAGGAATTAGCCACGCATCGCGCAGCGCAGCAGGTGTCGGCGTTTGTGGAAACCTGCCCATTCTGCCCCGGAAACGAAAACAAAACGCCGCCCGAGGTGATGCGGGTTTCCGCCAACCCAGGCGAGCCCTGGGCGGTGCGGGTGATTCCCAACAAGTTTGCCGCCTTGTCGAGCGAGGTGCAGCCCAACCGCAACCTGCAGCATTTGCGGCGCCGCATTGATGGCTTTGGCTTCCACGAAGTCATTGTTGACAGTCCGGACCACTCCCGCTGCATGGCGTTCTTGCCCGATGCGCACGTGGCCCAAATCCTGAGCGTCTATCGCGAGCGCTACAAGGCGCTGAGCCTGGATCAACGGGTAAACCACATCACGATCTTCAAAAACCACGGCGTGGACGCCGGCGCGAGCCTGCAGCATCCGCACTCACAGCTCATCGCGACGCCGGTAATCCCCAGCCAGGTGCGGCACCGGCTGTTCGAAGCTCTTCGCCATTACGACGATGTAGGCGAATGCATGTTTTGCCACATGGTCGAGCGCGAGGTCGAAGACCAAACGCGGGTTGCCCTGAAGGGAGAATACTTCGTGGCATTAGAGGAGTTTGCCTCAGCGACTCCGTTCGCCACGCACATTTTCCCGCTGCGCCACATGGCCAGCTTCGGCGACATTTCCGACATCGAGATCACCGATCTGGCCCATGTCTTGCGGACTCTGCTGGCTAAGATCTACGTGGGGCTGGAGAATCCGGACCTGAACTTCACCATACGCAGCGGCCCGACGGAATACAGCGGGGCCCGGCATTTTCACTGGTACGTCAGCGTTATCCCGCGACTGACCCGCGTGGCCGGCTTCGAATTGGGCTCCGGCATGTTTATCAACACAGTGCTGCCTGAGGCCGCCGCGGAGTTCCTGCGGAAGGTGTCCATCGAGAATGCCGCCGGCGCTGGAGCGGGGCAATAGAGCCCTTATTTTCCGACCTAGGTTCCCACTTTTCGCGCAAAGGACGCGCGAGAAATGGGCCACCCGGCCGACTGCGACCGCGGCGCTTTAGGCGCGCCGGATGGCCAGCAGGGTCAAATCGTCCTGCGGCGGGCCGCCGTTGACGAAGCCGCGCAGATCTTCGAGGCAGGACGCGATCAACTCCGCAGGGGTCCGCGTGGCATGCTGGCGCACGAGCCGTGTAACGCGGTCCACGCCGTATTCATCTTCGTCGTGTCGGGCTTCCGAGAGGCCGTCGGTGAAGAGGAACAACGCGTCTCCGGGCTCCAATTGCAGGCGAGTGGCGGCGAACTCTCCGGCATAAAACATTCCGATCGGCAAGCCGGTGGATTCCACGCGCAGCACGCCGCCGCGCCCCACCACGATCGCAGGCAAGTGCCCGGCGTTGTGGATCTCGACTTCGCCGTTGGATTTTGCCTGACCACACACCAGCGTCGCGTACTGCCCGGCTAGAGCGCTTTCGCAGAAGACGCGATTCGCGCGCGTGACGATCTGCCCGAGTGGCAATGACATTCCGCTCAGGCTGCGGAATAAGGCATGGAGGTGCGTCATCAGCATCGACGCAGCCACGCCCTTGCCGGATACGTCGCCGAGCGCGAAGAAAAGCTCCCCGTCGGATGGGATCAGGTCGCAGTAGTCGCCGCTGACCGGGCCGGCAGGCGCGTAATGATAGCTCGTGTCCCAGCCGCCAGCGGAGAGCCCCGCTTGTGGCAATAGCTTTCGCTGCACCTCGGCAGCCAGATCAAGATCGCGTTGCAGCGCAGCACGCTGCAATTCGGTTAGATGATCGAGACAGTAGCGGACAAGAGGGTCGGCCAGCAGGCGATCTTTTTCCACGGGATCGTGGCACGACTCGCACAGACCGAAGCTGCCCTTGTGCATGCGTTCGAGAGCCGAATCCACTTCGCGCAGCAGACTGGCCAAGCCCGCGTTCTGTGGTGCGAGCGCGATCGCCTCTTCCAGACGGCGCTTGCGCTCGTCCAGTTGTGTGTGCAGGAAAGAAATTTCCAGGGTAGCCATGACGCCCCTCGCCTACCACTCAAACACTCAATCATTAGATTCTGCAGGCCGGTTTTCGATTCGCATTTCTGGGCCGAGAGGGGAGTCTTTTACTTTCTGTGCGGCTGTGTGCCGAGCGCGTATTCGGTGAGGGGACCGAAGCGTTTCTTTTCCGCGTATAAGCGCCAGCGCCGAAACACAATGCGCAGGCTGGCCATCACCGGAATGGACAAGTAAATCCCCAGGATGCCGGCGATTTCGCCTCCGGCCATCACGCCGAAAATGGCGGCCAGAGGATGCAGTTCCACACTCTCTCCCATGATGCGCGGGGAGGACACATAATCCTGGATCAGGCGCCACACCACGAGGAATATGACCAGAGCCGCCCAGTGCGGATAACTGGTGAGCAGGGCCACGATGACGATGATGATGCCGGCGGCCAGCGGTCCGACCACGGGGATGAATTCGAGCAGCCCTCCCATCGTGCCCAGAACCAGAAAGTAGGGAACCCCCATCATCCACAGAACCGCGGAATAAGCGACCAGGCTGAGACCCGCCAGAATCAACTGCGCGCGGATGAAGTGAGCCAGCATACGGTTCAGATCGTTGAGGACGTTTTCGAAAAACTCGCGCTGCGGCCGCGACTGGATGGTCGAGAGCAGAACATCGCTGAATGACCGGCCATCTTTCAGGAAGAAAATCGAGAGTAACGGCACCACGAAGAACAGCCAGGCCTGCTTGGCCACGTCGGCCACGCGCAGCCCGATCCGCTGCGCCAGTTGCGTGATTTCCTCGCTATGGCTTACCAGAAATGCCTGCACCAGCTCTGTGCTTTTCTCATTCCAGCCGTGTTCCTCGCCGAGTTGCCGGGCGATCTGACCGGAGCTGAGCTGAGCGAGAAGGGTGGGGAGAGACTGGCCCAGGCGCGCACCTTCGCGCGTGACCTTGGGACCGACCACGACGAAAAAGACCACCACCAGCGCCAGCAGCAAGGTATAAATCACGGCGATGGCTCGCCCACGGCCCTTCAGCACACGTTCCAAGTGGCTGACCATGGGGCTCATCAGATAGGCGAAGAAGATGGCGAACAGGAAGGCGATCAGCGTGTCGCGGGTGAGATAAAGGAACCCGAGCCCCAGCGCAAACAGCAGCACCGTGACCAGAATCCGCGCCGTACGTGAGTCAGCGAGCAGCAATCAGTGATCCCACACAATCTTAATCTTGCCCCTGGGCTGGCGCCGGTAAGTTCAGGACAGCGTCAGTCCCGGACAACTTCGGTGTTATCGGCGGGAATCGAGACGCGCATGAGCTTGAACTGATCGCTGTCGTCCACCCAGACCGCCCAGTCGAAGCTTTCGCCGCTCAGATTCAGCCGCAGCAGCTCGCGATCGGCGCCGTGGAAGTTGAGCTTTTCCTTCCCCACGACCTGCACCCGGACGCTCATGGAAGTGCGGTCCTGGGGCACGACGGTTCCAAACTCGACCGGGCCCTGCTGGCACTTCAAGTCCGAGCCTTCGGTCTTGCAGTCGGCGGCCAGGTAACGCCAGAGCAGCACTTCGCGATGCACGAAGAAGTTGTTGTCGAGGATCAGCGATGTGCTCGGCATCAGGAAAGATTGCTCAGCCGCCTTGCTGGAGGCGCTGGTTGTGACCTTCTCCATCAGGAAATCGTTGTTGGGATATACCGTGATCGAACCGCCCGAGGTCTGGCTCCATTCATAGCGAACCAGCTCGCCGGCATTGGTAATGTGCAGTTCCGACTTCTGCACGACTGCGGACGTTGCAGCCTCCTTGAGTTGCGCCTTGATCACGCTGGTGGCCGCATCTTCCTGTGCGATGGTAAAGCTCTCAGTGATGACGCGCTGTCCCTTGACGTAGACGCCGAACGATCCTGAATCGACGGCTTTCGACTGCGGCTTGCCTTGATCTTTCTTGTCTGCTTTCGGATCACGGCCGAAGGCGCACAGGGAAGCGATCAACAGGAAGCTAATGATCCAGCGCAGCGCGGTTTCAAACTTCACCTAACTTCTCCTTCTTCGTCCTAACTCTGCTTTGTCTTTCGTGGTCGAACGCCGATCGTCTCCGCAATTTCGGTCGCGATGGCTTTGACCTTACGCCCGGCGGTGTCGATAGTAAGCGATGCCTGCAAGTAGCCGCTCCGCCGCGCTTCGTACAGCTTGCGAAATTCGTCGGTGCTTCGCAGCAGCGGACGCACTGCTCCCGCTTCTTCGGCTTGCAACCGGCATCGGCGCCACAACTCTTCCACTGGCGCGTCGAGAAAAATCACCGGCAAGCCGGCCCTCTTGAGAGCCGCGGCATTCTGCTTCTGCACGAACGCCCCGCCGCCGAGCGCCAGAATCTTTGCCGCGCCGCCGCGCATTTCCACCAGCACTTCTGCGAGAGCCGCGCTCTCGGCCCGCCGGAAGGCCGCTTCCCCGGAAGCCCGAAAAATCTGCGCGATGCTCCGTCCTTCAAGCCGCTCGATGCGGTCGTCGAGATCTTCGAAATCCCAATTCAGCTGTTCGCCCAAAGCCCGGCCGACGCTGCTTTTTCCCGCGCCCATAAAGCCGACAAGGCAAAGACCTATGCTACGCGCAGACGCGGCCCCCACACGAATCCGTTTTCCTGCGGTGACAGGTTTACGAGTACGCTGCTTCAAACGATCTTTTTATTGCGATTGCTGTTTTACGTTGCGTTTTCTGAGGTGGATTTTACCACTGAAGCTTCGGAGAACTACCGTGGAAGAGGCGGCTGCCCGACCCATGGTACCCACGAAGGCACTTCCTTGCTTCACGATGAACGAGGTGTGCTGCTTGGGTTGCAAGGGGATGTCGTCGTGAACTTCGCCGCGTACTGAGCGCGCGCTCACGTCGGCCGAGGTGGATTCCGGGACGATAGCTTCGATGTCGCCGCTGTGGCTGGTGAGCCGGTAGAGGCCACCGCTGCCAAAGTCGCCGGTGTAGTTGATGCGGCCGCTGGTGGAAATCACCTGCACCAGAGGCCCGGTCACGCCGTTAAGTGTGACATCGCCGCTCAGCGAATCGACTTCCACATGTCCGTCCTGCACGTTGGTGAGGGTGACCGCGCCATTCAAGGTCTTGACGTGCACGTGTGCGTCGCTCACGTCGCGGACATCGACGGTGGCGTTGGCACCTTCGAGGGTCACATCACCGCGCAGCCGCTCGGCATGCAACGGGCCGGTGGTGGAGTGCAGCGTGACGCTGGCGTCCGCGGGCACCAGAATTTCGTAGTCCACGCGGCCGGATTCGATATCCGCGCCGGGCAGAAGGTGCGACTGAACGTCAACGTGATTGCCGGACTGGTTGTTGTCGACTTCCACCTTGTCGGAGTGTGCCAGGGCGCTGACAACCACAACGCTGCCTGTGGATGGCTTGACGGAAATCGAGCCGTAGGGGTTGTTAACCGAGACGCCGGCCTTGGCGCCGACGTTGAAGCGATATTCCTTGCGGCTTTCGGCGATCAGCGATCCCGCTATCACCACGCCGATCACCATCGCGGTTCTGACTGCACGCCGGCTCATAAGAATTCCCCGAAGTCCCTACATTATGGCAGAGAACGGTCCATCGCCAAGTCAAAAAGCATGGCCTTCTGCTGATATGCCTCGAGCAGCGAGCGGCGGGCTTCCTCGTCGTTGGGATCGTCGGCTACGTCGCTCTTGGCGTCGCGAATGTACTCGTTGACGCGGCGCAGGTTGTCGGCATACTGTGCCCGGGTTTCGGCGGGAAGTTCCGAAACTTCCTGCAACAGGTCGTCGTCGTTCAGGCCGGCGATGGCGGCGTCGGAAACATCCACGGAAACTCTCGAAGCGACGGCAGGAGCGGTGTTGCTCGCCAGTTGCTGGGACACGGAGTGCTGGCGGACATAAACGCCCACCGCGATCACCAGGACTGCCGCAGCCGGAACCAGCCAGCGCGCGAATCTCCAGCGGCTGCTGAACGAAGGGATGAGCGAGCGGCTTGGGCGCGGCGGGCGGATTAATCCCTCCCGCCGCAGCGCGATTTCAATGGAATTCCACACCCGCGGACTGGGTTCGTCCGCGGCCTGCAGCATCTTCGCCGAGGCGGCGATCAGCCTCATTTCCGCTAGCAGAGCCGAGCACTCCGCGCAGGTTTTCAAATGAGCCCGCTGTTCGGCCTCGCTGCCGTCTTCGTTCTCCACCAGGCTCTGTTGCAGCTCAACGCAAGTCATACTGCTCTCCCCAAGCCTCTGCTGAATCAGTCTAATGCCCTTTCCAATCAGCTTGCAGCCTTTGCGCCTCTGCCAACGTTATCGCCGTGTCCAGTCTAAAGCTGGCTCAATTCGCGTCTCACCGTGGTTGCTTCTCTGGATCCTCGGCCTTTTCGGCTCGATTCATCTTGAGCAGGTCGCGCAGTTTCATGCGCGCCTTGTGCAACTGGGACTTGCTGTTGCCGATCGAGCACCCCACGATTTCGGCTATCTCATTATGCTCGTAACCTTCTACATCGTGGAGCACAAAAATTGTGCGGTAGCCGGGAGGCAGATCGTTCACCGCCTTCTGTAACTGCATCCGGTCAATCGATCCTGCCAACGCCAGGTCTTCCGCCCCGAAATCCTTCTTCGGAGCATCGTCCGCCCCGCCCTGCGTCGTTTCCTCCAGAGAGACCGCAGGGAGGCTTTTCCTTCTCAGATGCATCAGAACCACATTTACCGACAGCCTGTGCAGCCAGGTCGAGAATGCCGACTCGCCCCGGAACGTCCCAATCTTGCGGTAGAGCTGCAGGAACGCTTCCTGGGTCAGATCCTCCGCTTCGGCGGTGTTCGCCGTCATGCGCAGACAAAGCGAGTACACGCGCCGCTTATGCCGGTCATAGAGTGCCTGGAAGGCTTCCTGACTGCCTTCCTTGGCTTTCTCGATGGCCTCGGCTTCGCTGAGCTCGCTGCTCGATTGCTGTCGTGCTTGTGGCTCTCGGTCGGTCAAGTTGCCTTTTCCGGCCGCACTCCATCAGATGCGGCTAACTATCTTTACGTTGTATGGCTTGCGGGTGGTCCGCTGGGCACGAAAGTAATCCCGATATTCACAATATAGAAGCCATTCTACAGAACTTTGGATTCGCAAACCGGATGCTGCGGGTTCAAAAATCCTTTGCTCGCTGTCGTTTGAACGCCCGCGCACTTACTACTTGAACCCGATTCTGAATTTAGAGTCGCAATCTTCGGAAATTGGTAATTTTTCTGCGTCTCCATGGCCTTCTATCCGGCGCTTTTCGCCGTCGTGATCGTCTCCAGCCCGTGACCGTGCGGCCCCAATTCGCGCTGCCGGAGCAGGAACGCAAACGTCAGGCCGGAGAAGCCGACGATCGAAAAAATCCACATGCCCAGATTGTAGCCAGCCGGGTTATCGACGCCGGCCTGGCTGTAATCGTTGGCCCAGCCAACCACGAGGTTGAATCCAACGAGGCCAATGTTCTGGATCATCGTCATCAACCCATATGCCGTTCCCAGCTTTGACTGGTCGACCAGATAGGCGACCGACGGCCACATGACGGCGGGAGTCAGCGAGAACGCGAGACCCATCATCGCCATGGTCATCAGCAGAATGGGCGGCAAATGATGGGCAATCAGGGCAAAGTGACCACCAGCGGTGGAAGGCAGATAGACAGTGATGTAGTGTGCCGAGCGCACATAGGCCATGAGCAGGTACACAGGGATCAGCAGCAGGGAGCCGAACATCATCAGCAGGGCACGCTTGCCGATTTTGTCGACGAACAGGCCAAACGTTGGCGTGCCGAACATGGTGAACAGAGTGAGCATGCCGACCAGGTCGCCGGCAGCCTCGCGCGAGACGTGGTGGGCATCCATGAAGAATTTGTAGGCGAAGGTCTCAAAGGGGAAGATGCCGGAATAGAACGTGACACACAGCGCCACGATGTACCAGTAGGAAAGGCCGAAATCCTTAATGTCGCGGAACACCACTTTGTCAGTCGCGCCGGCAGGCCCGACCTGGTAGCGCTTTTCGGCGTAGACCTCAAGCGCCCAATAGACAATTGCGCCAATAACGCACAACGACCCGAAGCCCACAGAAATCAGCAGCGGGCTCCGCCAGTAGTTATAGGCGAATCCCGCCCATGAGGGCGACTGCTGGGCCAACAGCGTGCCCGCACGCGAAATCATCAGATTAATGCCGAAGGCGAAGCTGAGTTCTTTGCCGCGAAACCATTTGGCCACGGCCGTGGTAACGGCGACGATCAGTGATTCGGCCCCCTGTCCGAAGATGAGCCGACCGACAGCCATCACGCTGAGCCGGCTGGAAAGGCAGGTGACGCCGGAGCCGAGAAAGCAGAGCGATCCGAAAATAAAAATTGCTTTGCGCGTGCCGATGCGGTCGACGATATAGCCGCCGATCAGAACCATGATCACGTTGGGCATGCTGTAGATGGCCTGCAGCAAGCCGATGTTCGAGTCGGAAAAACCAAGCTGCCGGGTCAGCAGGTCGGCGATCGGAGCGATGCAGTCGTAGACGTAGTAATTGCCGAACATCGTGAGGCTGGCGAACATCAGCACCAGCCAGCGGAACGGCCGGCTCGGCTCAGGACGCACGTTTTCGGGCATTCAGGCTCTCTTCCGGGAGGATGGGGTTCTGCGGATTCATGAGCAGAGCAGAGTACCAGACCGAAGCCGCGATACCAACCTTGAGGGTGGTGTTGCTCATGGCTCAGTTTGAATGTTCAGTTCTCGCGGCGTCATCCCGAAGGACCGCGCTTTCACCAGCGGGCCGAGGGATCTCCCATGAAACTGGGCCATTGCTGGGGAGATCCCTCGCTGCGCCTGAAAGGCGGCTACGCTCGGGATGACGCCGGCGCGGCGTGCTAGCTTCCCACATAGCGCGCGTAGAGGCTGCGCGCAACGGCCGTGTCGGTCGTTCCCTTGATAATGGCACGGCCGTCGGGGAACAAGGTCATCTCGTAGGGATCGTGCCAGAATTTCAGAACGAAATCGTTGTGGCGCACTGTGCCGTGGGGTTGGAGACGGCGGTCCATCTCGGCGAAATCGATTGGCCTGTGGCGCTCATGGATTTGCACGGAATTCCTGCCGCACAGGGTGATGTGGGGGCGGCCTTCTCCCGCAAGATGAACGAAATCACGCTGGCCGCAGGCGCGGCAGCCGGGGCGCGGTTTGGCTGCCGAGATTTCAGCGTGCTCGTTGGTCCAAACGTCGAAGGAAAGCAGCGTATCGCGCAGATGGTTTTGCGCTGCGAACTGCTTCAGTGCGGCTAGGGAGGCGCCGTCTTTATCGTTTACCCCAACCGCTGGAAGCGGCATGCTCACCAGCAACTTTAGCGCTTCGGTCGCCGCGATCGATGCCACCAGATTCACGGCCGAATTCAGAATGCCCGAAGTCTCGCAGGTCTCGACCATCCCTCGGGGAGAGTCGGGGAAAATGCAGGCCAGACAGGCGGTCTCTCCCGGAAGAATATTCAGTGTGACCGCATAACTTCCTACCGCCGCGGAATAGATCCACGGCCGCGAGCGCTCCACTGCGAAGTCGTTGATCAGATAGCGAGCCTCGAAGTTGTCGGTGCCGTCAAGGATCAGATCCATTCCCTCGAGCAGAGCTTCAATGTTGGCCGGGACCAGGTCCTCGACCTTTGGCTCGACGACAATTTGAGAATTGAACGACGCGATCTTGCGGGCGGCAGCGATCGCTTTCGGCATGGATTCAGCCGCGTCCTGCTCGTCGAACAGAGATTGGCGCTGCAGGTTGCTGGGCTCGACATAGTCGCGGTCGATAATGCGGACTGTGCCCACGCCGGCGCGCGCCAGCAGTCCGGCCAGCGCCGACCCAGTCGCGCCGCAACCGACGATCGCTACGCGGGCTGCCGCGAGCTTCCGCTGGCCTTCGGCGCCGATGCCCCGAAACAGAATCTGCCGCGAATAGCGAGCGTTGTTTTCCGCAAAACCGCCCCGCACTTGTGCCTGATCTCCAGATTCATGGCCCCTCGGCCGTGGCTTACCGAAACTTCCCGCTCCTGCTTCTTCTTCGCGTGCCAAAGAGGTCACCAGTTGGAAGCCGTAAAACCTTTATTATAAAAGGCTGACCGGAGAGGACGGCCCGCTTGCGGCAAAGAATGACCGGTGCAACAGCGGCCTTACCACTTCCCATCGAACTGCACGAAGCACCGTAACTCAAGGATACTGTTTGCCAAGACGGTACACGACATATGCGATGAGCCTGCTGCTATCTGCGCTTCTATCGCCCGTGGCCGCCGCGCAGCAGACGACAGGGGCGGCGGCCTCAACAGGCGTTCAAAAAGAAGCCCCGCAAACGCTGCAGGAGAAGCCGCAACTGCAAGCCCCGCCCGCAGGCGCCATCCGCTACGAAGGCAAGACGGTGAAATCCGTCGACATTCCCGGCGTCCCCGAGCGCGACGGGGCCCACCTGCTCGACTTGTTGCCCCAGAAACCCGGACAGCCATTGGATCGCGATCAGGTTCGGGACAGCCTGCGCACACTCTACGCCACCGGCCGCTTTGCCGACATTGAGGCGGAAGTCACCCCTTCGGGCGATGAGGTTGTGCTGACCCTCACCACTTCGCCGAATTTTTTTATTGGAGCGGTCGATGTCGAAGGCGCTCCCCCGAAGCCGACGCCGAACCAGATCATCAATGCGGCGAAACTGCAACTGGGGGAGCTTTACACGCAGGATAAGCTGAACCGCGCCCTCGAAAACATCCGCCAGCTTATGCAAGAGGATGGTTACTACCGGGCTCGAGTCACCGCCGAGAGCAGCAAGAACCTTCCCACGCAGCAAGTGGGCGTTCTCTTTCATGTGACGGTTGGTGAGCAGGCACGAGTGGGTGAAGTGAAGGTGACAGGCAGTTCCAAGCTCTCAACCGACGACGTGGAGAGCATCGCGCACTTGAGTCACGGCGACCGCGTGACTTCCGCCCGGGTACGGTCGGCTCTGCAGCGCCTGCGTAAGCGATTTCAGAAGCAGAACCGCGTTCTGGCGCAGGTTTCCAGCGAGCAGGAATACCGGCCGGAGACCAACACCGTCGATTTCAGCTTTCAGATCGATCCCGGCCCGGTCGTGGTCATCTACGCCCACGGTTTTCACATCAGTAAGGGAGTGATGAAGAAGGAGATCCCGGTCTATGAGGAAAATGCCGTCGACGACGACCTGCTGAATGAGGGCCAGCGCAACCTGCTCGAATACCTTCAGACGCGCGGCCACTTCGACGCCAAGGTCGAAATCCGCAAAGCAAGTGACCCGCAGACGTTGCGGGTGATCTATCAGATCGATCCCGGGCCGCTACACAAGCTGGTGCTGGTGGAAATCACCGGAAACAAGGAGTTCCTCGACACGGCCAAGTTGAAGTCCTACCTGCAGATTCAGCCGGCAACACGATTTGTCAGTCGCGGGCGTTTCAGCGGCGCGCTGCTCGACAGCGACGTGGCAACCTTGACTGGACTCTACCGCGCCAACGGCTTTCGCCAGGTCCGCATCGAAAGCAAAGTGGATGACAACTATCGTGGGGTCCAAAACCGGCTGGCGGTGCATATTCAGATCGACGAAGGACCGCGGACGCGTCTGGGGCAGGTGGAGGTAGTGGGCAATCAAAGAATGCCCACCGATGCACTGCCGGAGCTGAGCACGCAACCGGGCCAACCCTACTCCGAGCAGGAGCTGGCCAGCGACCGCGAACGAATCCTCAACTTTTACTTCAACAGCGGATTTCCCAACGCGACGCTCGAAATCACCCCCAAAGCCTCACCCCAGCCCAACCAGGAAGACGTCACCTTCACTATCGACGAAGGTGAGCGCTTCACGGTGAATCAGGTCATGGTTGCGGGCACGGAACACACTCGCGACTATGTGGTCGATCGCGAAATTCAAGTGAGAGGAGGCCAGCCCCTCAGCCAGCAGGATCTGCTCGATACTCAGACTCGCCTCTACAACCTGGGCATCTTCAGCCAGGTCGACACCGGAGTGCAGAACCCCGAAGGCACGGACCCGCAAAAGAATGTTCTGGTGCAGGTGCAGGAGGCCAAACGTTACACCTTCACTTACGGCGGCGGACTGGAATTCGAGACCGGTCTGCCGGCGGGCTCGAGTTCCCCGACCGGCTCAACCGGAGTGAGTCCGCGAGTCGAATTCGATGTGACTCGGCTCAATCTTTTTGGCCGGGACCAGACCCTTGCGTTCCAGTCGCACGTCGGCCGGCTGCAGCAGCGGGGCCTGATCAGCTACACCATTCCAAAGCTGTTCGACAACGACAAATACAAGCTCATTTACACGGTTTTCTACGACAACAGTCTGGATGTGGCGACCTTCACTTCGGAGCGGCTGGAAGGGAAGATCGATCTGCGGCAGCAGATTGGGAGCGCCGGGACTGAACCTGGCTCGCGCCGCGGGCCCAGTTCGATCACCTACCGCCTGGAGTTCCGGCGCGTCGAAGCCAGGGATTTCGCCAAGACTTTCTCTCCCGGCGAGATCAGTCTGCTTTCGCTGCCTGCGCGCGTGGGCGGCCCCGGGTTTACGTTTATCCGCGACAAGCGCGATAACCCGCTGGAGAGCACCGAAGGCAACTATTTCACACTCGATGGATTCGCCGCCTCCAGTTGGTTCAGCGCGCAGGCGGACTTCGGCCGCGCCCTGGCGCAGAATTCCACCTACCAAGCGTTCGGAGGCAAGGGCAGAGCAAGACATCAGTTTGTGTTTGCACGCTCGACCAGCATCGGCCTGCAGCAACCGTTCAAGGACACCAAAGTTCTGCCTCCCGGCTCCTGCCCGCTGAACTCGGCCGGAGAGCCGACCTGCGTCGACATTAGAACCATCCCATTGCCTGAGCAGTTTTTTGCCGGAGGCGGCAACTCCCATCGTGGTTTTGGGTTAAATCAGGCAGGACCTCGCGATCCGGATTCTGGGTACCCCCTGGGCGGCACGGCGCTGTTCGTCAACAGTCTTGAGCTGCGTTTTCCTGAGACTTCGCTGCCGTATCTGGGGGAGGGATTCGAATTTGCGGTCTTTCATGATATGGGTAACGTCTTCACAGCGCAGCATGACATGTTGAAGGGGTTGTTGCGCTGGCATCAGGCCAATCCCCAACCGTGTCTAGGCCCCACTGGTGCAGCGAACCAACAGTGTCTAACCCAATTCGACAACACAGGGTATGATTACACTTCGCATGCAGTCGGGGTGGGAGTGCGCTACAGAACACCGCTCGGTCCGCTTCGGTTTGACTTCGGGTACAATCTGAATCCGACGGCTTACTTTAAGTCGATCGGGCAGACCGGAAGCAACGTCACTCTGTACGAGACCCAGCGTCTTCCACATTTCAACGTATTTTTCAGCATAGGCCAGCCATTCTAATGAGCACAGTTCGCACGAAAACGAAAGCCGTCGCATTGCTGGCCGTTCTTTGGACGGCATGCTCCGTGTATTGCGCAGCGCAGGAAGTGTTCGACCGCATTGTGGCGACGGTGAACGGGCATACCATCCTGCAAAGCGACTGGAACGATGCCCTGAGCTATGAAGCCCTGCTGAACGGCCGTCCGCTCAGCGACTTTACTGACGAAGACCGCAAGGCCGTGCTGGACCGCCTAATCGATCAGGAACTGCTGGGCGAGCAGATGAAATCCAACTTTTTCCAGCATGCCTCGGAGGCCGACGCTGCCGCGCGCATTGCCGAGGCGCGCACGCAGTATCCGCAGGCCGCGACGCCCGAAGGCTGGCAGGCGCTGCTGAACCGATTTCAGCTAACAGAAAAAGACCTGATCGCGCACGTGGAGCAGCAGATTGATCTCATGCGGCTCGTCGATGCCCACCTAAGGCCCGCAGTGCAGATCGATTCGAAGACGGTCGAGGCCTACTACCAGGAAAAATTCGTTCCGGAATTGAAACAGTCCGGCGCCAGCGAAGTTCCTCTGGGGGAAGTCTCCTCCAAGATTCGCGAGTTACTTACCCAACAGAAAGTCAACGAGCTGCTGGTGTCCTGGCTGCAGACGCTGCGCTCGGAAGGCAAGGTCAGGGTTCCCGGCTCGTCCGTGCCAGCCGAGGGGGTGCGATCGCAGTGACCGAACCCGCCGCCAGGCCTCGACGCCGGTGGAAGTATTTGCTGATCGTGATGGGCGCCGGTCTCGCCGCGCTGCTGGCCGCGCTCTGGTACATCACCACCGATTCCTTTCAGACTTATGTCCGCCAGCGCCTCGTCGCCGAGCTGGAGCACATCACCGGCGGCCACGCCCAGATCGGCAGCTTCCACATCGTCCCGTTTCACATGCAGATCGAACTTCGCGACATCACAGTGCGCGGCACCGAAGCCGCGGGTGAAGCGCCGCTGGTGCATGCCGATCACCTGCTGGCTCATGTGAAGGTCATTTCGTTTCTGCGCACGGAGTTTGGCTTCCACTCTCTGCGTCTGGAACATCCTGTCGTTCACGTCGCCATCGCTCCCGACGGCTCGACCAACATTCCCGCGCTGAAGGGGATGGCGCCCAAGTCGCAGGCAACCCCCATCGAACCGCTCTTCGCTCTCTCGATTGACCACCTGACGGTCAATAACGGCGAGTTACTCTGGGCCGACAAGAAAATTCCCCTGGACTTTGGCGTTCAGAACGTGGGCTTGCAGGCCGATTACTCCCACCTTCGCGGACGCTACGAAAGCCGTGTCTCGCTGGGCAAAGTCGACACCATGTTTCAGGATTTTCGCCCGTTCTCCTCAATGATCGCCGCTCGTTTCAGCCTGGGCAGGACATTTGCCGACGTGGAATCTCTGAAGTGGACCTCCGGGCGGTCGCAAGCCGAGGTCAACGGACGGATCAGCGATTTTCGCAATCCCCGACTGGACGCGAACTATGACGCCCATTTCGATCTGGAGGAAGTTGCCGCCATTGCCCGCAGGCATGACCTGCAGAAAGGCTCCGCCGATTTCAAAGGGAGCGGTCTGTGGTACGTCGATCGGGATCAGTTCACGACTTCCGGCGGCTTGACCTTGCGCGACCTGGGCTGGCAGGAAGATCAATTCGTTCTCAACAAGGTTGGCGTGACCACGGATTACTCCGTAACCGATCAGCAGATCAGGCTGGCGAAATTGCAAGGCAAAGTGTTCGGGGGCAGCGTTGCCGGCGAAGCTGAAGTCGATAACTGGCTGCACAGCCTGCCGCTCGCCGCCGGGAAAAATGCGATGACGTCGGAAAATATGCCGGTGATCAGCGCAGAGCGGCCTGTCATCAGCGCGGCTCGGCCCCCGGCCAAAGCCCAAAAAGCGGGAGAGAAGACGAAAGGCGAGAAGACGAACCCGCCGGCAGTGCAGGTGGGTGCGGTGCGGCTGCGTCTGCGCGACGTCGCCGCCTCAGACGTCGCGACGGCGCTGGATGTGCCCGCACACCGGCTGGGGCGCTTTCACCCCACCGGCTTGGCTACGGGAACAGTGGACGCGAACTGGCGAGGGTCCGCCGCGGATGCTGACGTCACTTTCGCTCTCGACGTCACTCCTCCGCCGCGCTCTGCCGCCGGCGAACTGCCGATGACCGCCCACGTCTCAGGCAAGTATCGCGGCGCGACTGACGCGCTGGAGCTTTACAAGTTCGATCTGTCGACGCCCGACTCGCGCCTGCAGGCGGCGGGAACGCTGTCGGCGTCCTCCACGATCCACCTTTCCGTTTCCACGTCCAACCTGGAAGAGTGGCGGCCCCTGGTGACCGCCCTGGGCGGGCCTACCAACGTGCCTTTTCGCGTGGATGGCAATGCCGCCTTCAGCGGAGTTGCGGGAGGCAGGCTCTCCGCGCCCACGCTGGCGGGAACGTTGGTCGCGCAGGATTTCGAGTTCACCGTGCCCGCGACCTCGCGGACTCCTGAACAGGCGGTGCACTGGGATTCGCTGGCCGCCAGCATCCAGTTTTCTTCGCATGACTTGACCGTCCGCGGCGGCACATTGCGGCGGGGCGAGACCAGCGCCGACTTCGACGTCACCGCCGCCCTCGAGAAGGGGCACTTCACCGACAATACCCCCTACACCGCACACGTGAACTTGCGCAATGTCGATGTCGCGGCGACGGCTGCGCTTACTGGCTTTGACTATCCCGTCTCAGGCCGCGCCGACGTGTCATTGCAAATTGCAGGAACTCGCGCTGAACCTCGGGTGCAGGGCCATATTCACGCGACCGACGCTTCCGCCTACGGAGAGGAGATCGCCCGGTTCGACGCCGACCTGCACATGGTGGATGGAGAGACCGCGCTCACCGACATACAGCTCGCGCATCAGGACGCCACTGTTACGGGCACCGCTGCCTATACGCCGGAGACGCGCGCTTTCCGCCTCGATCTGGCGGGAAAGAATTTTGACTTGTCACGTATCCGCCAGATTCATCTTGACGAATTGCAGGTCGATGGCCGCGGCGATTTTACCCTGCGCGGATCGGGGACTCTCGACGCGCCCGTGCTGAATGCTGCGGTTCACGTGCGCGATTTGAGTCTGGATGGCGAGATGTCCGGGGGAGTCTATCTGGAAGCCGCAAGCCAGGGCGGGCAACTTCATGTCTCGGGCCACTCCGAACTTTTGAACGGCAGTTTGACCGTAGATGGTACGGTGCAGATGAGCGGCGACTATCCCGCGCACATTTCCGCGCACGTCGACCACGCGGACCTGGACGCGCTCTGGCGTTCTTATTTGGGCGAGCAGTTGACCGGGCACTCCTCCGTCGTCGGCACTGTCACGATGGATGGACCGCTGCGCTATCCGCGCAAATGGACGCTCATCGGCCAGGGTGACGACATTTCGATTGAAGTCGAGTACGCCAAGATGCACAACCAGGGCCCGGTTCGGTTCACCTATGCCGACCGCATCGCTCACATCGAACCCGCTCACATGGTGGGCGATGGCACCGATGCGACCTTAGAAGGCACGCTTTCCTGGGCGCCCGGACGGGAGGTCAATCTGACCACCGACGGGCAAGTTGATCTCAAGCTGCTTCAAGGCTTCGACAAGAACGTCGCCGCATCGGGTGCGACCACAGTGCACATGCGGGTCACAGGCACGCTGGACGAGCCGCACCCGCATGGGACGATTGAAATCAAGAACGGGTCGGCGACGTACGCCGGCCTGCCCAGTGGTTTGAGCGAGATCAATGGATCGATGAATTTCAGCCGCGCCGGCCTGCACATTGACTCGCTTACCGCCCGCACCGGCGGCGGCACGGTTGACTTCAAGGGCGATGCCACGATGTTTAACCATCAGCTCAGCTTCAACCTCGCCGCGATTGGGAAGGACGTTCGGCTGCGCTATCCGCCGGGCGTCAGTTCAACGGCCAATGCCGAACTGCACTGGGTCGGGACGCGGCAGTCTTCCACCGTTTCCGGCGACATTCTGGTCAACAAGCTGGCGGTGACGCCCGGGTTTGATTTCGGCTCCTATCTGGAACGCAGCCGCCAGACCGCCGGAATTACGCCGGTGAATTCGCCCCTGTATAACGTGAAGCTCGACGTCGCCGTACGCACCGCTCCCGAGTTGCAGATGAAAACCGCGGTGGCGCGGCTCTCGGGCGACGCCAATCTGCGCCTGCGCGGTTCTCTGGCGCGTCCCAGCGTGCTCGGCCGCGCCGACATTCTGGAAGGCGACGCGACCTTCAATGGCATCAAGTTTCGCCTGGAGCGCGGCGACATCACCTTCGCCAATCCCGTTTCGATTGAGCCTCAGGTCAATCTGCAGGCCACCACGCACGTCCGCAACTACGATCTCGACGTCACCGTCACCGGCACTCCGGAGCGCCTCAACGTGAACTATCGCTCCGAGCCGCCACTGCCCAAATCCGACATCATCGCGTTGCTCGCCCTCGGCCGGACCAATGAGGAATCGCAGCAGTTGCAGGAGCAGTCCGGCCAGGCGCTGTTCACCGAGGAAGCGTCGGCCATGATCATTAATCAGGCCATCAATTCCACGGTGAGCAGCCGCCTGCAAAAGCTTTTCGGAGTCAGCCGCATCAAGATCGACCCGCAGGGCCTGACCACCGAAACCAACCCGATTGCTAAGGGACCGCAGGTCACGATCGAGCAGCAGTTCGCGAACAACATCTCGCTCACCTACAGCACGAACGTTTCCCAGAGCACGGAGCAGATCATCGAAGGCGAGTATTATTTCACTCGCAACATTTCGGTGGTGGGCATTCGCGACTGGAATGGCGTGGTCAGCTTCGACGTGCGCGTCCGGCGGCGCAAGAAATAGGCGGGGAAATAGACTCCGGGACGAATAGAATGATCCCGGAAAATCTGTCCTGATTCAACCGATGACCTCTTCTGCCGAGGCTGCGTCGTTTTCAACCGAACGGCGGCGCATGGTCGCCGAACAGCTTCGCGCCCGCGGCATCGCCGACGAGCGCATACTCCAAGCCATGGCGCGCGTGCCGCGGCATGAGTTCACGCCTGCGCCCTACCGCGATCAAGCGTATGAGGACCACCCCTTGCCCATCGCCCAGGGGCAGACCATCTCGCAGCCCTACATCGTCGCGCTCATGCTGGAGGCACTGGCGCTGAAGCCGGACGACAAGGTGCTCGAAGTCGGCACGGGGTCGGGCTATGTGACGGCGCTGCTGGCCGAACTGGCAGCAGAGGTTTTTTCCGTCGAGCGCCATGCTCCGTTGGCAGAAGAAGCGCGCGCGACGCTTGCCCGTCTCGGCTACAGCAATGCGAGACTGTTCGTCGGCGACGGCAGCCAGGGCCTTCCCGAACACGCGCCGTATGACGCCGTCCTGGTTTCTGCTGCCGCTTTGAAGCTGCCTCCGGCGCTGGTCGCTCAACTGGCGGAGGGCGGACGCATGATCCTCCCCGTGGGCCCGGGTGACGCACAGCAACTGCAGTTGATCACAATCCGGCATGGTCAGCTACAGGTTCAGTTGCGCGACCTTTGCCGGTTTGTGCCGCTGGTGGAGGGGACGCCGTCTTAGGGCATTGGCGTTAGGCTGTCGGGTCTTGGGTCTCAGGGCTTGGGAAATCGGGCCTGTGGCGCGACATTTGCCCGGACTCCCAAAGCGAAGGCCGAAGGCCCAAGACCGGAGACCGAAGAACGAAGAACGAAGAACGAAGACCTCCGACCCCAGACCTGCTGCATTACAATCAACCCGTGCCCGTTCTCCGCAACCTGCGCGTGACCCTGGAGATGATCAAGTGGGAGCACTCTATTTTCGCGCTGCCGTTTGCGCTGTGCGGCGCGATGCTCGCAGCAGGGGGCCTTCCCACCGCACATCAGCTGATATGGATCGCTGTTGCCATGGTGGCCGCTCGCTCTGCGGCCATGGCTTTCAATCGGCTGGCAGACGCCTCGATTGACGCGGCCAATCCCCGCACCCGCACGCGCGCCCTACCCGCGGGACATCTCACGCCCGGGTTTGTTGCGACGTTCGTCACCGTGTCGAGCGCAATTTTCATCCTTGCGGCCGCGCAACTGAACCGGCTGGCTCTGTGGCTGTCTCCGGTGGCGCTCGCCGTGCTGCTGCTTTACTCCTACACCAAGCGCTTCACACGCTGGTCGCATCTGGTGCTGGGTTTTGCGCTGGGCATCGCACCCGCCGCGGCGTGGATCGCCGTGCGTGGCTCGCTCGACTGGCGCATTCTGTTGCTTACGGCTGCTGTAACGTTTTGGGTCGGTGGCTTCGACGTTTTCTATGCCTGCCAGGATTTCGAATTCGACCGCCAGAGTGGCCTCCATTCGATTCCGCGCTTCGTCGGCATTCCCGCGGCGCTTTGGATCGCACGCGCATTTCATCTCGTGATGGTCGGGCTGCTGGTTGCCCTGCTGCTGGTCTTCGGCTTGGGGAAATTGGCGATGTGCGGAGTCGTGCTGGTAATCCTCTTGCTTCTCTATGAACATTCGCTGGTGCGGCCGAACGATTTGTCGAAGCTGAACGCCGCGTTCTTCACCATGAACGGCGTCATCTCGATCGTATTTCTGGCATTTGTCGCCGGAGACTTGCTGCTGCGTAGATAGCAGCGAGGGGCATTTTTCTCATTCTCTCGTCACGTTCTGTTGGCGCCGTAGCCCGGCGCGATCGGAGGAATCATGAGCACTGCGATCTTTAGGGCGCTCTGCGTCGTATCACTGTCCACGGCGTTTTCTGTTGCGCAAGAGCCCGCTGCTCTACCGCCCCCGCCCGGCAGTCCGGAAGACCTTGTAAAACGGGGTGAAAAGTTGACCCGCGAGGGCAAATTCGACGACGCGCTTGCTCTTTATAAGCAGGCGCTCGACAAGTCGCCGGATTTGTATGCGGCGCATCTGGCGGTCGGCGTCGCGCTCGACTTGAGAGGGAACTACCCCGAAGCACGCGAGCACTTTACCAAGGCGATAGACGTTGCTCCGGAAGATTCCAAGGCACAGGCTCTGCGCTCGATGGCATTTTCCTATGCCTTCGAAGGCAATGCCTCCCAGGCCTCGGAGTTCGAGCTGAGGGTTTTCAACGCGCGCCTGGCGAAGAACGATCTGGTTGGAGCCGCCGAAACCTGCAACGAACTCGCGCGCATTTATCTCGAGTCGGGCGACACCGATCACGCCGACAAGTGGTACCGGATGGGATACGAGACGATCAGCCGCAAGCCGGACCTCAGTGGGGCCGACAAGAATTTGTGGTTGTTCCGCTGGGAGAGTGCGCAGGCTCGCATAGCCGCTCGCCGTGGTCAGGAGGAGGCAGCACACCAGCATGTAGCTGCCGCGAAAATCGCTCTTGACAAGGCGAACAACCCGGACCAGCTCAGGTTTTATCCGTATCTGACCGGCTACGTTGCCTTTTACGCGGGCGACTATAAAACTGCGATCGCCGAACTCGAAAAGGCCGATCAGCACGATCCGCTGATTCTGGTTCTGCTCGGCGAGGCGTACGAAAAAACGGGCGACATGGCCCACGCCAAGGATTACTACCGCAAAGTTCTGGAAATCAACACCCACAATCCGACGAACGCCTTTGCGCGACCGCTGGCGAAGAAAAAACTGGAGCGGTGACCGAACTTCGTTGCAGGGGGATTTTACAGAGGCGTCTCGCATTACCCTTGTAACCTCCGCGTGGCGGGCCGGGTTGCTTGCGCTTGAGACCCTCCCTAGACTGAAGTAGGTCGGAATTTCTCGCCCCGAACCCTTGAGCGCAACTAACTTCAGTTCCGGATTCACTCGCAGCCGAGTCTTCAGAATCGGCGCCACGGCCGCGTTGTTTGCTGTGATCGTCGTACTGGCCGTCAACCGCGACTTCTACACCGGATCCATGGTTTCGGCGTATCTTTCCCTGGCGCTGGCCAGCGCACTCATTGTTCTGGCCATGATTCGCCGCTCCTGGTTCGATCTTCTGTGGGTTGCCGCGGGTGGCATGTTGCTGGCAGTGATCGATTACAAAGTGATGCACTTTCAGCCGATGTTCATGGCCGGTTTTTCTTTTGCCGGACTGAGCGCGCTCGCCGTGCTGGGCGCGCACACGATCTGGGCGGAGGGTGAAGATCAGAAACTTCTGCTCTACGGATTTCTGCCTGCCGTGCTGTTTGTCGGCTCCGAGTGGATGGCGACCACGCTGCTCGATATCACCGAAGCGCTGCATCCGAAGACGTTCGATCTCTATCTGTATTCGTTCGATTGCAGCCTGCGCGTGCAGTTCAGCTTCCTGGTGGGCCAGCTTTTCTGGGCGTTCCCCTGGCTGCGCTTCGCCTGCCTCGTCATCTACATCGCGCTGCCGTTGCCGCTGGCGCTCGTCTATGCCGCCCATCTGCGCGGGGAAAAGAAAAATGCGCTGGCGGTGATGCTGGCGTTTCTGGTCACCGGCCCCGTCGGAGTTCTTTTCTACAACATGCTCCCGGCCTGCGGGCCGGCGCATATTTTCGGGCCCGCGTTTCCGTGGCATCCACTCCCGGCCGACGCAGCCATGCACATGGCCGTTGCGCCCGTGCTGCTGAAAGGCGCGCGCAACGCCATCCCTTCGCTGCACATGACGTGGGTGCTGCTGGTGTGGTGGAACTCGCGCGGTTTGCAGCGCTGGGTGCGGGCGATCGCGCTGGTCTTTCTGGTCTTGACCGCGATGGCGACGCTCGGAACGGGCGAGCACTACTTCATCGATTTGGTCGTGGCGTTTCCGTTTTCCCTGATGGTGCAATCGCTGTGTTCGTTCTCACTGCCCCTGCGCAGTGCGGAAAGGCGCACGGCTTTTCTGTTCGGGACGTTCGCGACTTTGTTCTGGCTGGCGCTGCTCAGCTTCGCGCCAAGTCTGTTCTGGATTTCGCCGCTCCTGCCCTGGGCGATGGTGGTGGCGACGGTTGTGCCATCCATTGTTCTGTGGCGTCGCCTGCTAGGCGCCGGGACCGAAGAACATCCAGTCACGGCCCGAGCTGCTGCCGTAACGGCCTAGCAAAACTCTGCTGGACGCCGAACGATCGGCTTGCCTTTGCATGGGCTCGTGCCCGCTGATAGCATCGAAGTGCTCGCGTAACCGGCGTGCGAAACGCCGGCGGACGTCGCATGTTGATCCGATGTTCCTAGTCAAGGGATCCTGCGACCTATGCCTTATCACTTTGAATTCGATTCTGATCACCGGATCCTGCTGGTCGTTCTGGAAGGCGATGTAGATGGGGATCAGATGCAGCGAGCCAATGCGGAACTGCAGCCGCACAAGAGCCGACTTCAACCCTCCGCCGTTATTACGGATGCGTCGACCGTTACGACCTTCGATGTCTCCAGTCAGACCGTGCGCGATCTTGCAAAGCGGTCCTCTCACCCCCCAGCGCCGCCAACTCCAGGCTATCTGGTTGCGCCATCGGATCACCTGTTTGGCATGGGCCGCATGTTTCAGATTCTCGCCAATCGCGATCAGGTCCATGTCGTCCGCAGCAGAGATGAAGCGCTCGACGCTTTGGGCGCGCACAATGCAGATTTTCAGAGGCTGGAAGCGTAGCTTGTGCCAGTTTCGCTCAGGATGACGCCTTAAAAAAGTCATCGAAATTGAAACTAAGCCAACTGTGGGTACTGATCTCTAGAATTAGATCAGTACCCAACTGTGACTTCCCCCGCATTCCTGCGATATCATCAAAAAGATGCCAGTTCCGGGCCAGTATCATCCTTTTCAGACGGACGACCCGCGGCTTGAGGCCATTCACTCCAAGGTGATGGCCGGCGCCCGGCTTGACGCCGATGACGCTCTTGCGCTCTACCGTACCGGCGACATTCTGGCCATCGGATGGATGGCCAACCACGTCCGCGAGCGCATGCACGGCGACAAGACGTATTTCAACGTCAACCGCCACATCAATCCTACGAATGTTTGCGTGGCCTCCTGCCGGCTCTGCGCCTTTGGGCGAAAGAAGGACGCCCCCGGTGCATATACGATGGCGCTCGAAGAAGCGTTCGAGACGGCGGCTTCCGGCTACACCGAGGCAGTGACGGAGTTCCACATCGTCGGCGGACTGCATCCCGACTTGCCGTTTCAGTATTTTCTCGATCTCTGCGCCGGCCTGAAGCAGCGTTTCCCGCAGGTGCATCTGAAGGCCTTCACCATGGTGGAAGTCGCGTATTTGTCGAAGCGCGCGAAGCTCTCGATCCGCGAGACGCTCGAACAACTGAAGGCCTCAGGGGTGGATTCGCTGCCCGGCGGCGGCGCGGAAATTTTCTCGGACCGCGTCCGCCACATCATCTGCGACCACAAAATTGATGGCGACCAATGGCTGGAAACCGCACGCCTCGCCCACCAAATCGGGTTGAAATCGAACGCGACCATGCTTTACGGCCACGTCGAGAACGATGAGGACCGCGTCGACCATCTGCTCAAGCTGCGCGCGCTGCAAGACGAAACCGTCGGCTTCCAGACCTTCATTCCTCTAGCTTTCCATCCCGACAACACGCCGCTGCAGCATCTGCCGAAAACCACCGGCATGCTCGACGTCAAGCAGATCGCGGTCAGCCGGCTCGTGCTCGACAACTTCCCGCACATTAAATCGTACTGGCAAATGATGACGCCGAAGATCGCGCAGATTTCCTTGCGCTTCGGCGCCGACGATATGGATGGCACGGTGATCGAAGAAAAAATCTATCACGACGCCGGCGCCACCACGCCGCAGGGCATGCGCCGCCAGGAGTTGGAACGGCTCATCCGCTCCGCCGGGCGCGAGCCGATCGAGCGCGACACACTCTATCGGCCGGTCACGCGCACGGAGACCTCGGTTACGGTTGCGGTGTAGCAGTCAGCTTGTGCAATTCCTCCGCCGACGTATTCAATAAGCTTCGCAGCACCGCAACCTCCGCCGTAATCCCAGCGTGCAGTGCCGGGTCCGCGTCCGGGGCGAACAGCGGAGAGTGGTTCGACGGCAGATGCGTTCCAGCAGCCTTAGCCTGAGCGTACTTCTGTGGATCGGCTCCGCCCAGGCCGAAGAAGAAGCCGGGAACACCCTGAGCGATGAAATACGAGAAATCCTCTGACGCCGAGCCGGGCTCCGAGCTGACAACAACCTTGTCTTTCCCGAGCGCGGCTTCCAGGGGAGCGCGCAACCGCTCTGCCAGCGCCGGGTTGTTGTATACCGCGTCCGTACCCTCGTAGTGCTCGACCAGCGGTTCCTGCGGAGCGCCGGCCGCGGCCGCCTCGGCCTTCGTGATGCGAGTGATTGCCGCGAGAATCTGCTGGCGCACTTCCTGCTTGAAAGTTCGCACGGTGAGGCCCATCTCGGCGTGATCGGGAATAATGTTGTTCTTCGTCCCGGCGTGGATGTAGCCGACCGTGACCACCCCCATGTCTCCCGGCTTGAGTTCGCGCGACATGATGGTTTGCAGCGCAAGAATCGTCCGCGCTGCGATCACGATGGGATCGATTGTCGTTTGAGGATATGCCCCATGTCCCCCCTTGCCATAAATCGTGATGCGGACTGAGTCCGCGTTCGTGGTCAGCACGCCGGGAACGATCGCAATCACCCCCGCTGGCTCGCTGTTGCCCACGTGCAGGGCGACGGCCACGTCCGGCTTGGGGAAGCGTGTGAATAGACCGTCGGCAACCATCGCCTTGGCCCCGCTGATTGTTTCTTCAGCCGGCTGGCCGATCAGCATGAGTGTCCCATGCCACGTGTTCTTAGTGCGGGCCATGATCTCGGCCGCGCCTGCCAGGGACGCCATGTGCAGGTCGTGACCGCAAGCGTGCATCACCGGGACATCGTGGCCGGCGTCGTCTTTCGCGTGAACTTTGCTCGCGTAGGGAAGGCCGGTTTTCTCCTCCACGGGCAGCGCGTCCAGCTCCGTGCGCAGCATGATCGTCGGGCTGGCGCCGTTCTTCAGAATAGCGACTACGCCGGTCCCACCCACATGTTCGGTGACGTCGTAGCCGGCGCTGCGCAGGCGCGCCGCCAGCTTGGCTGCAGTCTGCGTCTCATGCCCGGACAACTCAGGATTCTGGTGTATATCGAGGTACAGCGCACGCGCGTCGGGATAGACGGTTTCAACTTCCTTCGAAGTCGGAGCCTGGGAAAAGGCCGTGGCAGTGAGCGAAATCAGCAGCAATAGTTTGTGAGCTTTCATGGCGTGGGGATGATAGCGGCTTCGATCGATCGCTGGCAACAACGGCTGGCAACGGTCACCGGTCTCTTTTGGGAAATGGGCCTCGCTTTGCAGCCAAAGTGAAGCTTCAATTCTGCGCTTGCCTCTTTTCCGCCGGGTGTACAATTCGTCGTAGAGAAGGTTTTATAAGACAGCACCTGGTTGCGCACTTCGTACAGCAAGGCCGAGGCGCTCATGAACGTCCACGTAAGTTACAGACTTCATAAAACTCCAGCCGTCGAAAAAGACATCCAGTATCAAATCGAAAAACTGCGCAAGCGACTGCAAGTCTTCCGCCCCGAACTCGTTCACCTGAAAGGCGTGGTAGAAGAGGTATCGCAGCGCGAGGGGATCAACGTTTCGCTCAATCTGCGCCTGCCCTCGGGGCAGATGGCCGTTCAGGCTTCTGCTCCCACGGCGACCGCCGCAGTGAAGAGCGCGTTTGAGGACCTGTTACAGCAGCTCAACAAGCACAAGGAAATCTTGCGCTCATCGCACAAATGGAATCGCGGACGTCGCGGAGACAGCGCGCGCGCGGCTGCACCGATGCGCGAGGTTCCTTTCGAGCAAACGGTGGCCGCGGTCTTTCCGGCGGTGGTGTCGGCGGACGATGTTCGTTCCTACGTCAATGCCAACCTGGCGCGCCTGGGACGCTTTGTGGAGCGCGAAATCTACTTCCGCGAGATTCAGGAGGGCGTCAGCGCCGACAGGCTCACCAAGGAAGAGGTCATTGACGAGACCATCGCCGCGGCGCTAGGCGATGGTCAGGAGAAGCCCGAGCGGCTGGCGCTGGAGCCCTGGCTGTACCGGCTGGCTTTGCGGGCGCTCGATGAGCTCTCCCGCACCGACGAGAGCAACGAGAATGCCTTCTGTCTGGAGGAGTCGGCGCGGCGGCCCAACGTCAAGGCCAGCGACGAACCGGAGTTGCAATTCCATCAGCCTGATGAATCCATTACGGGCGAGACCGTGATTCCCGACTCCCGGGTGGCCACTCCGGAGCAAATCATGGCGTCGGACGAGATGTTGCGCCTGATTGCCTCAGCGCTGCGCGATCTGGGCTCGGGGCCCCGCGAAGCTTTCATTCTCCATGCGGTGGAAGGCTTCAGCATCGAAGAGATCACAGGGATCACCGGCCTGGCAGCGGAACGGGTAGTCGATTTTATTTCGGCGGCGCGCGATCACCTGCGCAAAGCGCCCGGCCTTTCCCGGGACCTTCGCAGTCGGCTCGCTCCAACCGGCGCCGCATAAACTTCTTTTCCAATCCTGGGGAGATGACCCATGAGCATTACCCGCGAACAAATCCGAGAGTTAGCTGAATTGCATGACACGAATGGCTGTGCCGTCAGTTTCTATTTCCAACCCTGCGCTCCTCGCAACAAGGCTCACAAGGAAGACACGATTCTGGTCAAGGATCTGGCGCGCGAAGCGCTCCACCGTCTGGAAGACAAGGACAAGAGAGAGCGCGCCCGGGCCGACATGGACCGCATTCTGCGCCTATCGGCCGACTTGCGCAGCAACGGAACCCACGCCAAAGCCGTATTCGCTTGTGCGGCTCACAACTTCTGGCGCGAGTACGATCTGCCTGCGGTCATCGCGAGCACACAGCTTGCCGTCGATCGCCATTTCCATCTCAAGCCGCTGGCTCAGCTGCTCGGAGCTTCCCCCCGGCTTGGCGTCGTCCTGGCGGATCGCCACCGCGCCCGCTTCTTCGATCTCCGTCTCGGTGAGTTAACTGAACGCCAAGGTCTGTTTCAGCCGCTTTCCCGCAAAGGGCGCAGCGACGGCTATGCCGGCTACGATGGCGGCCACGCCCAGCGCCGCGTCGACGACGAAGCCCGCCAGCATTTCAAGGCCATCGCCGATGTACTCAAACAATCACTGGAAAAAGGCGTGTTCGAAAAATGGATACTCGGTTGTTTGGACGTGCACCGCTCGCAGCTCGAGCCGCAGTTGCATCCCTACGTCAGTCAGGCCCTGTTGGGCCGGTTCCAGGCCGATCCCGGCCATATCTCGCGGGAGGAAATCCGCTCGCACGCGCAACAAATTCTCGAGAAGTGGCAGAGCGATCGTTGCCGCCAACTGGTCGGCCAAGTCATCAATGAAGCCCGCAGCAAGGGGCGTGGCGTGACCGGGTTGCGGCGCGTGCTGCGCTCGCTCGAACTCGGCGAAGTGCAGGCTCTGCTGATCGGGGAGCACTTCGTCGCCCATGCCGTCGAATGCTCCGGCTGCGGGCATCTTGACGCACACGTGGTGAACTTCTGCCCGGCGTGCGGCCGTGCGACGAAAGAGATTGTCGACGTGGGCGAGGCGATTCTGCCCCGAGTGATCCATTGCGACATCGAAACCTTTTACGTGAAGGACGACCCGGAATTCGACAAAGTGGGCAACATCGCGGCATTGCTCCGCTTCCGCACCGAGAATGTCGAGCCGATTGATGCAGCCGTGGCCGACCGGCTCATCAAGGCAGGCGCGGCATATCCGGGGCGCCTGCGCCGCTTTGCCAGCCGGTAAAAGTCGACTGGAGGGTTTAGCAGGCGTCATCCGGAAGCCTCACGCTTTTTGTAGACCCCCGGCTTCAGCCGGGGGCGGCGAAGCCGCGAGGCGGGGGATCTCACCGGCGCCAACTTGGCGCTTCACGCGAGATCTCTCGCTCCGCCGGAAACGCGGCTGCGCACTGGATGACGCCGTTCCTCTTTTCCCATTCGTGAATTTCTCTGTTCCGCCGTGATATCCTTCGCGTTCGCCTACAAGAAGATCAAGCCTCCCAGGAGAATCCCGTGACCTTCTCGCGCCGTGATTTCATGAAAAATTCTGTACTTGGAGCCGTCGCCGCCAAAGTGGGCGCGCCTGCCGTGCTCGCCGAAGTTCCGGAGCAGGATCACGCTGCGGAAAGCGTTGCGCCGAAGCGGCCTATCATCATTTGCGCACACGTCGGTTACCCTTTCGTCGAGCCGGCGTATGCGTTCCTCAAAGGCGGCGGCGATACTCTCGATGCCGCGATTCGCGTGGTCAAGGGACCCGAGGACGATCCCAACATCGACACCGTCGGCTTGGGCGGCTTGCCCAACGAGGAAGGCGTAGTCGAACTCGACGCCTGCTGCATGCATGGCCCGACACGGCGCGCCGGTTCGGTTGGGGGAGTGCGCAACATCAAGAACGTCTCGATGGTCTCGAAGGCCGTCTTCGAACACACCGGTCATGTCATGCTGGTGGGTGAGGGCGCTGAACGCTTTGCCGTGGCCCTCGGTTTTCCTCGCGAAAATCTGTTGACCGAACGTTCCCGCAAAATCTGGCTGCTGTGGAAGGAATTCAATTCCGACAAGGACTGGTGGGGGCCCGGCATGGCCGATCCGCATTGGCATCCGCCCGCGCCGTACTCCAAGCCCCAGGCGGAGTTGTGGCGGGATCGTATCGAACAACTGCGCCGGCGCGCCGCCGACCTCGGCATCGAACCAGAGTTCCAGATGGCGGCGGTCCGCCGCGTGCTGTTCCCGCCCACAGGCACGATTCACTGCTCGGCACTGAACGAAAAAGGGGAAATGTCCGGCATTACAACGACCAGCGGACTGGCCTTCAAACTGCCCGGCCGTTGCGGCGACTCGCCGGTGATCGGCGCGGGGTGCTACACCGATCAGGACGTGGGCTCGGCCGGTGCCACCGGCGCCGGGGAAGAGAACATCAAAGTTGCCGGCGCTCACACCATCGTCGAAAATATGCGCCGAGGCATGTCTCCGCAGGAAGCTGGCATGGACGCGCTGAAACGCATCGTCCGCAATTACAACGGCGACATGAACAAGCTCCACTACATGGACATGACGTATTACATTCTGCGCAACGATGGCGCCTACGCCGGGGTCTGTTTGTGGGAGGGATCCTCCGCCGGTCATCCGCACACATTCGTCGTACACGATGGAACGTTGCGCAGGGAAGTTTCCACTCCGCTGCTCAAAGGATTTTCACAGGAGTGGCCGCCCTTCCCCACGATCCCGGAGGAGTTAAAGAAGGACTCGGAGTATCTGAAGTAGACGGTACTACGAGAACCTCACCTTCACATCCGGCCCCTTCTCGAGGTGAATGCTCTCGATGAACCGCACCTTGCCGGTGCGCAGAGTCATGATCACCGACGAGGTTCGAGTTCCTTCGCCGAAGAAGCGGACGCCTTTGAGCAACGCGCCATCGGTCACGCCGGTCGCAGCGAAAATCAGCTGCTTGCCGGGTGCGAGATCTTCCGCTTCGTAAATGCGGTTCTTGTCTTTAATTCCCATGCGCGCTAGGCGTTCTTCCTGGTCGGGCTTCACCACGAGCCGGCCGAGCATGTAACCATTTAGGCAACGGATCGCGGCGGCCGTGATGACGCCCTCCGGCGCGCCGCCCGATCCCATGACCGCATGCACGCCGGTGCCGATGACGGCCGCGGCGATGCCGGCCGAGAGATCGCCGTCGCCGATCAGGCGGATGCGCGCTCCTGCTGCGCGAATATCTGCGATCAGCTTTTCGTGACGCGGACGGTCGAGCACGATCACCACCAAGTCTTCCACGTCGCGCTCGAGCCGTTTGGCAATATTCTTCAGATTGTCGGCCACGGGCGCGTCCATCTCGACGGCGTTCTTGCATGACGGGCCCACCACAATTTTTTCCATGTAGCAGTCGGGCGCGTTGAGCAGGCCTCCGCGCTCCGAGGCGGCGAGGACGGTGATCGACCCGGGCGCACCAGTGGCGCACAGGTTCGTGCCTTCCAGCGGATCGACCGCAATATCGACTTGCGGAACTTCGGTGCCGTCGGGAAAATCGGCGCCGACCTGCTCGCCAATGTAGAGCATGGGCGCCTCGTCGCGCTCGCCTTCCCCGATCACAATCGTTCCGTGCATGGGGACGGTGTCCATGGTCTTGCGCATGGCCTCGGTGGCAACTTCATCGCTGAGTTTGCGCTCGCCCTGGCCCATAGTCCGCGCGGACGCGATGGCGGCGACCTCCACCACGCGCAGGAACTCGAGCGCCAGATCGCTCTCAATGTTCTCCCCGAAGCCGCGGACCTTGCCTTGCACATGCGGATGCGCTTCCATCGGACACCTCTCATGGCGCTCTCCCGCGCCGGCCTGAGACTATAGCGCAACTGGAGTACACATGAAAAGAAGCAATGGTCCACATTACAAGCGTGGATACACTCCGACACTGCCTTCGTGATATTCTCCTAGCCCTGATTCAGAACGTTGACTCGTAACACGCGGCCCATGCCTGACGCGCGCCCGCTGACTTTTCTCTGCATCACGACCTACGAAAAGGGCCAGGAATTCATGCGCGAATGCAAGCGCAAGGGCTGCCGCGTCATCCTGCTCACGGCCGAAAAATTGCGCGATGCAGATTGGCCGCGCGAAAGTCTCGACGATACCTTCTACCTTCCGACCGAAATTCCTCTGGCGGACACCGTGAAAGCGGTCGCCCACCTGGCGCGAAACAGCAAACTCGACCGCATCGTTGCCCTTGACGAATACGACATGGAGACCGCCGCCACGCTGCGCGAGCATCTTCGCATCCCGGGCATGGGCCTCACCACCATGCGCTATTTCCGCGACAAGCTCGCCATGCGCATGCGCGCGCTCGATCGCCACGTGCGCGTTCCTGATTTTGTTCCCGTCGTAAATCACGACGACATCCGCTACTACATGGAGCACGTTCCCGGACCCTGGGTGCTGAAGCCACGGCAGGAGGCGTCGGCGATCGGAATCAAGAAAATCCAAGCCGCTGATGAACTATGGCCGGTGCTCGAACAACTGGGCGACAAACAATCGTCGTTTCTGCTGGAAAAATTTGTTCCCGGCGAGGTTTATCACGTCGACTCGGTGGTTTCGGAAAACGAAGTTGCATTCGCCAACGTGAGCAAGTATGGCAAGCCCCCGATGAACGTCGCGCAGGGCGGCGGAGTCTTCACCAGCTACACCGTGCCGCGCGGCAGCGATGCCGACACCGGCCTGCGCGCCATCAACCGCGATCTGATTGCGGCTCTCGGCCTGGTGCGCGGAGTCGCCCATGCCGAATTCATTCAGGCGCGCGCCGACGGGAATTTTTATTTTCTGGAGTGTGCGGCGCGCGTGGGCGGAGCCTACATCAACGAGATGGTCGAGGCCGCGACCGGAATCAACCTGTGGCGCGAGTGGGCCCGCATCGAAGTCGCGGGCGGCGACGGCAGCTACAAGCTGCCACCGGTGCGCGAGGAATATGCCGGCGTGATTCTTTCGCTGGCGCGGCAGGAGAATCCGGATACCTCAGCCTACAATGACCCCGAAGTGCACCTGCGGATCAAGAAGCACCACCACGCCGGGCTGGTGCTCAAGTCCGCAGATCCCGAGAGAATCCCGTCACTGCTCGAGAATTACGCCCGTCGCTTCGCCGAAGAATTTACCGCCGTCCAGCCACCGCGCGACAAGCCAACCGCGTAATCAGAAGACATACCGCGCGCTCAACTGAATCTGCCTGGGCGGCCTGATGCCGTAAGCGTTGGCCGAAAGAACCTGTCCGAACGACGGCCCTCCGTATGGCGAGCAGGCCTGCGGCGGGAGAGGGCAGTCAAAAACGTGTTCTGGAATGTCGAAGTTCGGATGATTGAACAGATTGAAGAAATCTCCGCGCAGCATCAGGCGATGGTTCTCCGAACCCAGCGCCATGCTCTTCGACAATCCGAAGTCGAGGTTGGTGTATCCCGGGCCGGTCAGAATGTTCCTGCCCTCAGTCCCGAACGCAAATAGTCCTTGACCCGCGCCCCCGGCTGGCAAAACGAACGCGCACGGATTGATCCAGCTTTGCGGCACCCGCACGTCGCTTGGACCAATACAACCGGGGTTGCCTGCGATTGCACCGGGCTGAAAGGGATCTCCGACCAAATTCGGCCGCGCTGGATTCCCGAACGCGGCCGCCGCCGAACTGTTCCCCCCGGAGAGCACCACCGTGAACGGTGATCCCGTCTGCGCGGTTACGATTCCTCCTGCCTGCCAGTTGTTCAGGAGTCTTCCGCTCCAGCCGGGGCCATGGGCCCATAGGCGGCGAAGCGGCAAGTCATAGACAAAGCTGCCGACAAAACGGTGCACGGCGTTGAAATCCGAGGGTCCACGGTCGCCTTGAATGTCCTGCGAATTCTGCGGCAACCCGGACCCGACGCTTCCGCCGAACACCGCCGAAATGTCGTCAAACGATTTGGAATAGGTATAGGCGAGCAGCAGCGTCAACCCTTCCCGCGTGCGTTTCTCCGAGCGCAGCTGCAGAGAGTGGTAATTGCTGGTCGCGGCCGATTCCACATACAGAATCGACGCAAACTGCGGATATGGAAACACGCCCGTAATCGGATTCTGCTGGTTCAGGTCGAGCACGTTCGCCAGATGCGTGCCTTTGGAACCAACGTAGGCCGCGTCCACCATCCAGTTTGCCAGAACTTCATATTGCAGGTCGGCGTTCCACTGCTGCATATATCCGTCGCGAAAATTCGGAGAAATCATGTTGTCCTGCACCAGGCCGGACGGCCCAGTCACAACATTTTGCACATTGCACAGGCCATACGGCGCGCAGGTCCCATTTTCAAAGAGCGACAAACTGTAATTTGGCGGATTGATCCGCGGAAAGACATTGATCTGTCCAATCGCTGAATCGTAGAAGATGCCGTACGCGGAGCGGACCACCCACCGCTCCGATTTCAAAGGGCGCCAGGCAAAGCCGATGCGCGGTCCGATATCGGTGTATGTGGGCGAATATGTCGCACGGGGAATGCCATCGGTCCCGGCCTGAATAAACTGGCAGTCGGGCTTGGGAGTGCAGGTCGCAGAGTTTGCGCTCAGATCGGGCACACTGAAACGGTTCAGCGCCTCTACCGGCGGGCTGTTGTATTCATAGCGCAAGCCCACGTTGAGCAGGAAGCGCGGAATCACATGGATGTCGTCTTGCACGTAGGCGCTGACGCCATGGCTGCGCAGGCTGTTGTACGTGTTGCCGCTCGCCGTCGTGGCCGCGTCGGGGACTCCGGCTAACACCTGGGAAAGCGTATAAAACCAGTTGGTGCAGTCGTCGGAAGGCTGGGGCGGGCACGTGAAATTGACCGGCGGCGACTCCGCCACGCCCTTAGCCACGTTGCCCAGAAACAGCCACTCCCCCCGCGCCAGAAAGTCGAGATAGTCGTCAACCCGGACGTGCCGAAGGTCCACGCCCATCTTGAATTGATTACGGCCCACGGTCCAGGCCACCGAGTCCGCAATCTGCAGCGTGGTGTCATGGCGATCCTGCGGATAGTTCACCGGCTCACCAATGCCGTCGAAGCCCTGCACTTCCAGATCGGGATATCCCAGGTCCACCGGGCTGGTCAAAACATCAGGAAAGCCCAGGGCCGCGTTGTAGTCGGTGCCGTGATTCTGCTGCAGAAACGTGGCCCGCATGCGTACGAAGCCCAGCCGAAGTTCGTTGAGCAACCTGGAGTGGAACACGCGCGTCCACTCCAGCCCGGCGTTCTGACCATGATTGAGCGTATAGCTGCCGTATCCCGGAAGGCTGGTGAATGCGTTCACGGGATCGAAAGGACTGAAAAGGTCCTGGTCAAAGAGCGAGTAATGTGCGGTCACGGTGTCGACGGAGCTGAAGTGCTGGTCGACCTTGCCCGTGTAATAGTTGTCCGAGTTGCGAATGACTGGAGCGGACAGATATTTGTTCGAATCAGCGAAGTCCAAACTACCATCCGGATTGACTATCGGAACATTGGCCTGCGGATACAGATCGAACAACTTCTGCCCGACCTGACAAGCTGAGCTGGGGGGAGTGGAACAGCCGATGCCGATCCGCATGTCTGGTACCAGCGGATTGGTCGGTGACTCCACCGCTGCCCACTCCGTCTGCGAAGGCACATTGGCGGTGCGCGTGTCCGCCTGGCGTAGCCGCAGTCCCTCATACGAGACGAAGAAAAAAGTCCGGTTCTTCAAAATCGGCCCGCCCAGCGTCCCGCCAAACTGATCGCGCTGCAGGCCGGGAATCGGCCCGCACGTGTTCAGCGGCGAAGTAGGAGTGCAATCGGGCAAATCGAAATAGTTCTTGGCGTCCAGGGTTCGGTTGCGGAAGTACTCGAACAAACTTCCGTGGAACGTGTTGGTGCCGCTTTTCAGCACGACGTTGACTTGCGCGCCGCCGCCGCGTCCATATTCGGCCGAATAGTCGCTGGATTGAACCTTGAACTCCTGAATGGCGTCCACCGATGGCAGCGCCACATACTGATTGAGGTACGGATCGTTGTTGTCCACGCCATCGAGCAGAAAATTGTTGGACTGCTCGCGGGCGCCGTTGACACTGAGCGACCCTCCTTGCGTCGAATTCTCCGATCCCGCCACCGGCAGTTGGCTGCCCGGAACCAGCAGGGCAAAAGTGAGGAAGTTGCGATCGTTCAGGGGCAATTGCTGCACCAGAGTATTGTTGAGCACTTGGCCCAGTGTTGAAGTGTCGGTCTGAATTGCCGGAGGCGTGTCTTTGACGTGCAATTCTTCGGTCGCGGCGCCGACCTGGAGCGTAAAGTCCACGCGCACGGTCTGATCTACATCCACGGTCACATCGCTGAAGATGCTTTTGCGAAAGCCGGCGCTCTCGGCAGTTACACGATACCGGCCTGGCGGTAGCAGTGCGACCGTGAAATCGCCGTCATGATTGGTTTCGGCATCACGCGTGGCGTTTGTCCCTTCGTTGATCACAGCAATCCGCGCCTTCGGCACTACCGCGCCCGAAGGGTCAGTGACCGTTCCCGTGATGGTTCCGGTAGGATCGCTGGCAAAAAGGGCAGGGGTAAGAACAATTCCCAGCAAAAAAGCTAAAAACCGAAGTAGCCAGCCACAACGGGCCATGTGCTTCTCCTTGAGCTTCGAGTCTCGGTGATCAGGTTCTCGGCAATCTTTCCTGCGAGCTTCTCAGGATGAAATCACGGTGGCGTCCGCCCTTCCCGAGTCGGGAGGGAAATACGCCTGACATTGAATTGTCGTGTGCGCTTCTGAGAGTCATATTGATGCCGGGGCGGGCCGAGTGTCAACCGCGGCCTGCTTTTCCGGGCGCGACTCGCCGCGGCAGTGCTACTATTTGCCCATGAGCACAACCACGACGGAACATTCCGCGCTCGTAGAACATCCTGTCGAGCGCCCCAGCCAGGACCGTAAGGAACCAACCTACCTGTTCAGCGAGAAGCAGGTGATGGAAAAGAGCGAGATCGCGCGCCGCTTTCTTGACGCGCGCATGCGGCTCAACAACAACGTGGACAAGGCCAACAACTTCCTGGTCAAGCGCTTTTACAACATCGACCATAACGCTTATCTGGAAGGCGCTCTACTAGCTAAGACGAAGGAGTTGATGGGATTGGTTGCCTCGGCCTGTCTGCGTTGCGACGACTGCATTTTCTATCACGCCATCCACGCCTATCGCCTGGGTGTGACGCGAGCCGAGCAGGAAGAGTCGTTGAACGTCGCCCTGGTTGTCGGAGGCAGCATCGTCATTCCGCACCTGCGGCGCGCCTACGAGCTGCTGGAAGAGCTGTATGGGTGATGTAGCCCCGGACGCACTCGTCCGGGGTCGCGCGCAGCGCGATGCGAGTTTTGCAGCGACAGCCGCCCTCGAGACCCTGCCCTGAGCGAGCGCATCAAGTCGAATGGGTCCGGTCGAGCGAAGCTCGACAGCTCACGAAAATGTCGATCGTTGATGCGTCACGACAGACATCGCCAGCGTAACGACAATCAGCGCGATCCCACCGCCCAGCTCCAGACGCTGCGGACTTCGCAGCGCCGCCCACACAGCGTCTGGAGGCCAGAAGATTCTGGCGTCCTTCACCGCGTCCATTGACGCCAGCACACCGGAGAGAAATCCCACGGCACGTGCAACGCGTCGCTGTTTGCCAGAAGTCATGAGGGATGGTCCTCGTCTTTCTGTTGGATGCGAATTATGAGTCCGCACATTCAGAAAAGCTTAGGCTGAGAGCTGATGGCTGAAAGCTCATAGCTGGCTACCTTAAAACGCGTCAATCCCGGTCACGCTCTGCCCGATGATCAGCGAATGCACGTCGTGCGTTCCCTCATACGTCTTCACCGATTCCAGGTTCATCAGGTGCCGCATGATCGGGTAATCATCGGCCACGCCGTTCGCACCGAGGATGTCACGCGACAGGCGCGCACATTCCAGAGCCATCCACACGTTATTCCGCTTCGCCATCGAGACATGCTGCGGCTGTACCTTGCCGGCATCCTTCAATCGTCCGACCTGAAGCACCAGCAATTGCGACTTCGTGATTTCGCTGATCATCCACGTCAGCTTGTCCTGCACCAACTGATGCGAGGCGATCGGTTGGTCGCGCCACTGCTTACGCAAGAGCGAGTATTGCAACGCGCAGTCGTAGCAGGACATGGCCGCTCCCACCGCGCCCCACGCGATGCCATAGCGCGCCTGATTCAGGCACATCAGCGGAGATTTCAACCCGCCCGTCTTCGGCAGCAGATTCGATTCCGGCACATGCACATCCTGCAGCGAGAGTCCCGACGTGACCGACGCCCGCAGCGACCACTTGCCGTGAATGTCATCGGCCTTGAATCCGGGCCGGTCGGTTTCGACCAGGAAACCGCGAATGCGGTCGTTCTCGTTCTCCACCTTCGCCCAGATGATGGCAACATCGGCAATTGTGCCGGAGGTAATCCACATCTTCTCGCCGTTGATCACGTATTCGTTACCGACCTTACGCGCCCGCGTGCGCATGCCGCCAGGGTTCGACCCGAAATCGGGCTCGGTCAGGCCGAAGCAACCCAGCTTCTCGCCGCGCTGCATGGGCGGCAGCCAGCTCTCTTTCTGCTCGTCGCTGCCGAACTCCCAGATCGGATACATGCACAGCCCCGACTGCACGCTCACGAAGCTGCGCACGCCCGAATCGCCGCGCTCCAGCTCCTGCGTCATCAATCCATACTCGACGTTGCCCATGCCAGCGCAGCCGTAGCCCTTCAGCGAAGCGCCGAAAAATCCCAGCTCGGCCATGGGCTTGACCAGCTCGCGCGGAAAGCGGCCGGCGCGGTTGCACTCTTCGATGATGGGAATCAGATTGTCTTCAATGAACTGGCGCGTGGTGTCGCGCACCAGCTTTTCTTCATCGGTGAGCAGGGAATCGAACTGGATGAAATCGACGCCGCGAAACTTGATGGCCGGCATGAGCAGTCTCCGTCTATGAAGTGGGCCCGCGCGCTGGATCAACGACGCTCGAACAGCATATGGATCAAGTCAGGTTTGCCGCACAGGACGGCCCCACACCGGAGGGCAAACATATGACGGTAGCAGGCGCAGGGAAAAGAGGTCAAACCACCATCGGAATGGGTAGTGGCTCAATGTTGAATCCTCGCTCTTACGTCATCCGAACCGCGGCGTAGTTCAGCCGCGG
>CAYOUY010000080.1:0-30523 GCA_964407245.1 uncultured Acidobacteriaceae bacterium
CGCCGGAGGCGCAGTAGACGATGTCGCTTTTCATATGACATCCGCCTTCTTGCACAGCTTGGGGTATGCTTCCTTCAACTCTTCGAGGAGCCGTGGGCGCTCACCGAAAAACTCGGTGAGCAGTTCATAGTTAGCACGCAGCATGTCGTACTCTTGCTGCGTGATTGTTTTCATCTTCGGTTTCTTCATTTAGTCTCCTTCCTTAATTCCAGCAGGCCAGACGTGATCGATGATTTCCGGGTTCTGCGTCCAGGTGATTTGTGCCTCGTTGTGGAAGCGCGCGGGGAACGCCACGCCTTCGCCCTCCCCACCGATCACGAAGTAGGCGAGGGGCATGTCGGCCTTCGAAGGCACTCCGTCCGCCTTGGGCACGAATTTCAGTTCGACGGCTTTCCAATCCGATGGCGGCTCGGGGATCATCGACATGCCATGCAGGAAGCCCTCGCTGTCGGTATTGAGTTCGGCGGGCGTCGGCTGGTATATAGGGCGTCCGATGATCTTTCCCCGCCATTGCACGACTGCCACCATGTAGTGGACGCTCATGTCCACGGGGACAATCTTGACGATGTCGGTCAGGATTTCCGTTGTCAATTCGTTCCAATTCACAGGGCCCCCCGAGTGCAGTTCTTGCACCAGACGTAGTCAACGCCGCTTTCGGTGAAGCGGTATTCCAGCCGTCCACTCCGCTCGTGCCGCTAACGAGGGGTGTGATCGCATCTTAATCGTCGGGCATTCATCTCACGCGGACCAAGCTTGGCTGTCAGCCATCCTCGCGATTCGGCTACCATCCTATCCAAGACTCAGGATTCGCTTCGCCACCAGATTCGGTACAGAGCTGGTGCGAGGCGTATTAACAGGAGAACTCAGCCTTGCGCTCGTCACCGCTCCGCCGCCAGACCCTACCCTCACGGTAGTGCCGTTCGCTCCAGCGCCCGTGTACGCTGCTCTTCCCCAAGGTCATCTGGCCACCCACAAGAAGGAACTGTTCCTGCAAGATCTTGCGAAAGATGAATGGATTCTTTGCGTGAGAGACGCCAACCCGATGGTTCACGATGCCATCATGGAAACAGCGCGAGCTCAGTCAATCGCCCCGAAAGATGCACATGACATCCACACAGCTGACCAGGCCATTTACCTCGTTTCCGAGCACTTGGGCGTCGCCATTTTTGCCGAGCCGAAAACGCTCGGGACCAATGACAGAAGCGTAGTTATCAAGCCGCTTGCGGACAAGTCGTTGCAGTTCCAGACCTGTTTGGTGATGAGCAAGGATGACGATTCAAGGTTAACAAACGAGTTCGCGCGCGCCTTCCTTCGCCGATATGCTCCGCAGCGCGTTCCGCCGAAACAAATGGATTTGCCTTTGTCCCAGACGCACGGATCAGCGGGAATCTCAACTCGCGATGCGTAGCTGACGGTGAACTCTTAACATGACCGTCTCTGGGATACGAAGCGTCCTGTATCCGCGCCTAAACCGAGTTTCGCCCTTTCCCAGCAGAGAACACCAGGCTCGTGCTCAAACATGCGACGAATCGTTTTCTCGCTGAGATCCCAGAGTTTTGCCACCTCGGCGACTGAATAGTGCTTTTCCCCGGATAAGTCGATTGATGTCACATCCGCGATAGGCGCACCGAAGGCGCTAGAATAGCCGGCTGGTTTTCGAGCGAACCTCGACATAGCAATACCCTTGCTGCGCTCAAAGCTGAACAGGTTTTTGCTGCGGCTCAACACCCTCGCCCAGAGCGCCGGCGCGAGTGTTAACTACTTTGGTTCACATCCCCGCCGATGTCCAATAACTTTTTGGCTACACATTATTCCCTACGGTTATACCTCCGGGGCAAAATCGGCACCCTCTTGCTTGAGTCAGTTGATTTGGGTTGAAGCGGGTTTCGGCGCGGCGGGCGTAACCGTTTGCATCTTCACGATCTCCAGCGCCGAATCGTCCCACGCTAGACGGGCATAGACTTCCAACTGTTGCTGCCGTTCCTTCACGAATGGTGCATAGTGCCTTTCCGTCACCTTGACGCTGCTGTGCCCTAGTAGCAGGGATACACGGTCAATCGGCACTCCCCTATTCAGCAACTCAACCGCGAATGTATCGCGGAACATGTGAGCATGGCACCGTTTTGGGGTTCCATCCGGCTTGCGAATCTTCGCGATTTCGAAAAGGCGAGTGAGAGATCGACGCCAGCCCTTGCAGGCGGTCTGGGCATCACCATTGCCCGACCAGAAGAAGTAGCGTGCATTTTCGCTTGGAAGGGCGCGCAGAGTTTCAGCAATATCTGGCGGAACGGGAACATAGACAGGAACACCAGTTTTTGCTCGATAAAGGAAGATCTTCCCGTCCTCGCTCAAGCGATCACGTTCCAAGGTGACAGCGTCTTGAATGGAAAGCCCGGACCACCGCATCAGCAATACCAGAGCGCGAAGCCGATCCGCCCGGAAATGAAAATCGCGACCACCACGCCAATCGCCATAGGCATACGTAGCGTCAATGATTCGTTGGAATTCCGTCTTCGGGAACCAGCCTGTCGGAAGTGAAGTCGGCGCCGACCGCTTTATTTTTGTCGCCGGATTGTCCTTCATCCAGCCGTTCTGAATACAGAATGCGAAGAACCCCACCAAGCGCGCGAGTTTGCGGTTGGCCGTCAGGCCGTTGTTTTTCCAAGTCGCACGAAAATTGACCAGTTCCACCGACGTCAGATCGCGGAGGCGATTCAAGCCGCGGTGCTTGGCCCAGGGAAGAAACTGCTTCTCAAAAAGTGTCTTCGATTGCTTCGTCGTTTCCTTGGAAAGACTCCGGCCCCGCTCATCATCTAGGAAGACCGCCACAGCGTCAGAGATGGTCGTCACCACAGGCTGGGGTGGCTGGGTCGGATCGGAGGCTTCCTCCAACGAGCGCGCTCTGCGTTCCGCTTGCTCCCAGCTCCTGGTTTTAGCGGATTGTCGAATCCGCTTGCCGTCTACATAGCCATCAATCCATTTGGGGCATCGGCAGCGCCGATACTTGATTTCATCCTTGTGAGTGCAATCAGGAGCATGGCGAGAATAGACAAAAAGCATGGATGGCAGCTCCCCGTCTTCGGATAGGCCCATTGTACCGAGATGGGTACAATTTGGGTACATTTGTTAACCATGATTGTTATTGGGAGTTGGATGGTGGAGCTAGTCGGGATCGAACCGACGACCTCATCGTTGCGAACGATGCGCTCTCCCAGCTGAGCTATAGCCCCATCTACAGATTGGAAATGCTGGCCGCTGGACTATTTTAGCAGCGTTGCCAGATTGCCACCAAGCGAGGATCCGGAGCGACGGACGACCCAACTCCGCGGACTGGAGAGCAAACGGGCGTGTGTTTCAGGCCGAAAAACCATTGACGAACGGTCCCGCGCAGCGTCTAACTAGAGTAAGGTCTAACTAGAACGAGGCAGACCGCGTTTATCTGTGGGTTTAGTGGGGAATCCGAGATGTTTGCTCAAATCAGTCCTGGCGCCACGCGGCAGCGGAGTCTCCTTGCGGGATCCGTTGTGGTGCATGGGCTTGTGCTCGCTTGGCTGCTGCGTTCTCCGGAGCCGTTGAAGCTGCAGACGAATTCTGTGGCGATCGGGCGGAATGGAACTTCCGTCACGCGGCTTTTCTGGGAAAGCAAGTCGGTCGACGACAGCAAGCATAGCTCGCCCGGCGGCGCGACGGAGCGATACAAACACGAACGGCTGAGTCAAAACAAGTTGACATGGCAGCCGCCGGCGCAGGTGGCAGAGTCGGGTTTGCGCCACAGTCCACCACTGCATACGCAAACTCAGGACGACGCCAAGACGCAGACGCTTTCCGCGCTCGGTCATGGAGCGCAGGCGGGACTTCTCTACGGAACACTCAACCGCGGTCCATTTTACGGCGACGAAATTCGTCCGGCCTTGCCGGTTGCGACGTCCGATCCGGTTGTCTACCCGTGGCAACTGCCAAGCTCTCCCGGCAACGAAGTGATTGAAATAACGATTGACGAACGCGGAGAGATCACTCGCAAGACGGTGCTCGTGAGTCTGGGTCCTGATATCGACGAGAAGTGTCTGGCAGCTCTCGACAACTGGCGCTTTAATCCCGCCACGCGCAATGGAGCGCCGATTCCCTCCAAGCAAGACGCCATCTTCCCGTTCAAGGCGCGAGGATAGCGCAGCAATTACGCGGCGGCAGCCGTTCTCTTCGTCTCCTCTCTTGCGAACACACAGCGTAGTGCGAGGTTTCGCAGCGATGAATTTTTCAGCGGGCGAGAACTTCCGCAGCACTCGCGGGTTCACATCAACCGAGAGCGAAAGCTCTCGAAAGATTAGCTGATAGTTATTGGGCGGCGCTCGTCACCGTCAACGCTGGCTATCCGGCCAATAGCCACCTCCACACACTTTTGGAGAGAATTATGAAGAATTGCATTCGCCTCACACTTGCGTTGGCCCTCCTCTGCGTCGCCGCAATGAGCACGGCCGCGTCCGCCTCCGAGAACGCTTACATGTATCTGGTCCAGGGAGTTCCAGGCCTGGACTACTCCAGCAGCACCGATCCGCAATTTCCCGTCGATGTGCTGATCAACGACGAGACCTGTTACGTGCGCGGCCTGGCCTTCGGAACGATCGATGGCCCCCTGACGTTCGTTTCGGGCAGCTATGACGTGAAGATCAGCGTCGCCAATTCGCTGGCTCCGTGCAGCGAGTCTCCGCTGGTCGACAGTACAGTTACGCTCGACGGCGGGAAAAATGTCTCTGCCGTGTTTGCGCTGAATTCCAGCGGAGCGCCAACACTCGAGACGTTTACCAACAACTTCGGCGCAGTGACTGCCGGCAACGCACGCATTTCGTTTGCGCTGGCGGCGGATTCCCCGGCGGTGCAGGTCATCCTGCAAAATACGAGCACGCAGAAGCTGTACACCTATTCGGCAAATCCGGGAACGCTGTTGAACGAAGTTCTTCCTGCGGGCAATTACACGATCGAAGTGAACGAGGGGACGACGACGCTGGTTACCGCCACGTCGTTAACTCTCGATTCGCAATCCGTGGTGATGCTTTTTGCCGACGGAAAGGAAAGCAACAACACGGTAACACTCCAGACCAAGACCGTCCGCAACGTCATCTAGTTGCGCGGCACGGCTAGCATGGGCCGCCGATTCCGGCGGCCCGTTTTTCTTGTAGGCCTCGGCGGGACGGTCTCGCCCGCTATAATCGAAGTGTGACGACGAACGCAGTTCGACAGGTGGCATCGGCGGATTTTCCCACCCGCTGGGGCCATTTCCGCATCTACGGTTTTCGCGGGGAATTCGGCTCGGGGAAGAATCGTCGGGTGGAAGAGGCAGTGGCATTGGTGATGGGCAATGTAAAGTCAGAGCCGCCGCTGGTCAGAGTACATTCCCAGTGTCTGACCGGCGACGTTTTTCATTCGCTGCGCTGTGATTGCCGCCAGCAACTTGAGCTGTCTCTCTCCAGGATCCGGGACGAGGGCGCCGGCGTCCTGGTCTACGAACAGCAGGAAGGGCGCGGCATCGGGCTGATGGCAAAGCTGCAGGCGTACGAGTTGCAGGATGCGGGGCTCGACACGGTCGAAGCCAACGAACGCCTGGGTTTCAAAGCCGACCACCGCGAATTCGCGCTGCCCGCCGAGATTCTCAAGGCGTTGGGAGTCAAGCGCGTGCGGCTGCTTTCGAACAATCCCGATAAAGTTGAGGCTCTCGAAAAAGCCGGCGTGAAAGTGGTCGAGCGCGTGCCGTGCGTAGTCACTCCCAGTCCCCACGCGGAAGAGTACCTCAAGACAAAAAAAGAGAAACTCGGGCACCTGTTCACATCGAGCTAGACAGGTCGAGGTTACGGTTTGCCGCTCGCGACCGTGACCGCCGTGCTGGCAGGACCGACTTTTCCGTCAGCCGAAACGTAGGAGATCCTGTACCCCACGCTCGCCGCGGCGGGCATTGCGTTGTCGGCAGCAGTTTGCGCGATCATGGGGCCGGCGATGCGAATCCACCCGCTCGCGATTGGGTCATTCGCTACCTGCCGTTCCACAATCACGCTGAGGCCGGCCGGCGGCGTCTGGAATTGCAGCACGACGTGGGGAAATGGAGTGCTGGCAAACTGTGCGGTGGGAGCCAGGGGTGCAGGTATCTGCGGTGAGCCGACGTGAATCGCCACCGGCCGTGTCGGGTCGCTGCGATTTCCATTTTTGTCGACCGCGACCAGGCGATACCAGTACTTCCCGCCGGGACTTACGTACAGATCGGTGAATTGACGCGCGTTCCCCGGCAGCGGGTCGCCGATCACCACGCCGAGATCATCCGCGCGTCCCGACCGAAGGACGAGAAATTGTGCAGCTTTCTGGTCGGCAGGGGAAAAGTCCACCACAGTTTTGCCATCAGCTCCGCTCGCTGCCGTAATCGACGGCGCACCCGGCAGCGAGCGATCGGCAACCACGATCTGCACACTCGCGCTTGGCGGGCCTTCGGCATTGTCGAATCCTACGGCGAGCACGCGGTATTCCAGCTTCTCGTCGGAACTCAGGCCGAGATAGTCGTCATAAAGGGGCTCGGGCGTCACGCGCGGGTTCAAGCGCACCCAGTTTTCCACACCGGCGGATCCGGTCGTGGCGCGGCGTTCCACGAAGTATCCCGCTACCGGGAACTGCACTGCCTTCCACGCGAGGTGCACTCGAGTCTGACCCGCATCTGCGGCAAGTCCCTCCACCTTGGGCAACGTGCCCGGATTCTTCGCTTGCGCCACAACTGCGCTCGAGGGATTGCCCAGGTCGCCCCGCGAATTCACGGCGCGGACGCGGTAATAGTAAGCCGTGCCGCCTCGAACCGTCGTATCTTCATACTGCGTGGTGCCCGGCGGCAGGGCCTGCGCGGCCAGGGCTTCGTATGGCCCGGAATACAGGAATGCGCGTTCCACGAGATATCCGGCGAGATTCGGCTTCTGCTGCGCCGGCCAGCTCACGACAATCCTTCCGACATCTCCGGTCGCGGTGACCGGCTGCGGCGGTTCGAGAGCGTGGAAGTCAAAAAAGAAGATGCGAATCGATGTGCCTGCGCTGCGCCTCCCAAACGCGTCCACGCTGAAAACACGGTAGGTCAATTGCTCGTTCGGAGGCGCATTGCGGTCGAGCACGAGAGGAATTTTCGGGTCCCAGCGTAGTCCGGGAATCACGGGCTTAGCCGTGACGGCCGCAGCCGACTGCCCGCCGCCGTCGCGCTCAATGGCGTATGCGATCACCGGCAACTGACGATTCTCCGCCGGGGCTTGCCAGAACAGCGCAACGCCGCGCTCGTCCACCTTGGCTTCTACTCCACCGGGCGCAGGCGCAAGGGGCGTGGCCTGCGATGCATCGACTGGCGCACTGGTGAGCTGCACGCCGGTTGGTTTGCCCGCACTGTCGAGTCCCTCAACTTTGTATGTGCGGCTGCCCGCCGCGACATTTTCGAGCGTCCAGGAAAGTCCGAGAGCGCGGGCGTAGGCTGGTTCGCTCAGCACGCGCAGCCCAAGAATGTTGATCAACTGTTTGCCCTTCTTGCTCGTGTCGGGCTTTGCCAGAATCGGCGGCAGGTTGTGGATCGCGTCGGCGTCTTCCACGGAAAGCGCCTGCAGAGCACCGGCGTCTCCCATGCTGATCTTGGGAACCAGAACTTGTCCCGTGGAGTCCGACAGCTTCCATCCTCCGGCCGGCCATTTGGAAGGCGGCGGAAACCACAACAGGGAAACATGGCCCTTGCCGTCGGAAATGGCAAAGAGTGCTCCGGGAGACTCTTGTGCCGCGCCAGTTCGCGGGGCAAACGCCACCACAAGCGCCGCAGAGAGCAGAAATGCAAATTTCGAGTGCAGCTTCATTTTTTTCCGCCGAATTCTTCGCCGCATTTCTTATCGCCGTTCAAAATTCGCCTTACAAATGCACCGAGAACGAGACCGACCCGAGAGGCCAGGGCAGTCCGATGCTGGCGCTGGCGTCCATCTCCAGCGGCAGAGCTTCGGCATGCACCTGCGCAGAAACGCCCGCGGAGACGCAGACATTATCGACGCACACACCCGCCTCGACGCTAGCCGAAAAATCTCCGGAAATGTGTGGCTGTGACGTGACCGTGAGCCCCATATCAACACTTCCGCGAACGTACGCTGACGCCACCGAGTCGTCGCCGACATCGAGGTTGATGCTTTCGCCGCCGCCGATGGACAGGCCGTCGCCCGACAACATCACGTACATATTGGCGTCGGAAACCAGCAGATGGCCGTCAATGCGCGGTCCCTGCTGCTTTCCGGCGTCGATGTGCCACGGGCCGCTCGGGCCGAAGTGAATATCGACAGCGGCGTTGCTCGCGCTGTTGCCCATGTTGACCGAAGCGAGTCCGCCCATGAAATTCAGTTGCCCCCACACTCGTCCGTCAAAGTTGTTGCCTGCATACTGGAAGTAGCCCTGGAAATCTCCGTTGCTATTGTCGGGTGGCTTGAGAAGCCAGGCGTGGAAATCCAGGCGCGCGCCTGCGTTCTGCCCGCCTGCCTCGATCACCAGGTCACCGTCTACTGTGTAGGTGAACTGGTCGGGCATGCCCACGCGCATTCCGGCCATAAAAAGGAACGAACCATCCATTGAAGGAGTGGCGGCACTGAGCGATCCCGTGTCCTCAAATGCGCTGATGGGGAAGTTGTGGCCCAGACCGCCCTGCACGCGGTAGAGGTTCATCACCGGCGGCACGGGAATCAGGACCAATCCGGTCGGTCCCAGGGGATAGCTCACGCGCGTCAGCCAGTAGTCGTGCCCGCCTTGATAGCCGAGGCGGAACTCGCCGGTGATCGGCGGTCCGCCGACTTCGGACAGATCGACCGTGCCGGAAAATTCACTCCCGCTCGTGCCCGAATACACGGGATGAACCTTGGCGTCAGATGCGGGCTGGCCGGAAGGATACGGCACTTCGATCGTGAACGGAGAATTCGTGGGCCCGACGGTCGTGTAGTTGTTGCCCGCGATGTTGACCTGATAATTCACCTGCACCGGCGCGGCAGCCATCACTTCCGAGAGGTGCACGTTTGTGCTGAACAGCGCTCCCAGCACCTGGCTGCCTTGCGGCGGCGCGGTCAAGTGCACCGACACCAGATCGACGGGAGTCTGTCCCAGCGTCGAACTTCCACCCAAGGGAATGTCGGCCGTCTGATTGGCGTTGGCGAAATATCCGCGACCGTCCATGCCGAAGTAGAAAACCTGGTCGAACGCGGCGAACTGCTTGTTTTCGGCGGAGAACACCATGTGCAGCTTGTTGGCCTGCACCACCCATCCGATGCCCTGCTGCGTCATGAACTGCAGATTGTTCGCGGTGAAGGCGAAGTTGCCGTAGGTCTTCGAAACCGGTGGGACATTGAATGGGAAACTGATGCTGGCCTGCTTACCGCCGCCCGACACGAGACTGGCGTTGCCTTTCAGGTGGACGTCGATCCACGGCACGTAAATGTCCATGCCGTTGTAGGTGGCCGTGAAGTTTCCGTTGAACGCGGTCGCGTTGATCGATTGGAAACTGACTGATCCCAAGCCGAGCGTCGCGGTAAACGGTCCGGTTGAGAGCGCGCCGCACAATCGGCCGGTGATTCCCCAATCATTCACCACGGGCTGCAGGGATGAGGTGGAAACGAGATCCATGGTGTAAGGCGTAATCGCCAGGCTGGGGAAACGCACGCCTACCCAGTCACCGCCCGCCAAGTTTCCGCACAACGGCCCCGCGTTGTCGCCGTCGTTGTGACTGAGGTCGAGGCGGACGCTGTTCGACTGCATGGTGAACGAACTCCAGCCAATCATGGTTAGGGGCAGGGTAAGGCCGTTCTTGATCCAGTCGCCGTTGGCCTTGAGTTCGGAAGTGACGCCATTCCAGGACACCGCCTTTTCACCCGGCAGACGAAGCGTGTCATCGGCGAGCGTGACGTTCAGGGTTGCATCGAGTTCGCCGCCGGCCTGGCCGGAAAGAGTCGTCAAAGTCCCCGTCAACGCCGGCAGGCTCGCTGCTAACTGCAGGTTCGGAGAAACATTGATCGTGCCGGTTTGAACGTGCAGGCCGTCAGGCACAACCCAGTTACTGATCTTCACCGGGATCGGCGGATACTGGTCGTAACCCTGGCTGCTGGAGTTGGCGAAATGAATGATCAGATTCCCGGTGCCGTTATAGGTCGTGCCCTGTTGCGTGACGCCCTTCTGCAATCCGCTGATCTCAAATGCGCCTCCGCTCTTGACCGGAAAGAGAAACTTGCACGGCTTCTTCGGATCGGACGCCGTAACCTCGTAAAACTCTGTGTTCGAGGCGACGTGCTGGTCCGGAAGAGGATTCGTTGCCTGTGCGATCACCTGCTGCAGCGCTCCGTTAACGTATTGCACTGCGCCCAGGCCTGAAGCACTTTGATTCGAGGGCGACAACACGCCGATCTTCAGCGGCGGCAAATTGCTGCCCGTGGGCGGCGCGAGCGTCGCCAGCAGCGACTGCGCGTCAGCTAGATTCGGGGCAGCACTTGCCTGTTTTCCGCTGCTGGGAGGATTCGATCCCGCCGGCGGCGACAACGTTGACGGCATCAGCGAACCCAGGGCCTTGCTCACTGCGATGCCCAGGTTGGGCATGGTGGGATTCGGCATCACGTCGGCCTCAACCATCACACTGTGATTGCCGACAGGTTGCACTTGTAATCCGGGCGAATCGAGGGGGTTGCTTTGCCCAATGATGATGGGCGGCTCGGGCGTCGGGATCATGACGACGTTGCCGAGAATGTTGACTGAGGTGTATCCCTGCCGCGTGAGATTCTTGCGCGGCGGCGACGGCGGCAACGTGAAGGTCTGCGGTGCGGTCGGCGTGCCGTCCACGATCCACGTCACTTTCACCGGCCCGGTCCCGTAATAACTCAGGTAGCTGGTGGCATCCATGCCGTCGTCGCAGGTGCTGCAGATGGCGGCGATGGGCACCTGACCCGGCGTCAGGGGCAGAATTATTTCCTTGCCTTCTTTGGGTTGAGCCGCGGGCTGCTGCGGGTTGTTGGCCGCTGTGATCGGCGCCATCGTTTCGATTTTGGCTGGCGTTTTGTTCTGTGGCGTGCTTTGACCACCGTTCTGCAGGTTTTGCAGCGCGAGTCCCTTCACCGCGGTATTCGCCGGCAGCTTCGGAGTCTGGACATCGTAAGCGCCGAAATCCGGGTTGGCGATTCCCTTGAGGTGCAACGGACCATCCGCTGCCAAATCTTCCGGCACTGTAATCAGCACCGTGTGGCAATAGAGCATGTAGGCATCGCTTGCCGCTTGCGATGCCGGAGTGGTCGCATTGCCGCCTCCCGAAAGCAGCTGCGCAAAGTTGGTCTGCACGCCGGTGAGGGTCAGTCCATTCTTCACCGCGCCGGTCGCTGCCATTTTCGAAAGCAACGCCGTCTGCATATACGGCGTTGTAGGGCCATCGACGCTCGCTGAAACCGAACTCACGCTGACGTTTTGCAAGTCCTCCTCGGAGAGCTGGAACACACGCACCGTATATGCGTTTGGAGATTGGTATGTGTGCTGCATCGGGCTGGTGTAGTTCATTGGCAGCGAAAGCTGTATGTTCGGCGTCCAGTTGTAGACGCTATAGTTGTTCGGTGCCGGTGGTTCTACCGGAGGGGCGACCAGCGGCTGCACCGTGCCATCGCCCCAGTCCACGAAAACGTTGTCGAACTGCACCGAGGATACATACTTCACCAGACACTGGCTGCCGCAGTTCGGCGGATCCGACGTCTGGGGCGTGAATTGGATCTGATACGGCGAATTGGCCAGATTGATGTTGCCTTCGAGCGCCCAGGGATCGCCGATGTAATTGTTCGGGTCGACGCCAGTGACTTTGCCGTTGGCGTCGTAAACATTCTTGTCGGCAATGTTCACCGTTTGCACGCCGCCGGTGGTGAAGCCGGTCCCGTTGCACTGCATTCCGGTGGGCGGCTTGGGAGCGAGCAACGGCCAGCGATCAGAGATTTCGACTTCCAGGTCGACCGTCCCGCCCGTGCCACTCGAAGACGTATTTTGCGTCGCAGAATTTTGCCCGGCGTTGTTCTGTGTGGCACTTTGATTCTGGATCAGCGCATTCTGCGCGACTTTGGCCTGCGGATTCGTCTGCGGCGCGACTCCGTTCTTGTTGTAAGTATGGAAGCCGGCAACCTCCCACTGCAGATTCCCCTGGCTCAGCAGCCCACTCAACTGATCGGGAGGGAAGTTCGGCATGACGACGCCCGCCGAAGCCGGGTTGAGAACCGGCGTTTTCGAAATTGATGCTGGCCCGAGCAGTACACCGAGGTTCGGATAGAGAGCGCGCTGGACCGGCTCCAACACCGACTCCAGAAACGCCGGGTCGGGCCGGTAGTAGGTCGGCACGACAGTAATCAATCCATTGAGCGCAGGCATTTGGTAGCCGGTAATCTGTTTCGTCGCCAGCAGAGTCTTGCCATCCTGCGCGTAGATACGCAACTCGTAGTAATCGGCGAGTCCGGGATTCTGTTCGTGCCACTGAAAGACGGAATCGTCATTGAGCATCGGAACGCCATAGGTCACGTACTGGTCGCTCTGCGTGGCCGGCCCCAGCGGCCCGTCAAGATGAATGATTCCCAGAGGAAATCGTTGCAGCGTGATGGGAGCAATCTTGAGCGCGGTCGGCAAGCCTGACTGCTTTGCCGCCAGCACGTTCAACATTCCTTTTCCGACGATCGACTGCTGCTGGCCGGACGCCTGGAGGTTGATGTCGCGCCCGCCGGGAAGCGCCGCCGGCAGGGCGCTGACGCTGATGTGTATTTCCGTGCTATTGACGTAGCGCGCCGGCCCGTTGGCGAAGACCGCCGCCGGAACTCCCGCGCCCACGGTAAAGGTCACCTGCGTGCCGGGAACGAAATTGACTCCCTGCAGGGTCACGTCCACATTCTGGCTTCCCGCAGAGATCTGGTTGGGCACAGCCCGCAGGATCTGCATGGGAAGCATGTGGGCAATTGTCACTCCGGAAACGACCGTGAACGTATTCGACGCAGAGACACGCGTCTTGCCGCTGCCGATGACCAGCACCACGCCGCGCGCACCCAGCGAGGCATTAGGCGCAATGCTCAACTGCGCCTGAATCGTGTTCGCATTGGTTACAGTCGCCGACTGCACCGTGATGCCGCTCCCCGGCATGAACTGCAACGCCGCCGGTGGGGAGAAACTGGCGCCCGTAATCGTCATGGCTACGTTGCTGCCCTGCGTTCCCTGCAGGGGAGAAAACTCGCGAATGGCGGGTTGTGGTTGCGTTGGGCAGGCGCCGTTTGGGGTCAACGCGGACGTGCAGGGCTGCGTCGGCGGTGTCGCGGCAGTGATGGTGAACGGAGTCGGCGAGTTCAGGTTGTGGTCGGCGTCAACCAGAATCACCTGGCGGTTGCCGGGCTGTGCGCTGGCGGCGATCTGCACCTGAGCAGAAATCTGCATCGGCGAAACCACTTGAAGGTTAGTGACGGTGATTCCTTGCGAAGGATTGAAGATCAGTTGCATCGACCGCGGGGCGAAGTTCGTGCCGTTGAAAGTGAGCGTGACGGAGGATCCTGCCGCGGCCTGCGCGGGCGCGAAGCTGATCAGCGTCGGCGGCCCTTTCTGTGCATATCCGGTTCCACAGAGCACGAAAAACACCAGCGCAGACATGATCATGCGCCAACTTGAACGGCTGGTTCTCCTGCGCTTGTCGCTCATTCGCGTCTTGCCCCGTACATCGTTCCTTGCACGTCTTGCCGTTCGTTGATTGCCCGGCTCTCTTACCCGGACGTTCTTACAACGTATGCTTGTGGCTCCATGTCGCGGTCCATATCACCATCAACTGCGTGGTGCGCTGGTCGACGTTCATGATTGCATCCTTGTTCTGGTTGTAATTTCCCTGCGCCGAAAAGGTGCTCCACTTCAGCGGACCGGGCAGCGTCCACGACACTCTCCCGCCGTACTGGCCCGTGGTTGTGTTCGTGGTCAGCGTGCCGTTGGAGAGGATCGTTCTGCCCTTCGTTACCGTAACCAGCGGCGAGAGCTGCAGGGCGGGCTTCTTCCACGTAAACGCCGGCTGCACGTACACTGTGATGTTGCGTGTCGTGCCGGTCGTCAGGCCATCCGCGGCGACCCAGTTCACATTCACCTGCCCGTTCAGGGAGAAGAATTTCCTGGTCGCCAGGTTCGTGCCGAAGGTCAGCGACGAAGTAATCGTGCTTTCATCGGCAAACAGGTTGTTGTGGTTCCAGTCGCGCATGCCTCCCGCTGTCACGGTCACGGTGCCGATTTGCCGGTTCAGGTTGAGGCTTTCTGAGATGTCGCGCTGATCCTGCGCTCCGGTCTGATCGGGCGGTTGACCTTGCAGCGCGGTGGGAACCGTGCCTGTCTTCGTCAGCGACTGGCGCGCATCGAGCACGAGGTTGGTCACTTTTCCAAACGCCTTGCTCCAGGTTTCGTCGAAGTTGTCGAGGAAGAGTTCGTCGCTGGTAGTGGGATGAACGTTGTTCGCCAGGAATGTGTATGTCATTCCGAACGTGCCCGCGGTTGTGGTCTGCGTCACCGTGGAATCAACGCCGCGCAGATTGGACTGGCTCGACTGCGTGAGGCTCGGATTCGCCGGGTTGCCAAAATTCTGGCTGAGGTCGCGGTAGGCAACGTTCACGTTCGTCTTGCCTGCCTGCCCGGAGATTCCCGTACGCCACGCCCGCCCGAACTCACTCTTCGCGAACTGAGTCGTATCCGGATTTTCGCGGCTGAACGCGCCCTCGGATGTCCACAGCCATTTTGGCTTGATGTGAATTTGCAGCAGGCCACCGTACACATCGCCCATCGATTTCGCCGCCACGGGATTGGGAAGGATGATGGGATTTCCCTGTGAGTCAAACGACACGCTAGTCGGAGCACCGGTGTCCTGCGCGCTGAGCCACATCAGGCGGAACTTGGCCCACTTGGGCAAGGGCGCGGTCCAGCTTGCTCCCATCATTTGCTGGTGGAAGTTGATTCCGGAGCCGCCGCCGAGGGCCTCGTCGTTCGTATTCACGAAATAGCCGAACGTTCCGGCGGGAGTTTTCAGTGTGGCTTCGACTCCCTGGCGGGGCGTCGCAGCCGTTACAAAGAGAGCGTCCGTGTACAAAACCGGTGAGACGATTCCGAAGCGCAGGTTGGCCGCCCAGTCCCCGCCTTTGTAGCCGATTTGCAGGACGTAGTCATTCACTCGTCCCTGACTGGTTCGCTGCACCTGCGGATTCAAAATCGAATTCAGCAATCCACTGCCGTTCACTTCCATGCGCCATGGACCGTCGCTGTAACTCATCTTCTCCGCAACCGAAAGGGTGTTGGCGTCGGGCGGAGTCGAGCCTGAGGCCCACTGCGTGTTCGAACTGATCTGGCCTTCCTCAGATGGAGCCGTTGGCTTTGGCGGGGCCGCAGCGGCGGGCTTGTGCGCCACGGCAACGATTGCAGGCGTCGGCAACACGGGCACGCCCGGAATCAGCGGTGGGATCTCTGCGTCAGTGCCAGGCTGCACCGCGGCCGCACCTGTCGGAGTTGGAGCGGATGGTGCCGCTGGAGTGGCCGCAGCAACCGGAGCCAGCACCGTGAACTTCCACGTCGCAGCCTCGCTTCCGACTGTGAGATTTACGTTGTGATCTCCGCCCGAAAGCGCGAGCGGCGGCGTAAATGCAACCTTAACTTCGCTGACCTGAGCGAGCGTGGTCACATCCACGTCGTCAATCATCAGGCTCACATCCGATGGATTCACGGGAGACTGAAAACCGACAGAGATCGTCGGCTGCAACTGGCTGGTGCTGCTGTTAGGCGTGGGCGTCTGACCGGAAAGCTGTCCCGCCAGATCGGGCAAAGCGGGCAAGGCATCGGGCGGTCTGAGAGACGCCAGCTGAACAAAATTTCGCTTGCGACTCAGGCTGGCCTGTGGCACGGCTTCAGCCACAAAACTCTGTATTGGACCCGACATGAGCAAGTGGCCATTGGAAGCAATCGCATCCACCCGCCAGAAATAAGTTGTTCCCGGATTCAGATTCCGATCGGCCAACCGCAAGTCCAGTTTCGGATCGGCAGTCAGGTATTGGCGGATGATCTGTGCGCCCGCGGCATCGCCGCTGATGGTGACGAAGTAGAAAGCGCCTTTCGGGGCGGGCTTCCACTCGAGCAGCGTGTGACCTGCAAGAGTACGTGCGGGCACGGCACGCGATGACGTCAAACTGCCGTCCGGCGCGTGGTAAACGACTCTCATCGGCAGCGCCTTGCGCGGCATGCCCGTCGATTCGATCGCGCGCACTGTCCAGTAGAGTTCGCCGGTCGGCAGCGACTGCCACTCCTGAGATGGAATCTGCCAGCGATTGTCGACGACATCAAACCAAGTTTGAACCGTCGAGAGATACGGCTGGGTCGAAAATCCCACCTGGTATTTCGCAGCGCCGGGAACGGGCGACCATACGAGTGTGGGCCCGTTTACGGCGCTGAACATTGCGCCATACGCCGGCTGAATGAGTTGCTCCAGTTTCCAGTCTCCCGGATTCACCACCACCACGATCGGCCGGCTGGCGAGCTGGTTAGGCTCGACCATCCGCAGAATCAGCGTGTGCGAACCGAGCCACCACGTCGGCAACGATTGGTGCGTCTGAATCATGGTGCTTTGCCCGCCCACAATCGACGCGGAAAACTGCTCGAAGACATTGCCATCCCACACCCACTGGCCGATGACGGTTCCAGTGCCCGTACCGGCCAGGACGGCGCGCCCATAGAGTTCCTGCCCCTGCATGACGACCGTCCCGTCGCGCGGGTGCGTCAGGGCTAGATTCACAACGGAGAGTGGCGCGCCCAGCGAGTTCGAGGCCTCGATCTCGAGGGGCTGTGACGTTCCCCCCGCACCGTTCGTAACGCTGCCCCCTGTGCTGGTTCCATCGAGATTCAGCACATCCACGGCGCGCAGGCCCAGAGTCGCTCGCGGAGCTGCGCTGAACAGTGCCGTCATCAGTCCGGAATTCACGACCGTCGCGCTGAGAACTGCCACGTCGCCGGCGCGCGTGTGTCCGTTCGAGTCTGTGACCGCGGCAATCGGCGGTGAAATGATGACCGTTGCGCCCGGCCGGAAGTTCGCACCCACCAGCGTCATTCGAACGTGATCGCCGCTTTGCGACGTGAAGCCCGGAGAGGCGCTGATCAGGGTCGGCGGAGGCGCAGCCGTCGCGCTGAGTTGCACGGTATTCGAGGTCAACCCTCCTCCGCCTACCGCCGGGTTGAACACCGTGACCGCCAGCGTAGCGGGTGCAGCGATATCAGTCGCAAAAATCGTTGCCGTCAACCTCAGTGCGCTCACAAAGACTGTAGGCCGATTGCTGCCATTAATTTGCACCGTTGAGTTCGCCTGGAAGGTATTTCCCGTCACTGTCAGCGTGAAGGTTGGCCCGCCTGCCGACACCGAACCGGGACTAATGCTGGTAATGACGGGAGGGTTCTGTGCGCTTGCCGCCTGGCCCAGCGCTATACCTATGAGAACGAGAACGATACGAAGGGAGCGCGGGCCGTGCAGAGAGGGAAAAATCATAGATTCGGCTGTTCTTCAACGTGCTTTGGCCAGTCCGCCTCCGAGTCCCGGGAACGAACCCAGGCACCAGCGCGCGGCAAACGATTGTGAAGATGAGAACACAGTCTTTCATTGGGAAAAAGCACAATCCAGGGGTCGTACCCCGAAGGTCAACCGGAATAGCGCCATTCTCGGCGTGCTCGAGCAAAGAGGGAGCCGGGAAAATGCAGCGTCATCTCAAGCGATGAGGTTCGATTGGGGATGCCCCCATCGCCAAACGCCCCCATTGGAGTCGACTCGGGCTACTGTCGGAATCCCGCAGCCACACTCAAGTGGATTGTAAGAAAACTGTTTGAGGTTGGCTGCGGGATTTGAACCACCGACCTTTGGGTTATGGGGCGAGCCGAGCAAGTACGCCTCGAACACGGACCTTCACTCAGTGAGCCTTTTCCATCGCGATGGCGCGTGGAAACAAGATGTTGTTCTCCAGATGAATGTGCTGGTGAAGGTCAGCCTCGAAGGCCGCCAAGGCGCTGTACAGCGTCTGATAACTGACGCATGCATCCGCCGGTGCTCGAAAATCGCGGCTCGCCTTGCGTATGCTGCGTAGCGCACCTCCGGCCGAGTCATGCTCGTGTTCCATCATGGCCACTGGATTCTCCACGGTTCCGAACGGGGCTGGCAGCACGGGTTCTTTCTGGATGACTGCCTCCTCCATCCTCACGATGTAGGGGAAGAGCACCATTTCCTCTTTCATCAAATGCATGGTCAGTTCCTGGGCCAGGCCGCTGAAAGTCGACTGGATTTCAAACAACTCCGGATGGTTCTTGCCATGCACAGAACAGACCTTTTCGAGCAGCGCGGTAAGGCGAAAAATTTCCTCTCGCGTGTATTTATGGTGCGTATTCTTGATGTGTGCAACAAGTTCGCTGAGCGGTTCGCTCTGCCAGTCACGGACTTGCTGCGCCGCTCGCGCGGTCGCCTCTTCGATTTTGAGGGAGTCCACGACTTCATCGACTGAAACGCCGACTTTTTCGCAAGCCTGCTCAAAAAGCTGGTTGCCGCCACAGCAGTAGTCGATCCCAAATTTTTCGAGAACGCGGGTTGCCGCTGGATTCTCCAGCGCTACTTCACGTACTGTTTTCGCCGTCATCACCGTCATCGGTATTCTCCTTGTTAGCTTTCGCCTCGCGACATTCCCAAGATAGCGAGCGACGAGTCCGGTGCCGATGACTTATGTCACAGCACGAGAGGGAAATTGGGGTGGGGATCGAACCTATTCGGCCGACTGGAGTTCAGCTTCCAAAGCTTTGAGGTCGGTGACGGTGACCCTGCGACCTTCGACTGTCAGCATTCCTTCGGCTTGAAACCGGGAAAAATTTCTCGAGACCAGCTCGCGAACCGTGCCAATCTGCGATGCCAACTCCTGGTTGTTTGCAGGCAAGGTAATCTCAATACCGTTTCGTGTCCGTTTACCCGATGTTTTTGCCAGTCTCACCAGGAAGGCCGCGAGGCGGTGCCGGACTGTCGTGAAGGAAAGCTCTTCGATGATGCCCACCAGGTGCCTCAAGCGCGCCCCGACGACTCGCAACACTTTAAGAGAAACCTGGGGATGAGCCAGACAAAGGGAGTGAAAGTCCTGCTTGCTGACGAACAAAAGAGTAGCCTCGTCGACCGCTGCTGCGGAAGCGGGGTAGTTGCCGCCGTCAAACACGGGAAGCTCTGCGACGGAACCGCCGGGGCCTTCGATGCTGAGAACGTGTTCTCGTCCAATCGCAGAGCTCTTGAAAATTCGCACATGCCCCGACTCAACCACGTAGAGTCCGGCGCAGGGCTCGCCTTCGGCGAACACAGTTTCACCCGCGGAGAATCGGCGCGGAACAGCACGTTGCGCCAGGAAGGCGAGTTCGGCTTCGCTGAGTCCGGAGAAAATACGGACTCGGGCCAGCGTCTCATTACGATTCAGTTTTGCCTCGGGCACGCCGCCTATTGTAGCGAACGGGCGCCGCCTCGTGGGTTGTCCCCGACCAGTGAATTAGAGCGCACTGGTGGTCGGGAGGAAAGTAGCGGTCAACGACCTGCGGGTTCAGCTGATCGGCTCGGCACTCGGCGTCTTCAGTTTAAGGGTGGCATTGGCGATGAGAGGTTTTGCCCAGAAACCCACACTGAGTACGCAACCGAAAGTGAGGTACAAGAACGCGACGCCGGAACGCAAGCCGAAATAATCACCGAGTTTGCCGATAACGACGGGCACGACCGCCCCGCCCATGATGCCCGTGCTCAAAATGCCGGCAAATGGACCGTGATGCTCGGAGACAGAATTCAAGGCCAGCGAAACCAGGATCGGCCACATGACCGACGCGAAAAGACCGATGGTAGGAAACGCAACCAGCGAGACGTTGGCTGGCCCAAACAGAGCCGCAGTCAGGCAAAGCAGGGCTCCGATGCTGGTGCCAACCAGAACTCGCCGGCTGTCGAAAAGCTTGAGCAGTCCCATGCCGATAAAGCAGCCCGCGGTCAGCAGCCCCCAGAACCACGAAACTGCGGTTGCGCCGGTCGTGTGTGGATCGTAACCGTGGTAGACCGAGAGAAATTTCGAGATCCAGTTGGCAGTGCCTTGCTCGCATCCCACGTAAGCGAACACGGAGAGAAAAAATGCCCACACCATCGGCCGGCGCAGCAGGCTCGCGTACATCTGGAGGGAACCGGCCGATTCGTCCGCAGTGTGTTCGACCTTCGGGAAACGCAGGAATCCCAGCACCACGACCATGAGCGCTGTCAACGCCACAAAAATCCAGTAGATCGAAGCCCAGGGAAGCGCGGGCGGAGTCAATCGGGCCAGGATCGCAAGCAGCAGATTGCTTTGTGACCCGCGGCTGAGATTCTCGACCAGATAGGAATAGATTCGCGGGCTGATGAAAGAAGCGCTGCCGAAAACCAGTTGCGCGAAGGCGGAGTTGAAAGCAAAGTGTTCTTCGCCTCCAGCCACGCGCAGCAAAGGATTGATCGCGACTTGCAGCGTTGCCATTCCCGCGCCGATGACGAAAAACGAGGGCAAGGCCACGTGATAGGCTGGCCGCAGCGCAAAACTCAGCGCTCCCGCCGTCGCAGCAACAAACGCCACGATCATGACCGGCTTTTCGGTGAAGCGCTCCACCCAGAAGCCTGCGGGAATCGACATGACTCCATACGCTATAAAGAATGCGAAGTTCAGAAACGCCGCTGCCGCCAGGGTAACACTGTAACTGACAATGATGTCGGGGATGAGCGAGTTCAGAATATTCGTTACGAGCGACATCACGAAAAACGTGAGAAAAACCAGCCCAACCATGGTGCGGTTTCTTGCCATGATGTTCGTCTTACTCCGTCGTCGTGACCTTTGTGGCCAACTCGAATTTTCCCGGTTCGCGTCCGGCGAGCCCCGCCAGAGCGAGAGTGATCATCTGAATGGGCAAGATTTCAAGGATGGGGCGAATGCTGCCGCCATGGTCCCTCAGACGAAAACATTCGAGCGCTGAAGTTTCTCCCACTAGTTCGGCCCTTCCACCGCCTTGTTGAATATCGGCCAGGAGACGATGGTTCAGATCTCGAGTCTTGTCGTCGCCGGAGAAGACGACGACGAATGTTTCATCGCTCAACATTTCCAGCGGCCCATGGCGAAAAGCCGCGCTGCTCATTCCCTCAGCATGAAAATGATCAGATTCTTTGACGATGAGCGCCCCCGTGCCAACCGCGGCCAGCGATGCGCCGCGTCCTACAAGAAACAAGTGTCGGATGCGTCCCAGCATTTCCGCCAAGCTGACTACGTACTCTTTCCAGGCGGCCAGGTAAGCCGCAACTGCTGGGGCAGCATTCTTTAGTTCGCACCGGCTCTGTTTTTGGTCGCGCTGACAGAGAATGTCGCCCAGCCACTTCAATACGATCAGGGCTGTGACATAGGTCTTGCAGGAAACTGAGAACTCGCGCCCCGCGCGCGTAAATACCGCAGCCGTTGCCTGCTTCACCAGCGGGCTTTCCGGAGTATTGGTGACGGCAATGACCGCCGAGCGCTTGCGATTCACTTCCGCTAACCGCACCATCTCCGCACTCTGCCCCGACTGCGACACCGCTACGATCAGCGTGTTGGGATCGAAGAAGCGAGCTTTGTAATGAATCAGTTCAGAGGTTTCCACCATGATCGCCGTGAATCCATGACTGATGAGCTGCAGATTCAACGGATGCAGCGCGTGGAACGAAGACCCCATGCCGGTCAGAACGACGCGTTGAAATGTTCCCTTCTGGAGTCGCTGGGCCAGGTCTCGGAGAGCTTTCGAGGTGTCGAGACTCCCGAGAGTATCCTCGAGGGCACGGGGCTGATCAAGGAGATCCTGCAAATACTCGCCTTCGATCACGCTGAGATCAGCACGCACGCTGCCCACCCCCGCTGGCGAACCGGTGGTGCCAGACCCGCGCTGCGCCGATCAGATTTGCGTCTTCCCCCAGGGACGCCAGAGTCAGTTCGGTCTTGTCGAAGGGAACGAGGCGGCAGCTCTGTCGAATCACGTTGCGGATGCCGTCCAGAAAAAGATGTGCGCTTTTCATCACGCTCCCGCCCAGCACGATCGCGTCCGGCGTGAAGATTGTTACGAGGTTGGCGAGGCCAAGACCGAGGTAATAAGCCTCGCGTTCAACGGCGCGCTTGGCCAGCTCATCGCCTGCCGCGGCCAGTTCGCAGATTCTCTTCGCGCTCAAGTCGGCGCGATGCGGATAGTTCGCTGGCGCTTCCTTCTCCATCCATGCAGTCATTGCGGGACCGGCGGCCAGCGACTCCCAGCATCCGTGAAAGCCGCAGGCGCACGGCGGCCCGGATGGATCAACCAGGTGGTGGCCGATTTCCGGGTGGGCGTGGTCGACTCCGCGATAGAGCTGTCCATCGACAATGACGCCGGTTCCAATACCCGTCCCTACCGTGACGTAAATCAGCCGCTTCTTATTCCGGCCGGCGCCCCAGCCCGCTTCTCCCAGAGCCGCGGCATCGGCGTCGTTCTCCATGGCGACATTCACATGCAAGATGCCGGCAAGATCTTTGACCAGATTTTCACCCTTCCATTTGGGAAAGAAATTGACGTCTCCAAATTCGCCGGTGATGGGATCGACTGGCCCGGTCGATCCGATGCCGATGCCGGAGACCTGCGTGCTCGCGGTAACGGCGGCCTCTTCCAGCATTCTCCGGATGTTCGCGAGGGCGTTCGAATAACCACGATCCGGATCGGTTGGGCATGCGAGACGCACCCGGACTTTGCCCTCATCGTCGATCATGCCCACGGCAATCTTGGTCCCGCCTATATCGACCGCTCCAATCAATCGTCTCTCCCTTGCTGAATATCTCTCGCTCGCGGACTGTGTCCACTCACTGCTTCCACTCGAAGACAGCACCTTCGTAGGCTCCGAGATCGACTTTGAATGTTGAGCCGCTGAGTCTTACTGCGCTCGCACCTTGCGGGGTAATCCGCGAGACAGAGTGCAGCGGTACAGTCGCCGTAATCGTCACAGTCTGGCTGCCCGCACCATGGTTGGTAACGACAGCATAGCCTCTTTCTTTGCCTGCGAGTGCAGCAACCTCGACAGCAGGCTGGTCGCTGTGAAACAGGGGCTTGACGCCCGAGCACTCCCGGAAGGCCTGGTAGATTCTGTAGGTGTTCTCAGGCTTGTCAAAAACGGCGGGCACGCTCGCCAGGTAATTTTCCAACGGATAGGCGCTGAGCAAAGTCTTGCCGGAACCGAGAGAATTCGCGACGAGCGCGGGCCGGCCATCCTGATCCACTGCAATCACCGTGCCTCCCTTGACGGCAAGAACTGCGCCCCAGGATCGCGGACCGGGCGTGGGCGCGGAATAGTGAAATGTATCGCCGACTTTCAGATCGCCGAACGGAGCGACGATCTTCAGCGTGATTTCGTCTTTCGGGTTCGCGTCCACCATCCTCGCTCCGAAGAGAGACTCCATTTCCGGGATGGCGGCGTCGGCAGCGACGGAAGCATACAGCGCCCCGCCCTGCGCCACATATTGTCTCGCTTTGTCCCAGAAATCCGAATGCACGTGCACCAGAAAACTGTCGGTGCTGGTCAGGGGCGAGGGCAAAAGCACCATCGGCCGCTTCTGCCAGTCCTCGTACTCGCGGGGAAAGTCGGCCTTCATGCCGGCGCGGCGCGCAAGAATATAAGAAGACAACCAGGAGCCGGTAATCCACGCGTTTTCTTCGCTGAAGTTGGGCTGCGATTGGCCCGCGATATTGGCGCCTTCGTCCGTCGAAACGTAAGGAACAGCTTCCGGACCGGTCAGGCCGAAATGTGAGAAGTCGCCGCGCGGCTTCGACCACTCGTTGGGAACAATGATTCCCGCCTCCGCCGGAGCCGGCTCGATCCCAGTGAGATCGAGGCTGCCCACAACTTTCTCGAAATCCTGAAACATCTTTGCCGAGGGCCGCTCTTTTCCATCCCAGGCCGTGAGTCCGAATTGAGTTTCGTGCGGCGAGCGCAAATAGGGAACCTTGCGATATTGCTCGGGTGCAGCATCCGTGTAACACCAGATCAGGAATCCGTTCGCCCCGGCCCCCAGACCGGAATAGAGACTGGCCCGGAGAAACTTCGCAATTTCGTCGGGATCATACTGCGCAGACGAAGCACCGATCTCCTGCACCATGACTGGATGCCCGGCACTGCCGGACAACGCGGTTTCAAACGCAGAGCCATACGTCCCTCGTTCAGAGAGCATCGCGTCGGGAAACAGCTTGGGCGAATAGATCGAATACGGGTGAACGCTGAAGAAGTCTGCTTCTTCGCGGACGTTGTCGGGGCGGAACGGTCCGTGCCCGACGTCTTCCATGCTCGTTCCCACCACGATGGGATGAAGCGAATCGTAGCGCCGCATGGACCACGTCAGCAGGCGAGTCCAGTTAATCGCCATGGCGTCGGTCGTGTTGTCGGCGGCGATCCAGAATGGAGGCTCGTCGGTCAGGTCCCAACCAAGAATCGCGGGCTCTTTCCCATAGCGCCGTGCCAATTCGGCTACGTGATCGGTCTCAAGGCGCAGCATGTCCGGATCAGAATGTGGATGCTTGCCCTGCCGGTAAGGAACGTCCCAATACGCCTCTCCGACTTCGCCGCCAATCAACAACTCGGGATGCAAATAGATGTGGTAACGGTGGGCCAGAGAAACTAGGAAGTCGATCTCGCGAAACGCCTCCGGATTGTAGTCGCCGGGCCGCGGCTCAATCCATGCCCACACAAAGTCAAGACGAATGGTGTTGAAGCCGAGTTCGTGCATGCGCGCGAAATCGGCCTCAATCGCCTTGGGGTCCCACTGAGTAGGCCATTGCATCGCCGCTTTCGCTGGAACCCAGTTAGCGCCAACCGGAATGAAGCGGCGGCCGTCGCGTGAAAAATAGTTACCGTCGAGGTGAACGGGCGCAAGCTCTGGGGTCCCTTTCTCCTCAGAACGAGCCTTCTGTTCAGAAGACGCGGATTGAGCGTTGATCTGAGCCTGCAGCGCAAATGCGCTCAGTTCTATGAACACTGCGAGCGTAAGCGCTGCCCGAAGTCCGATTCGCACGATAGTGCTCCGCACATGTCTCCTCAGAAGGTAAACCTTGCCACTAATTGAATCTGGCGCGACGTATTCACGGTACTCGAGACCGACGGTGGGAGTACGTCGACAGACGGATTCACGGGCGGTGCGAACTGCGGCGTATTGAAAAGGTTGAACGCCTCGGCTCTCAACTGCAGAGTACCGGTCTCCCAAAGTTTGAAGTTCTTGAACACAGAGAAGTCCGTATCATAGACGGCCGGCCCGCGCAGAATACCGCGCCCGGCGTTGCCGAATATCGTTGCCGACGTCTGACCTGGTGCAAGCGGGGGAGTTGCAAACGCCGAAGGGTTGTACAGGCAAAACACAGTTTTGTGAGTAACAGGCGTCAAGTTGGAGTTCAGGCACGACAAGAATGGAGCTGACGCTGGGTTACTGGGATTTATTGGCACGCCGTTGAAACCGGTCACATTCGAGAAGTTATTCGGATCACTGACCAATTCCGGACGTGGCCCTCCAGAACCCGTGTTTGTGGGATCAGACGACAAGTACGGCGTAAACGCCTGCCCCGAATACAACGAAATAATGCCATTCAACTGCCAACCTCCGGTGATCCAGTGCGCCGGTCCATCGCTATTGAAAAGGTGCTGTCCTGGCCCGAACGGCAGCTGATACGACCACGCCGACGTGAACTGATGGCGATAGTCCGGAGCGATGTCGCCGCGCTCGGCTTTCAGGTTGTAAGTATCCTGCGGCTCTGCCCACTCATTTTCTTCGGTCTGGCCGATCGTGTGCTGATAGGTGTAGCTGTTTAACATGCTCCAGCCTTGGGAGAAGCGCTTTTCAAAACGCACTTCGAGTGCGTGCGTAACTGAATTCATGTCGTGGCCTTCGGTCCGAATCTGCGCAATATTGGGAACCGTGTCGAAATACGGCCGCCCGTAATTGGAAGGCACACCCTGCACACAATTGAAGCCGGGAGGAGTCACCGGAAGCGGGCAGTTTGCGGAAAGATTTGAATCCAGATTCTGCGTGGCCTGGTTCTCGTTCCTCAACAGACCCAGGTGCACGCCGTGCGTGCCCGCGTATTCGATCTGCAGCACCGCGTCTTTCATGACCTCGCGCTCCACGTTCAGATTCCATTCTTCAATATAGGTCGTCGGATTGTGAAAGGGGGCGGCGCTGGCGCGGCCGCTGGGATTGCTGATCGTCGGAAAAGGCAGTGCGCCCGTGGGATTGGCGGCCGTCGCGAAACCAGTGAAGAGCCGCTGCGGAATTACGGTGGCCGAGGAAGGCGGCGTGATGCTTTGCGTTCCATAGAGTCCGGTGGGGTCGAAAGCCAGCTCGGTATCATTCTGGTCGGCCTGAAGGTCATAGAAAATACCATAGCCGCCGTGGATCGCCGTTTTGCTGTTCCAGGGAGTGTAGGCGAAGCCGATGCGCGGAGAAAAATTCTTGTAGTTGATGACTACATCTCCAGACCGGCTGGTGCCGGGAGTCACGCCGGGTTGAACGAATTCTCCGGTCGCGAAATCAAAGTTGGCCAGACGATTGAACTCTTCCACTTGGGGAGTGTAAATGTCGTAGCGCACGCCCAGGTTCAAGGTGAGCTTCGGCGACACGCGGAAGTCGTCCATGAAGTACGTTCCGAACTCCCACCACCTCATGCCAAACAATCCATTCTGTCCAGTCTCGGCGCTGCCGAAGGGATATCCCAGCAGGAAGTCAGCCAGCGCGTCGCCGGTGAACTGCCCGGTGAAATAGAAGTCGCCGTGGGTGTTCTGCGTCTGGAAAAAGCCGTGCATGCGCCGGCGCAGGTCAACGCCCATCTTGAACGAATGCTTTCCTTCCACCAGAGTGAAAGCGTCGATCAACTGGTAGTTGTTTTCGTGCAGATGCTCGGGGAACCAATCGCCATTGCCCAGAGAGTTCTGCAGCGAAGTACCGCTGAAGCCAAGGGGCGGGATGTAAATTCCGGGCAAACCACCAATCACACTATTCTCGTAAATCCCCGGAATACCCAGCTGGGTTGCGATCGGCTGCCCCGTGAAAAATGGCACCGCATCGACGAGATAGCGCGTGTAACCGATCTTGAACTCGTTGATTTTGGTTGGCGAAAACGTATGTACGTCGCTGACGCCAGCCAATAGTGACTTGTTGTTTATGTTTCCGGTAAACTGCCCGCCTCCCGCGAAGCCCGGAAATGGGTCCGGTATGTCCGCATCGACATTGCCGAAGCTCACCAAGGCAAACAGGCTGTCGTGTGTGAATGTTTGGTCGACCTTGACGTCGAAGGCGTCCTGGTTATTGCGCTCGATCGGATTAGAAAGGTAGTTATATCCAGTTGGACTGTTGAATAAATTGGGGGCAGGAAACAGAGCGATGACATTGACCGCCGCCGGATCGAGACATGAGGAACTGTACGACGGACTCGAACAGATCGGGAGACCCGCCGGCGTGTTCGCGTTCGTGGGATCAAGCTGAGTAGGACTGAGTGACGCTCCGGTCCGTGGATCGGTGACATTGCCGGAAAAGTTCGAAGCGATCGGCAGTGTGGGAACTAAGGACAGGTCCGTGTCAGACTTACGCTGGCGCCTGCCCTGGTAATCCGCGAAGAAGAACGTTCTGTCCTTGACGATGGGGCCGCCGAAAGTCGCCCCGAATTCGTTCCTCTTAAAAGGAGGAATGGGCATACCGGCCAAATCGAAGTAGTTCTTGGCATCCATCCAGGAGTTGCGCAGAAATTCGAAGGCGCCGCCGTGGAACTGGTTCGTTCCGGACTTGATGGCGATGTTCACCACCGCGCCGCCCTTCCCCACGTCGGCGGTCATGGTGCTGGTTTCGACCTTGAATTCCTGAATGGCGTCAATCGGTGGCTCGATCAACTCGAATCCGATCTGCTGTTCGTTGTTATCGAATCCGTTCAACAGGTAATTGTTGTTCGTTGCCGTCAGACCGTTCACCTGAATCGCCCCATTGTCGCGCTCGTTCTCTGGAATGTTTCCCGACTGCACCGTGCCCGTCGGGCCCGCATTCACGCCGGGACTCAGGTAGGCCAGCGTCATGAAGTTTCTTCCATTCAGCGGCAATTCCTCGACGCGGTTTTCCTCGATGACCTGCCCCGTCGAAGATGTATCGGTTTCAATCAGCGGTTCTGCGGCGGTGACGGTGACTGTTTCCGAGATCGACCCCACGGTCAGCGTGAAGTCCACGCGCACCACCTGGTTCACATTCAGTTTGAACGCGTTCTGCACAGCTTTCTTGAAACCGGCGCGCTCGACCGTCACCGTGTACATGCCGGAGGGGAGTTCGGTCACCACATATTCGCCCTGTGCATTTGTAGCCGCCTTCCGTTCCACGTTCGTCTGCGTCTCAGTGACCGTGATGACGGCATCCGCCAGCAAAGCACCCGACGCATCTTTGACTGTGCCGACAATCTTTCCGGTTGTGACCTGTCCCTCGACGAGAGCTGCAAGAAAGATGAGAAGCGTCAGCGCGAGAAAGTGAGAATTCCAAAGGGTGCGGCTTCGGTGTACTGAGTGGGTAGTCATGACGCGATCTCCAGGTTCAGGGCCATCTTGAACAGCATGTAAACCGCGTATGTGTATATGGTGTCAAGACAATTCCGCGGAAAACTTCGGAAGGGTTTCCCAGTACATCGCTAAGCTTAGTTAATTCATTTATTTTCATCTATATAGCAAAAACTTTCGCGAGGAGTGGCGCTGCCGTGAGAATGGGATGAGCATTTCTATCTTGACATATATACGTTGTATGCTATGTTGATGCACGCCGAAGGAAGGGATGGTCATTTTGCAGCGGACCAACGATATCGCCGACCTGGTTACAGTCGAGCAGCTCGGGCTGACCATCGACGGCGACAGTTTCGTTCCGTATTACGTGCAGATCGTCGATCAGGTCCGCGAGCTCATCAAGAAGAAAAAACTAAGCCAGGGCCAAACCTTCTGCTCGGAAGGCGAGATCGCACTCGCGCTCGGCATCAGTAAAATGCCGGTTCGACAAGCCTTTCAGAAACTCAAGTCCGAGGGACTGCTCCTCATTGCCAAGGGAAAACGGCCGGTGGTCGGCTCCGGGCGCGTGCCCTGGAACTTCCAGCAACTGCGCGGCTTCAGCGAAGAGATGCGCAGGCGCGGTCTCGTCCCATCGGCGCGTTTGCTCAGCATGAATCTTGAGGAGCCGGATCTCGAAGTGGCGCAGGCTCTGAAACTCGCACCTGGCGAGCGGGTCTATTGCGCGCGGCGCCTGCGTTCGGTCAACGGCGAGCCCGTGGCCGTGGTGACGAGCTATCTCCCGGCAAGAATTTTCGCCGGGATCGACAAGCTCGATCTTGAACATCAGTCTCTCTACGCCATTCTGGAGCACAACTACAAACGCAAGCTGCACTGGGCGGAAGAAGTCATCGGCGCGATGATCGCCGGCGAGGAAGAGGCCGCGGCTCTCCAAACTTCCGCTGGCAGCGCACTCCTCGTGATTCGCGAAACCACTTACGACGCACAAAGCGTGGCCATCGAATACAGTCTCTCGTTATTGCGGGGAGATCGCTACACCGCCTCGGTGATTTCAGTCAGGAAAAATTGAAGAACGCGTCGACCCTTGTCCCGCGAAGAGGAGAAAAATTGCCTCGGGCAGTTTAGTGGCTGGTGGCCCCGCTGTCGTTATTCACGATAAGGCTGGAGACGTTAACTGGTTCGAAGTCGGCCAGGGTCAGGCTCGTAATGCAGGCAAGATCGTTGTCGTTCCAACGAGAGTCGGGTGTGCCAATCAAGCCGCCGCTGTCTCCGTTGTCGGCCAGGATGATTCCATAGTTTCGGAATGCGGTGATGATGATGGCCGCCTGCGGACTCGTCGACGCACAAGACGGAGTCACAACGGAAGCCTTGAGTCGATAAATCTCGCCGGCGGGTCCGGTCATGGTGCAGCTGGCAGGTGGAGAAGACTGTGAGATTTCCGATTCCACGGGAATAGTACTCCCGCTCGATTCTGTGCAACTGCCCACGCCCGCCGTTTCCGTCGCTGGCCAAACCCAATAATTCAACATGTGGTTCAGCGTGAACCGAATGGGATGTTGAATGGTGCCGTTCGGCGCGGTGGGTGTGCCGGTGCCGATGACTTCGTCGGCGTTGGCGAGCAGCGGGCCGACGGGAAGGCCCGCGGCGTCAGATGTGCCCATGCCTTGCGGAGTCAGGTTATTCGAAGGAGGGTTCGGCCAAAGCGCGTTCGAAGAATCGGTCCAGGGGCCACCTTCGTAAATGCCCTGCCACATTTCGTAAAGAGCGGGATTATTTCCGCCGCCCGGCTCCAGATAGACGAGCACGTGGCGGTCACCAGTCGATCGGCTGGTCCCTTCCACCGGGGCATAAGCCGGAATCGGACCGGAAGTGAAGTAAGACTGATACACGGTGGTAGAAACA
>CAYOUY010000081.1:0-2800 GCA_964407245.1 uncultured Acidobacteriaceae bacterium
CAAGCCCAGTCGAGCCCAGCCGCAGCGTGCGCTCATCCGGGGTTCAATCCTCAGCCGTGGCTTGAGGACCTCTCGCAACTGACGGCTGAAATGTCAGCTCATTACGCCAACCTGGAGTATGCAGTGCAGGAACGGCGTATGGATTTGCCGGGATTACACCGGGAAACTGAGGCCAAGCTCAGCCAGAGTTGCGATGACCAGGAAGCGCGCAAAGTGCTGGAATCATTCCTGAAGGCCTTTGGAGACGGCCACCTTGTGATCGACTGGCCGCGACCAGCGCCGCCGCCGGAGGCCGCAAAGCCGTCGGAACCGCAGTCGCTGTGCGCGCGTCTGGACTACAAGAAGTTCGGATTCAAGCCTGGTATCGACTTTGCTTCCCTTCCGCAGTTCACCACCGTAGGCGGGGCGGAGGCGGACTGGTTCCCGGGGGGAATTCTGCGCCTGACCGATACGGCGAAACTTGGCGTGATTCGCATGTCAATTTTCAGCGAGCACGCCTACCCCGACGCGTGCCAGCAGACAGTGCAGGAACTGCATTTGAGAGAATCCGACAAGTGCGATGAGAAGTGCGAAAACACCATTGAGCGCGAAACGGCGAACCGGCTGACGGCGGCCATGGTGCGCCGTCTGTCACAACTGCAGGCAGCAGGCGCTACGGCCATTCTAGTCGACATCACGCGCAACGGCGGAGGCTCGAACTGGGTGGAACCACTCCCGCGGGTACTGAGCCGGGTTCCGTTGCGGGAAGCGACATCCGGGTTCATCAAGCACCAGCACTGGACCAAGCAATTGAAGGAGCAGTTGGGGAGTGTTGAAACCGATCTGAAAAACGGATCGGAGCCGAAACATGTTCTTGAGGAACTGGCTGCCCGCTTGCGGTCGGGCATTGCCCGCAGCGAGGAACACTGCGACGGGAGCCAGGTCTGGAAGGATGGCAAACTGCCGTGTTCGCTGCTGGTGAACGATGTTTTTTTTGGTGGTAGTAACCTTCTGCCCTACGCTGTGCCGGGATCATTCGCATCGCTCGAATCGAAAACGGAGTTATTCCATCCGCTGGACTACACTTATTCCGAGTCGCCGAACCGGCCGCCGGTGTACGTGGTGGTGGACGCCGGTACCGGGTCCGCCGCTGAATATTTCCCAGCCGTTTTGCAAGACAACGGCGCAGCCACCATATTCGGCGAAGTCACTGGCGGCGCGGGATGCGGTTATACCGACGGCGGAATTCCCGCGGTGCTGAAAAACTCGCAGGCCACCGTGAAGATGCCCGATTGCGTGCGCTATCGCAAGAACGGTATGAACGAAGTGGCCGGCGTTACTCCGGACGTTCTGGTGCCGTGGTCGGCGCACGACAGCCCTTATCTGAAGGCCCAAAAGTTGCTGCGCTCGGTCAGGGAGGCCGTTGAAAAAGAAGCGGGCCAGAGCGCACATTAGTTCTGCGTTTGTTGGGCCGCGCTGGGTAATGGGCTACTTTGGGCCGAACCAGTGAAAGGCTAAGGCAAAATCGGCAAACACACCTACTACTACAAAAATCAGAATGGCCCATTCCAGAAGCTCCATTCGCCACTCGTGCCTGGAGTGGACGTCTGCTCGTTCTGTCAACCACTCCTGAGCGTGCCTACTGTAAAGCGGGTTCGAGTATATGCTCGCTTGTTCGTTCGAATGAGGGTTCACGCCTCCCATTAGCGTGAGTTGCAAACCCGCCTCACCAATCCGCTCAAAAACATCGCGTTCGTCGGGAGGGATATTCGCTTTTCGTAGTTTTGGGTATCCGAACAACGTTCTCCCCACTGTCCGCTGCCCAAGTATGCCACGGCCCACGGGGCTTAGAAACCAAGGTAGCCCACCACCCCAGCGCTGGATTAATTGTCCCCGAAGCGTTTACCATTACCAGTTCGCAGTCTCCGAAGATTCGGGGACTCATTTGCATGCCATCTTGTCGGTTGCCATCCTTTCAGGGGCCAGTTTTTCAGGTATCACCTCTGGCAACGGAATTTCACCCAGCGGAAACCGGCCATTGACGCTGCTCAATGCCCGTTACGTCCGCTGTGGTCAGGACTTCTTCATATCGAGGCGAATTCATGAAACGCATCAACAAAGTCGCCATCCTCGGCGCCGGAACCATGGGCGCACGCATCGCCGCGCATTTCGCCAATGCCGGCGTTCCCAGCTACCTTTTCGATATCGTTCCTCCTGACGCGGATGCACCTGCGCGCAACAAAATCGCGGCTGCCGGCCTGGATGCGGCCAAAAAGTCGAAACCGGCCGCGTTTATGGAACCGTCTCTGGCCCGCCTGGTCACCGTGGGCAATTTTGAAGACGATCTCAACAAACTCGCCGACGTCGATTGGATCATCGAGGCCGTGGTGGAGAATCTCGAGATCAAGCGCTGGCTATTGCGCAAGGTCGAGGCAATTCGCAAGCCGGGTACGATCGTGACCACGAATACCAGCGGATTGCCCGTGAGCAAAATCGCAGAAGGATTCTCGGACGATTTTCGCTGGGCGTGGTTCGGCACGCACTTTTTTAATCCGCCGCGTTATATGCGCTTGCTCGAGATCATTCCGACGCCCGAAACAGACCACGCCGCCATTTTCGCCATTTCTCATTTCTGCGACGTGCGCCTAGGAAAGGGCGTGGTGATCGCCAAAGACACGCCCAACTTCATTGGCAATCGGATCGGAACGTTCTCGGTCTTGAATGTCATCCGGCTGATGCAGGAGATGGGATTCACCATCGAAGAAGTGGACGCCCTCACGGGACAGGCCGTTGGATGGCCGAAGTCGGCGACGTTCCGCAC
>CAYOUY010000082.1:0-2348 GCA_964407245.1 uncultured Acidobacteriaceae bacterium
CGGCTTTACTCAGCCCTACCTGCACAAGAACAAGCAGAACGGCAAAGAGACCAGCGTGGTGGAATACAAGAAAGTTGAGATCAACCCCGCGGTCGACGCGAAGCTTTTCGAGAAACCCGCAGCCGAAGCCGGAGCGTCCCAGCCATGAATTTCAGTCGAATCGGGCCGAATTCCCGCCCGGAAAGCAGCCGTACTCAGGTTCAGTTAGCTCGTGCTCGAGAATGGCAGAGCGCTCCCTTGCACCCAATTACAGTGAAGGGCATCTAAGCAATGTAGGGCAGGCGGATGTGGGGTAGGCGCTGCGCCCCGTGGGGTCCCTGAGGGTTGTGGTTGGTCGCGGCTGGCCGAGTGCGAACTTGAAAAGGGGGCGACAGATCCTACTTCCCGCTATGAGCAATTCGGAACTCAATCCTACTGCGCCAGATCTGCCACCCTAAAACAAACTAGGGTAGTCCGGTCGAATGAACGCGCAGTGATTCCAGTCACGAGAGAAGGAGAAAAGTAGTCGTTGGGCGGCAAGCTTGTATTGAAGGACATTTACATTTCGATGTCGGGTGCATGCCCCATTTGTAACGATTTATTATTGGCTGCCCCCGAAGACCACACCTTGGATAGCGCCATGAGAATCCTAGAGAATGTCTTTCAGAATCACCTGGCAGATAAGCACAACACCGTTTGACAGCAGGGATACCCAGCGGACCTTGGCCTGATTTCCACAACCCCATAATTTTTCAGGATCCAGATTTCAGGCACTACCCGCCCTGCCCATTCACAATCCCGTAACAATTCTCCGGTATAGTCCTCCCCTTACCGGAGGCACGGGGTACCCTCCGACCCGACATTGAGATCCCACACAGAACAGGGGGCATAACTATGGCCACAGCCGCAGCACCGGCAATCCAGGAAAAGCTCAGCAAACGGCCGGGAATGATCGGCGTAATCGGATTCGGCGTCATCTTCGTGATCGGCGTATCCTATGCCGCGTTTCATCTTCTTTCCGACTTGTCCACCGTCCGCTCTGCCTCGATCACTCCGTACGTTCTGCTCGGCGTTGCCCTTCTTGTGGCCCTCGGCTTTGAATTCGTCAACGGCTTCCACGACACCGCCAACGCCGTGGCGACCGTCATTTACACGCACTCTCTGGAACCGCATGTAGCGGTGGTATGGTCGGGCTTCTGGAACTTTCTCGGCGTCATGACTTCCAGTGGCCTGGTTGCCTTCGGCATCATCTCGCTGCTGCCGGTCGAACTGATTCTGCAGGTTGGCAGCAAAGCCGGATTCGCCATGGTGTTCGCGCTGCTGGTCGCCGCCATTCTATGGAATCTCGGCACGTGGTATTTCGGTCTGCCCGCCTCCAGCTCGCACACCATGATCGGCTCCATCATCGGCGTAGGCATCGCCAACCAGGTGATGTCCGCCAAAACCGGCACCAGCGGCGTGGATTGGAGCCAGGCTGCCAACGTCGGCAAATCGCTGTTTCTTTCTCCCATCTTCGGTTTCGTTCTGGCCTACATGCTGCTCCTGGTGATGAAAACCATCATCAAGACCAAGAAGCTGTACCAAGCGCCGGAAGGTACCGAGCCGCCGCCGTTCTGGATTCGCTGCCTGCTGGTCCTCACCTGCACCGGCGTCAGTTTCTTTCACGGCTCGAACGACGGGCAGAAGGGCATGGGATTGATCATGCTCATCCTGGTCGGCACGGTGCCTACGGCCTACGCGCTTAACCATGCCATCACGCACAAGGATTCCGAGGACTTCATCGCCGTTTCGCAGCAAACCGCGAACACTCTCTCCAACTATGTAAGTCCCAACGCCGTCGTCGGGGACGATCGCGACGAGGTCACCACCTACATCCGCACCAAGGAATTTACTCCCAACACCATGCTGGCTCTGCGCCAGCTCGTCAACGATATCGGCAACGAAACCGCGGTGTTCGGCGAAATGTCGAAAGTCCCGCAGGACCAGGTGCGCAACTTCCGCAACGACATGTATCTGGTCAGCGAAGCTCTGCGCGTGATGAAGAAAACCCACCAGCCTTCCATCTCCGCCGCCGACTGGGGCGTGCTCGATAACTACAAGAAGCACGTGGACCATGCCACGCGATTCATTCCGGCGTGGGTAAAAGTGGCGGTCGCGATGGCGCTCGGGCTGGGCACGATGGTGGGCTGGAAGCGGATCGTGATCACGGTGGGAGAGAAAATCGGCAAGGAGCATCTCACCTACGGCCAGGGAGCCGCAGCCGAGATCATAGCCATGGCGACGATCGGCGCGGCCGACGGATTCGGCTTACCCGTCAGCACTACGCACGTGCTTTCTTCCGGAGTCGCCGGCACCATGGCGGCAAATCA
>CAYOUY010000083.1:0-6105 GCA_964407245.1 uncultured Acidobacteriaceae bacterium
GGCGGCAGGAGTGCGAACTGAAACTCATCAACCTCAATGATCGTCTAAAACAGCTTTTCCGAATCACCCACCTGGCCAAAGTGTTCGAGGGACACGAGGAGATGCTGGGAATGACGCCGGACTAGACGCGTCCGGCGTCCAATGTTTCTTCCGGCGGTCTCACTGAATGTGAAACGCGCACTGGACTCGCTCTAGCCAGGATCTTCTTCGGGGTATATCGGGGAGAGGGGCGCAGCGCAAGAATGCGGATGCTAGAATTTGCGCGATGCCCAAGCGACCCTCCCAGCGCCCCTCTGCCCAAGCCCGCGCCCGCAAGATCAGACTCCTCCTCTTCGACGTAGACGGCGTTCTGACCGACGGCAAACTTTTCTTCATTCCACGCACCTCCGAGGCGGGCTCCGGCACAGGCAACCCGGCATTGACGGCACAAGACTCAATCGAATTCAAAGGCTTCCACGCCCACGATGGGGTCGCCATCTCGCTTGCCCGCCTGGGCGGCCTCAAAAGCGGACTGATCACCAAGCGTTACTCGGAAACGGTTGCACTTCGCGCCCGCGATCTGAAAATTGAGTTCGTGCGCCAGGGAATTCAGAACAAGGCCGCAGCCCTCGAGGCAATCGTCAGAGAAGCCGGACTCAAGCCCGAAGAAGCCGCCTTCGTCGGCGATGACGTGATTGATGGTCCTGCAATGCTCGCCAGCGGCCTAGCCATTGCGGTAAGGAACGCCCGTGCTGAAGTGAAGAAGCAAGCGCACTACGTCACTTCGCGTGTCGGCGGCGAGGGCGCGCTGCGCGACGCCGTGGAATTCATTCTGAAAGCGCAAGGAAAATGGAAACAGGTCGTCGAAGATTACATCGGCGGGAAAAGCGGAAGCCACGGAAACTAGCATTCAGCGATTGGCAGATTGCTCTGTCCGCTGAAACCCAAACTTGCGCTCGCGCCGAAGCGACGGAAAAGCAGATTCCTCACCTCTGAAGCGGTTCGGAATGACAACCTGCGCTGCCGCTGATTCCTAACTGCCTCATCGCCAACGCTAATTGTCTGTAATTAAAAAACCCGCCGGATGCTTGCTTGGGGCGTGCTCGGGTCAGCATCCGGCGGGCTACCGTTTCTCCTTACTCACCCTGTTGTTTTCAGGAGTATTGTCCAATTAAACCCCGGAACCGGACGAAGTTTCGTCTAGTTTTGTAAAGAGTTGTAATTTATTGCCGAGACGCGGTCGACTGAGATTTTGTCACACTCACATCCAGTTGTACCGCCGCTAATCCGCGAAACTACTTTCTCTCCTCGCCCTCGACCAGGGCTATGATCAAGTCTTCTCCTTTCCAATAGACATGGGCATGGGCCGCCTTGATCGAGGCACCGGGAAGTTCCAGTGCTAAATTCGAAACGACGTCTTCCTGGGTTGGAGTCGAACCTAACGCTTTTTCTACATCGGATCGAGTCGCGTTAGAAGGCAGCCGGAACCGAACCAGTTTCCGAAGGGTATCCCGCAGAAGGGGTTGGGCCACGCTTTGTGTGATTTCTCCTGCTGAACCAAAACTCAGCTTGATGGGAACTTGCGCGAAGATCGTCCGATCCTCATCGATGGCCGTGATACCGAACGGCGTGAAACCGATGCCGAGTTTGGGGGAGCTGAGCTTCGAGTAATCCACGATGAGCGCGATGCCCGAGCCACTTTCGATCTCTCTGATTGCGGCCTCAGCGCGTGCTTTGCCCGCCTGCGCAAGTTCGGTCTTGCTGCGGACGAATGTGGCGTACGCCCCCTCTGACTTGGCCAACTTCAGCGCTTGGTCCAACTCAGCTTGGGAGGGCTTCAACGCTTCCTCGGCTAGTGAAGTCAGGGAGACATCTGGTGCGAAGACCCGGCTTTTCCATCCGGGCGACAAGCGGTCCAACAGAACTCCGGCGGCCATGCCCGAGTAATACAACCGCATGCGCAGCGGGGCTGTGCCATAGGGATCGCCGTTGACCGCAACCTCGCCGGACAGGTTCTGGACCATGCTCTCGATCAGGTGTTCGCGCTGCGGGGCAAGGTCGCCATAGCCCGCGAATCCTTGGACCCAGGCCATGGCTGGTCCTGGAGAACGGCCTTCCAGCACTTGGTACAGACGGTATTGCGTATACGTTGCCAACCCCTCGTTGTATTCGGTTCCATCCTCGTATTCCACAGCCCTCGCCGGAAGGCCTACCCGGCGATCCTTGCGCACCGCCAGCCAGCGCATCGCCGCACTTCGAAACTCCGCGTCATCTTTTGCCCGCAAGGCCTGCGCGAGGGCCAAGCCTTCCAGAGCAAAGCCGACATTGTTTTGCACGGAGAAGACCGGGTAGTTCAGCAATAACATCTCGTCAGCTCCCTTGTCGGGGGCTTGTTTTTCTTGAAACACATGAAAGGCCTCGTGGACCACTAGTGCGAGTTCGTCATAAGGGTCGGCGGCCAGGTCCAACGCGTGCAACGCCTGCAGTTTTTGGTCTGCTGGTTTCGTGTCGGCCACCATGGTGGCCACCTTGTTCCGCAAGTTTGAAAGCGTATCCGCGACTGCCAGCGTCGGCACGCCGTTAACCTCCGTAGCCGTGTTCTGACCGTCGATTGCGAACAGCGTGGGCCCGTTTCTTACTTGAATTACCCAGTCAGAAAAGCGCACTGGGCCGTCGTAGGGGAGGAAACCTTGCGGTGGATTCGGGTGATTGATCAGAACATCCTGTTCGCCGGGCAAGTAAAAAAGCAGGGGCGTGCTGGACGCGTCCCAACCCGGCCAGATCGGGTTCTGTTGCGAACCGATCAGACTCCATGCCTCGTGCGCTTCCGCGATCAAGCGCGGATCTACCTGCAACGTCGGGGAACCCGGGCTCCGCTTAGCTGTGCTCTTGGATGTTACGGTCTGCGCGGTGATGAGCGGCGCCGTGAAGCAAATAAGAAGTATGAAACTCAAAGACAACGAATACATTCGCGACATAATACCCCCCACTCGTTTGACGAGTGTCATGGCCGGTTGTTATGAGGTTCGTTATCAGAATTCTGAGGGGGAAATGGACGTCGCCGCCAGCATTTGGAAGATGAAGTAGTAAAATTCTATTAGCTTACCGGGATAGCGCTCGGACACACGCAAAGGCATTTCGTCCTCTGCAAATCCAAATTGCCGAGAGGAAGTCAACACTCGCCCGTCGCGGCTGCTATTCAGGAAGCGCCGTCGTACGAGAGGCCATCAGTTCCACAAAGCGCTTGTCTTTGCGCAGTTCCACAAATTCTGCGTCGCGGTATACGTTCTTGAAGTCTTTGTATCCCTCCTCCATCGCCTTCCTCAGGTACTCGAGCGAGCGATCGGAGAAGCCCATCTTGGCGTAGAGCTTGGCAACGGTATAGTCGTAGCGGGCGCGATCCTGCGGGCTGGGCAATTGCGCCTGCACCCCACCTCGCGAACTGCGCTCAAAAACTTCGGGATCAAGCTCGAGTGCGTGCTGGTATGCCGCCACAGCCAGTTCAAATTCCTTGCGGGCAAAATAGGCAGCACCAAGATTGCTGAAGAACGACGCAGATTCGCTGTCGATTTCGATGGCCTTGCGATACTGCCGGATGGCCGCGTGGAACTTCGCCTCGCCGTAGAGCGCAACACCGAGATTGTTGTGCGGATCGGCAAAATGAGGATCCGCCTTGATCGATTGCTCGCAACTTTTCTGCGCCTCGCGCCAGTGCGTCATCATCAATTGCGTGCGGCAGACTTTGTTCAGGATCTTCGCATTATGGGGCGATTTCGCCAGCGCGGCGCGATAGTAGTCGATCGCGTCCAGGTAGAGCTTCTGCACGTGCAGTTCGTCGGCACGGGCTTCCAAGTCGGCCGCGGTGGCATCGGGCGCGGGAGGATCGACCATCCGTATCGCCGGCGGTTTGATCTGTACTTGTTCGGAAGTCTGCGCCGGGGAAGCAACGGCCACGACACTGACGAAAAGAGCCAGAAGCGAGACCGAAACGAGCCAGAGTCTCGGGCAGGACATAAGCCACCCCCAAAGTAGCTCAATTCCCGACATTCTGGCACAGTTTTGTTGGGGCGGCGAAGAATTTAAGGGTATGCACCCGAAACTGCCGCTTTTCGTCCCGGAAAATGGTCAGTTCGTCCCAAATCGGACGGGTAATGGGCTGCGCGAGCGAGTTAGTGGGGCACCGACTGAGCGTTGTCGGGTGGTTTAGAGGCGGGCTGCGTCGTTTTGTCGTCCTTGAAAAGGCCCGCCACCTTGCCGAAGAAGCCCTTCTTTTTCTGGGCGTTGGGGTCGCCGTTGATGGGCATGGGGGCCTTCTCCCCGCCGTTAAACAGATGAGAGAAGAATCCGCGGACGCCAGTCTGCTCGTCGCAGGTTTCGTGCGGCTCCGTGCCAGCGACAAAGGCGGAATCGTAGTCGTCGGGGCAAGCCGGCGTTGCCAGGCGGTTGGTGATTTTGTCGAGTTGCACGTCGACCACGCCGGAGGGCTGCGAGAAGTCATGCATATCCGCATATTGCGGCAGGTCGGCGGCTTTCTTCATGAACTCGGTCCAGATGGGCGCAGCGGTCATGGCGCCGCTCAGGCGCAGATCGCTGTAGTCGTCGTAACCGACCCAGACGATGCACAACAGGTTTGAGGTGTAACCGGCGAACCAGCCGTCATGCGAGCTGCCCGTTTTGCCCGCAGCCGGAGGCGTGAATCCGCGCAAGCGCACCGCGGTATATCCCAGGCCATTGTTAATGACGCCTTCCATCATGTTGGTCATCAAGTAGGCGATGCGCGGATCGAGCACCTGCCGCTGATCGGTGGAGTAGTTGGCCAGCACATCGCCTTTTGCATTGCGCACCGAGCGCAACAGAATTGGTGACAGCCGCACGCCATTGTTGGCGAATGAGGTGTAGGCTCCCGCCATGTCGACGGGCGAAGCGTCATAGGAGCCAAGCGCCATGGCAGGCGTGGCTTTTACCGAAACAATTCCCGCCGTGCGCGCCAGGTCGGCGACTTTGTCGTAGCCGACCTCCTCTGCGACTTTCACGGTTGCGTTGTTCAGCGACATGGCCAGCGCGTACCGCAGCGTTACTTCGCCGTGGTATTCCTCTTTGTAATTGCGCGGCTCGTAGATTTGATCGCCGTAGGCGAAGCTCGAAGGCGCGTCCGTCACGGTGGAGGCCGGAGTGATGACGGCCGTTGAGCCGTCGATCGCGGTGTTCATGGCCGCGGCATAGACGAAGGGCTTGAAGATCGATCCCGTCGGCCGCTTGGCGACGGCGTGATTCAGCTGGCTCCAGCCGTAGTCGCGTCCCCCCACCAGCGCCAGCACGGCACCGGTGTGCGGGTCGAGCGCGACCAGCGCCACTTGCGCCTGCGGGCCCGGTTCGACTTGCGTCTCGATTTTTTTGCCTACCTTCACGCGCTTGGTGCGCAGCTTCTTCACTTGCTCATCCACCAGCTTGATGCCCATCTCGACCGACTGCGCCGCGGCTTTCTGTAAGTCCGGATTGAGCGTCGTGTAAATGCGATAGGACTGATCGTTCAGCTCTTGCTCGTTGAACCTGCCGATGAGCTGATCGCGCACCATGTCCACGAAATACGGCGCATCGCTGGCTTCCACGTTCGGAGGTGCAAGTTTGAGCGACGTCGCCTTGGCCTTTTCCGCGTCCTCACGCTTGATCACGTGCGTCTCGACCATGGCTTCGAGCACGATATTCCGGCGTTCCAGCGCGCGCTCCGGGTGCCGGTAGGGTGAAAGATAACTCGGGCGCTGAATTAATCCCGCGAGCAGCGCGGCTTCCGGCAGAGTGATGTCTTTCAGGTCCTTGTTGAAGTAAGCCTTCGAGGCCTCGGCAAAGCCGCTGATGGCAAACGATCCGCGCTGCCCCAGATCGACCCAGTTGGCGTAGAACTCGAAAATCTGCTGCTTGCTGAATTTCTGTTCCATTTCCTCCGCAATCAGCATCTCCACAAGTTTTCGCTTCACGGTCTTTTCCGGAGTCAGGAAAAAACCGCGCGAAAGCTGCATGGTGAGCGTCGATCCGCCCTGTTCGTGCCGTTCATGCGTCAGGTCTACCCAGCCCGCCTCGATCATACGCAGAAAGTTAACCCCGCTGTGCTGTAAAAATTTGCGGTCC
>CAYOUY010000084.1:0-40872 GCA_964407245.1 uncultured Acidobacteriaceae bacterium
GCGTGTGGGATCGTACAGCACGCCCACTTCCCGCTGCCCATCCTGCCGCACTAACGCAATGGAAACGCAAAACACCGGATAGCCGTGCGCGAAGTTCGTGGTGCCGTCGAGCGGATCGACGTACCAGCGATACTCGGCGCCGGTGTCGCTGCGCGTGCCCTCTTCGGCGACGATGCCGTGCTCGGGCCAGCGCGCCCGCAGGCGGTTGACGATCAGCTCTTCTGACGAGCGATCGGCGACGGTGACCAGATCGACTTCGCCCTTGTACTCGATGGTGACGTGATGGAAGTGGCTCATCAGCAGCGCGCCGGCCTCCCGCGCGATGGCCTCCAGCTCGGGCAGGTAGCGGCTCATTTATCGCCGCCCGGAGGGGCGTCGTTGGGCCGAGCAGCGTCAGGACGCGGCTTACGCGCGACGTCCTCGGCAATGTAGGCGATCTCGTGCTTGAAGATGAACAGGTTGGGCGCGCCTTCGCGCGTCAAGCGCACCATGTGTTTGTCGTAGTATTCGATCCAGCCGCGCACTGTCTGGCCGTCCATCAATTTGATGGAAACCATTCTCTGCTTCTCTCCCAGCGCCTTGAGAAAGGCGGCTTCTTCAAACGTCTCCTCGGGAGGCGGCGTGCGCCCGCGCTTGCCAGAGTTGGGATTCCCCTGCGGAGGACGGAAAGGCATAGCAGGAATTGTACACATAAACATTGCCCCGATTCGCGGGCATTTCTAGAACGTAATCTTGAACGTGAACTCCATGACTCGCGGCGAGCCCAGGCCGAACACGCCCGAGCCCAGCCCGAGGCGAAGGCTGGGAGGCTGCCCGCCGGCCGTGCCAGAAGTACCATTCACGCTTCCCACAATGGGCGCTTGGCCCAAAGTACTGAGTACGCCACTGAGCGTATTCTTTGGCCCGTCGAAGTTGGCGAAGTTCATCACATTGAAGAAACCGACGCCGGGCTTCAGCTCCACGCGCTCCTTGATCTTGTACGTCCAGCTGAAGTTGGCGTCGACGGACCGCAGCCAGCCGTTGTTGGCCGAGTCGATCGGCGGCGAGTTAACGACGGGCATGACCGCTCCCAGTTGGGTAAGCTCATTTTGTGTGAACAAACCGGAACTAAGCAGTGTCAGTCCGGCAGGGGTGGGTTTACCGGCGTTGTTTGCGTTGTATTTACTGATCACTTGGTTGATGTTGCCGCTGTTTACGCTACGCCCGAAAGAGCCCACGCCAGTTCCTGGCAAAATGCCTCCCAGCCCGCCATTCGAGCCATTAGCAGCGTAGCCGTCTCCTTGGCCATCGCCGTTGACACCGGTCACAAAGATTCCTCCTGGCAGCCCAGTCGGTGCGAGCGTGAGAGTTGTCGGCAGGCCGCTATAGAAATGCCCGATCATGCTGAGATGGAAGTGAAACGGGAAATCAGCTGTGCCGCCGAAGGAAATCTGATCCCTGCGATCCAGTCCGTTCGGTCCGGTGTACTTGGTGGGGTTCGCGTAATCCCACGCGCTGTTGATGAAGTCGCTGTCCGTCGACTGCGAGACATATTTTGCGAGCTGATACGACGCCTGCAGGTTCAAGTGACGGACGATGTGAAACGGATTCGGCACATCTTCCTTGAATGAAAATTGCAGCGCACTCAGAACAGATCGCCCGATCGGAAACAGCATCTGATTGCCGCCGAGCGCCGGGTTTCCGTTGGTGCCGTTGGCAATGCCGCCAAAGGCCGCATTCGGGCACGGCCCTCCGCCGCAGAGTTCGTAGCCGGAATCGAGACCATACGAGAGTGTTCCCGCCGGAGCTCCAGTCGGCACGGGGTGCGAGGCAAAATCAACGATCGTAGCTCCGCCACCCCCCGGGTGAAGGCCAGGGCAGCTGGCAATCGCCGCCTCTATATCGCCTGCGCCGACGCCGCAGTCTGCCAGCGTCTGGCTGATTGCCATCACTGCTGCTTTGAGGTTTATAAATCGAGCATCGCCGACGTGATTGGTGTCCACGGCCAGCAGCGTGTGCGTGGAGATATTGCGCAGGTAATCGGCGGTGAACACCATTCCCGGGCGCAGTTCATGCTGGATGCCAAGGTTCATTTGCACCGAGCGCGGACTCCGGTAGGCCGGCGCCAACAGATTGGTTCCGGTGCCGTAAGGCCCCGTATCCTGCAGAATGGTGCCGATGTAAGCGGGATTCGGAACGGTCGAACTGCCTGCGGCAGACGCCTGAAAATCAGACTGCAGAGTCGTGATCGCAGACACCACCGACCCGATCGGTTGGCCACAGGGATCGGGGCCCGTATAGGCGAACGGCAACGGCTGCAGCACGCCGTTTTGACAAGCCGGCAGCGTTTGCAAGAAGCGGCCGGCTTGCAGCCGGGCCGAGCGATCGGCCAATACGTTGTTCCAGAGCGCGTTCTCCAAGAACAGGCCGGCCCCACCGCGGATGACGGTCTTCCCTTCCTTCGACGAATCCCAGGCAAAGCCAAACTGCGGAGCAAAGTTCAGATTGGGATTCCGCACACGATCCTGCAGGCCCGTATAAAACTCATTGTTGAACGCGGCCAGAGCGGGAATTGGTCCTAGATCACTGTCGGTTCTGCCAGTGTCCCGCACATAACGCACGCCATAGGTGAGAGTGAAAGTCTGCGCCGCTTTCCACGAATCGCCAACGTAGAATGAGATGCGATTGTCCGGGCCCAACCCTCCGCCGGGGAATCCGAACGCCGACTTCTCCGTTTCAAATCCTTGCCCGTTGCCCAGGATCACGTTGGTGGCGGGATAATTCAAGGCATTTGCCGCTTCGCCGGGCAGTGCTCCGCACAGCAGGTTGTAAGCTCCTCCAGTAAGAGTGCAAGCTGAAGCGCTTGCGTTGACGGCCGGCCCATTCGCCAGAAGCCCTGCAAACCCGCCTCCCTGGATATGGTTGAAGCCGAAACCGAAGCGCACAACGTGCGAGCCCCAAACCCGGCTGCCGTCATAGTTGGCCTGATAATCCGATTGGGCTAGCGACTGAGAAGACACGGACCCCTGGCCCGCGCAAAAAACGTCGGGAACAACTCCGGAACGGTTGAGGCAGAACGGATCGGGCCCGATCGCCAGTTCGATCGGTACACTCCCTTCAAATGGAGTTGTCGCGGGCGTGGCAACGTGGCTGAACAACTTCATGTAGCCGCCGCGGACACTGTGAGAATAGTTGCCGGTGGAGAAGTCGAGTCCGATGACGTGATCGCGCACGAGCGTTGTGTTGTCGAGCGGCTGGAACGCGGTCGGCTCAAACGTCGACGTGTCGCGGTTCTGGTCGTAGGAAAAACGGTAAAATGCTTTGTAGTTCTGGTTGATCCGGTAATCAATCTTGCCGATTCCGTTCGTCTCCCGAAACGGCGCGAAGAACGATGTTGAGTCGGTTTGAAACGGAGGACCGCCAAAAACGGGCAGATTAAAGTCTTGCTTGTTGCGCTCGAGATCTCCAAAAAAGAAGAGCTTGCTCTTGATGAGGGCGCCGCCGAAGTTGCCGCCAAATTGATTTCTCTCCAACGGAGTGTCGGACGCACCCGGTAGGTTGGCGTCGAACTGCTGTTTGCGAAACGCGTAGTAACCCCCACCGTGAAGATCGTTCGTCCCCGACTTGGTCACGACGTTGACGGAACCTGAAGAGGTCAACTCGGTGGACAAATCCAGCAGCGACTGCTGGACCTGAAACTCCTGAATGGCGCTCTGGGGAGTATTCTGTGTCGTGGTGCCCACGGTTTCGTCGCTGGTGTCCACTCCATCGACTTCGATGCGCGCCGTGCGCCCAAAACGGCTGCCGAGCGATATTGATGACAAACCGTTTTTGGTCGGATCGATGTTCCCGCCATCCTGGATCTGAACGCCCGGCTCCAGTTGCGCCAGGTCGAGGAAGTTTCGGCCGTTGAGCGGAAGATTCTCGATTTGCGCAGGATTCAGCACGCCCTGCACCGTGGCTTGCTCGGTGTTTACTTGCAGTGTGGTAGCCTGCACCTGCATCACTTCTCCCGGTGCCCCCGACTGCAGCCGAAAATTCGCCGACGACGTGACTCCTACCTCCACGGTGATGATGGTTTCTGGCGTTTTAAACCTCGGGGCTTCCACGCGAACTGTATATTTGCTCGGAATCAGTGCCTGGGACGCATAGGTTCCCGTCGAAGTGCTGGCCGTTGTAATTACTTGGCCGGTGGCTTTGTCGGTGATCGTGATCTTGGCGCCGGCAACTGCCGCGCCCTGCGGATCGCTAATGATTCCCACGATGCTGCCCGTGCTGATGGTCGTCTGAGCGGAGAGTGAAAGAGTCATCCCCACCAATATTGCGGCGACAAATATAAGTGCGTTGAATCGCGCAGCCAGACTCATTCGTGCACCTACACCGGGGGAACCGGATTTCCACATCCTGCACCTTCCTTTTCGTTGTAATGCGATTCGCCGAATCTTTCACTCTTTCAGCCAGTTGCGGCTTTCGTCAAGGCCGGACAGACGCGTGGTTGTCGGCAAAAGCTTATGCCAGCTCCGCGGAAGCAAAAGTCTCCTGGCCGCAAGCGCGCAGTTCAGAAGCTTATTACTTATTTGTATTCTTAAGATTACATAAAATAGTTCAAGATATACTCGCGAATACGCCGCGGTTTCTTTGGCATCCTAAAAATCAGACTTAACCGTGTAGTAACCGGCGCGATGGCGAACGCGATACGCCGGCGATTCCGGCACACCCACCACCTTCACTTCGATGCGGCGAAACTGGGAGAACGACGTACGCTGCAAGGGATAGTAGGCCAGCAGGTACTGGGTTCGGAGTTCGTCGCTGATTTTATGAAAAGCGTCGTCCAGTTGCGCCATCGAGGTCGCATAATAGTACTTGCCGCCCGTGTCCTCCGAGAGCTGGATCAGGGCATGCTCGCCGCCGGTTTCGCGGCCGGCACTGCTCTCGATCGGCACCACAATGATCGAGTAGACCAGCGCCTCGGCTTCCTGCGCTGCACGTACCGCTTGTTTGTAATCTATTTTGCTGATCGTGTCTCCGCCATCGGTAATCAGCACGATGACTTTCCGTCCCTTGCGCTTGTCCAAGGCGCGGGAGACCAGATAGATCGCGTCGTAGAGCGCTGTGGCCGCGCCTACTCGGATGTGATCCAGGCTCTCGTCGATCTGCTTGAGGTCGGGGGTAAATCCGCGAGTCGCTTCGCGAACGACCTCACTGAACCCATAGACCGAGAGCGCATCGATCGGGCGCACAATGTCCTGCGCGAACCGCTTTGCCGATGCGATTTCAAGCGGCAGGTCGTGCCGCGTGCTCAAGCTGGTGTCGACCGCGAGAGCGATGGAAAGCGGCAACGCTGATTCGCGGTCGAACACGGCAATTTTCTGCTCGTGTCCGTCCTCGTTGAGAACGAAATTTTCCTTCGTAAGGCCGCCAATCGGAGAGCCGTGGGCATCGGTGACCGTCACGTAAACATTGACCAGGTTGACATCGACCTTCAGGGTCGTCTCAGGCCGGGATTGATCAGGCGGTTTTGTCGGCGGCGCGGCCGTCTGCTGCGCCCACAGCACTCCGCCCCATGAAAAGCAGGCGAACAGGAAAAGGCACGCAACAGGGTGACAGGTGGCGAGTTTTCTCATCGAGTGACTGAATTATACCTTTGCAAAGTTGGCTCTCCGAGGTTCAGGGCGTTCCCGCCGCATCAGAACGACCGAAATCCCGAACAGCAAGAGAAATCGAATGGCGACCTTGGCCGTGTACTTAGAAGGCGCGACCTCACGCCGGGCTGCCTCAGGCAGAACGATTTGCGCGGGGAATTTCGGCCGGGAATGGTTCGCCATCCGCCCACACGGCGCCGTCCTCGAAGTATTCCTTCTTCCAGATGGGAACTGTGCGCTTGAGCGTGTCGATGAGCCAGCGGCAGGCTTCAAAGGCAGCGGCGCGATGGGCAGAGGCGACTGCAATCAGAACACTAGTCTCTCCAATGGCCAGCCGCCCGAGGCGGTGCACAATGGCAACGTCGCGGATCTGGAACTTCTCCAGAGCTTGCGCAGCCAGCGATTCCATCTGTTGCAACGCCATGCCTTCATAGGCTTCATAATCGAGATAGAGCGTGCGGCGGCCACGGGTCTGGTTGCGGACCACGCCTTCGAAAACAAGGGCGGCGCCATCCTCGCCGCGCTTGAGCTCAGCCAGCACGCGCTGGGTGTCGATGGGATCGCGCACGATCGAGGCGCGGCGGGACTTTACTGCGACAGCGTCGCTCGAAGTCTTTTCCGATCCGCCGCTCACTGGAGGAAGCAATGCCACTTCATCTCCAGAATGCAGTCTGGTATCTGGGCCCGAGTACTCCTGATTTACCGCCATTGCCACGGCCGACAGCGATTCCTTCAGTCGCGGAACCTGCAATTCGTAGTGGGCCAGCAAGTCGCGAAGCGAGGCGCCGTCCCGAAGGTCAATCAGGTCGGATGACTTCCCCGCGAGGTCTTTCAGCATCCCGAAGAAAAGCACGCGGACTTGCATAAGCCGACGAACCGTAAGTCTACCGCAGCGCAAATAAAAAGCCCCACGTCTCCTCAGACGTGAGGCCTTTATTTTTCAGTCGAGCCAACCTTGCAGTCACGCCCGTGTTGTCAGCACTTTGTCAGTGAGCGGTTCCGTCTGCTTCCTCGGCTCTGGACGATAGTCTTTGGAATCCTTCGGGGCTGAAACCTTGCTTGCAGGACTCTCGCCGACCATGGGCAACGAAATGCAAAGAGCTTCGTCAATGGTCTTGACGTAATGAACGGCAAGGTTTTCCAGTTGCTCGGGCGTGAGATCTTCCTCCACATTCGTCTTGTTTTCCGCCGGCAGAATCACATCGCGGACGCCGGCCCGTTTGGCGGCGAGCACTTTTTCCTTGATTCCGCCCACCGGAAGCACGTTTCCGCTCAGGGTAATTTCGCCCGTCATAGCGACAAGCGGCTGAATTCTGCGCCCCGTCAGGAGCGAGACTAGAGTCGTCGCCATGGTGACTCCGGCCGAAGGTCCATCCTTCGGAATCGCGCCTGCGGGCACGTGAATGTGAAGGTCATGACTGGCAAAGAAATCTGCATCCAGACCAAGCCGCTCCGCGTTCGAGCGCACCCAGGTCAGCGCCGCCTGCATGGATTCCTGCATAACCTGGCCAATTTGCCCGGTCATGGTGAATCCGCCTTTGCCTTTCATGGCGTTGGCCTCGACGAACAGCACATCGCCGCCAGCCGGCGTCCAGGCAAGTCCGACTGCGACTCCCGGGCGCTCGGTACGTTCGGCGATTTCACCTTCAGTGCGAATCTTGATGCCGCCAAGAAATTCCTGAATAACTTCTTGGGTCACCGTGAGTTTGTCGGTCTTCCCTTCCGCCATTCGGCGCGCCTGCTTGCGGCAAATGGTGCCGAGGTTGCGCTCCAGATTGCGCACGCCCGCCTCCCGCGTGTAATGGCGGATGACGTAGCGCACCGCGTCCTCGGGAAATTCGATCTGCTCCACCGTGATGCCGTTTTCGTCGATCTGCCGCGGAATCAGATACTGGAACGCGATGTGCACTTTCTCCTCTTCCGTATAACCTTGCAGTTCGATGATTTCCATGCGGTCGCGCAGCGGCTCGGCAACGGGATCGAGCATGTTGGCGGTCGTGATGAAGAGCACCTTCGACAAGTCGAAGGTCACGTCCAGATAGTTATCGCGGAACGTCGAGTTCTGTTCGGGATCGAGCGCTTCCAGCAGGGCCGAAGCCGGGTCGCCGCGGAAGTCGCGGCCTACCTTATCGATTTCGTCGAGCATGAACACGGGATCTTTCGTTTCGGCGCGACGAATGCCCTGAATGATCTGCCCTGGCAAAGCGCCGATGTACGTGCGACGATGGCCGCGAATTTCCGCTTCATCGTGCACCCCGCCGAGCGATAGCCGCACGAACTTGCGGCCGAGCGCACGGGCGATCGACTTACCGAGCGAAGTCTTGCCGACGCCGGGAGGTCCCACGAAGCACAGAATCGGCCCCTTCATGCTCGGCTTCAGGCGACGCACCGACAGATAATCGAGGATGCGGTTCTTTACCTTCTCGAGATCGTAGTGGTCATGATCGAGAATCTCCTTGGCCTTGGGAATCTCGATTTCCTGGCCTGAGGTTTTCGCCCACGGCAAGATAGCCAGCCACTCGATGTAGTTGCGAGTGAGCGAATAGTCGGCAGCCATGGGTGACATGCGCGACAGGCGGCCCAATTCCTTGAGCGCCTCTTTTTTCACGTCGTCGGGCATGCCCGCTTCTTCAATTTTCTTTTTCAGATCTTCAACATCGCGCTGGCCTTCGTCCTGCTCGCCCAGCTCCTTCTGGATGGCCTTCATCTGCTCACGCAGGTAATACTCGCGCTGAGTCTGCTGGACGCGGTCCTGGACTTCGCTTTGAATCTTGTTGCGCAGTTGCTGAACTTCGAGTTCCTTGGCCAGATGCTGGTTGATCTTCTGCAGGCGCACCTGCACATCGGTGGTTTCGAGTGTGTCTTGCTTGTCCGGCGTGGAAAGCGACGGCAGCGACGACGCAATGAAGTCGACCAGGCGGCCGGGTTCATCGATGTTCATCGCGACCGTGGAAAGTTCGTCGGAGAGCGTAGGCGAGCCGGCAACGATCTGCTGGAACAGCGTAAGCACGTTGCGCTGCAGAGCCTCAATCTCTGATGTGACGGCGGGCGCGGTGCCCTCGGGCATGGGAGCATAGTGTGCCCGCATGAAGGGCGTCAGCTGCGTAAATTCGCCAAGGTGCACCCGCTCCATGCCTTCGGCGAACACAAACAGGCTCTGGTTGGGCATCTTGACGACTTTGTGGACGACGGCGGAGGTTCCGACCGTATACAGGTCGCTGGGCTGAGGCGTGTCGACGCGCGCCTCGCGCTGGGCGACCACAATGATGGTCTTATCCTCGCCCAAGGAATTGATGAGCTGCACCGAGCTTTCTCGTCCCACGGTTAACGGCAAGACCGCGTGCGGGAACAGAACCGTGTCCCTCACCGGCAGTACGGGAAGAGCCCTTTGATCGTTTGTTTCCTGGAACTTAGGAGTGCGCTCGATGGGCGGCTGTTGGGTCATAACTCTCCTTGAGTGTAACTCGCTCAAGTTTAGATGAGGCACGGGAGGGAAAGGTTTCAGATCTCCTCCCGCAGGTCAATACACCATGTCAAATTCTATTCCTGGATCGGCAAGCATGGCACCGTGCCTAAGGTGCTGAGGCTAACGCGGACATGGCCTGCTTGCCAAGCAAGAAATTGACACTGGCTCTGTGCAGATCCGGTTCAGGGAGTCGCGGACACAAGGTCGAACTCAGGGCATGCAGCGGGTCGTTCCCATCTCGAGCGAGAAAGCGCAAAGCTACCTACCGGCCTTACGACCAAAACTGGTGCCGCAGCCTTAGAAAACGTGCTTCGCGGTATCGCCGCGGAAAACTAACTCCTCCAACACCCTTTCATTGGCAGCATTCTGTTTGTATATCTTTTGATTTACCTCGGCTTTCTGCCCGAGTGGAACCAGAGTGCACTTCACCTTAACTTCGGGACTCTTGCTTCTCTGAAACACCATGATGTGATCCGTTCCCTGCATGGTATGGCGGATCACGTAGTCTCCCGCCGGCAACAGGGCGGTCCCAACCCGCGTGGGAACTTCAAAGGTGACCTTGTACGTGTCACGAATGCCCATATTTTTTTCTGCTGCAACGGCGAACGACCCCAGGGCCAACACGCAGATGACGATTCCCACCACTTTCAGCAAACGCATAATTCCTTCCTCCTGGATTATTGGAATGTCCGGAAGACAAACTACTCCGGCGCTACCATGCAAGAGTCTATGCCTCAAGCCACCAGTTGGATGTGTGCACGGTCACAGGCCGGTGCGACTTCCGGGTCGCCGACTTTTCGCGTTTTGACCTCACCGTTGGGGCAGGCCGCTCAGGCCGCGCGGTAAATGCCCAGCACTTTGACGAACTCGGCCACCTCGCCCAGATGGCGCAGCGCATTGCGCGCTGCTTCATCGTCGCCGCGCAGGAAATCCACATAGAACACGTACTCCCACGGCCGCCCGCGCATTGGACGCGATTCGATCTTGCTCAGGCTGATGTCGCGCAGGGCGAAGACGCTGAGCGACTTGAAGAGCGCTCCGGGTACGTTCTTCACCTGAAAAGCAATCGAAGTCTTGTTCGCTCCGCGAGGAATCAGACCGTGAAAGCCGCGACTGCCGACCTTTGTCCTAGTCCCGCGCGCGGCCGGTTTGGCCAGCTTGCGAATCAGAAAGAAGCGAGTGAAATTTTGCTTGTCGTCTTCGATGCCAGCCTGCAGGATTTTGCCGGCATATTCCGCAGCGGCCTGACGCCCCGCAATTCCTGCAGCATCGGTCAATCGGTTCGCGATCACGTGCTTCACGCTGCCTGCCGTGTCGTAGAAGGGCACGGCTTCGATGTGCGGATGGCGGCGAAAAAAATTACGGCACTGGTCGAGCGCCACCGGATGCGACAGCACGCGGCGCAAAGCTCGCAGCTTCACGCCCGGCGCGGCAATCAGGTTATGCGCAATGCGCAGCCGGTGCTCCGCCTGGATGAACACATCGCGGGCAACCAGAAGATCGGCGTGCTCGGCCACGGTGCCGGCCAGCGTGTTTTCAATCGGGATTACCGCGGCCTGCACTGATCCGCGTTCTAGTTGATCGAAGACTTCTACCGATCTCGCGCACGGGACGATCGTGCAACGCGGCAGCATGCGCTCCGCGGCCTCATGGCTGAATGATCCACATTCTCCCTGAATTGCTACTTTTATGCTGGCAACTTTCATGTCGTGCGCCCCGACATGGCAAGTTATCTGGAGAACGCGCCAAAGGGCAAATGATTTCTGCGAGGCGCGAGAGCGCGCGGTCTTGCGAGCGGAGGCTTATTGACAGATGGGAGCGGTTTTATAGTCCACGCACTGTGATGTGTCGCTTCCGACTTGCCAGATGGCGGACATGTCTCGCTTGTTGGCAAAAGCGGTAAACCAGAAAATGTAGCCGAAGCCGCCGAAGTCGATTATCTGCCCGTTGCCGAACGAATCCGCCGGGGTGTTCGGATTGCAGGTCGTGCCGTAATACAGGTCGGCGTTGAACGCGTACTCCCCCGGATTCGTGACTGTCACGTAGACACCCTGATAATACTTTTTGCCTTCCTTGTACCAGCAGCCCTGGAACTTCGCGCCGGGATTGGTGTCGTTTGTGACATCGTCTGGTCGCAGCGGCACGGCAGCCATTCCATAACGTGCACTGGGCGCCGACTGGGCGGACTGGCTGTGAGCAGCCGACGCAGGAGAACTGTCGACTCGCGCGACGGAACCGCAGCCAGACAGACAGAGCAGAGCGGCTGCCAGGGACACATAAGCCGTGCGGACTACGTGGTGGATTGTCACGACCCGGTACCTCGCACAAGAGAGATTCAATCTTTCACTTATTTTCCCATCGGAGGAGGCAGTTGGGAGACTCGGAAGGGCAAATCAGAAGTACATCGTGCTGGACGACGTATGCAGAATCCGTGCGGCTTACAGATTTTTGCTCAACACCAGCGCGTCCATGCCGTTCGAGTAATACCTGGGCCAAGCACGCACTACGCTGTAAGCGTGGCGTTTGTAAAACGCCAGAGCAGCACTGTTGTCGACAGCGGTTTCGAGGCTAACGGCTTCTGAACCCGAAGCCTGCAACCGCTTTTCTGCGGCCGCCAGTAATCGCGAGCCGACACCAGAGCGGCGAGCCGACTTGGCAACATCGATCGTGATGATGTGACCTGTTGTTCCACCCTGAGCCACGATGAACCCCGTGACCGACGCCTGGTCACCGTCGGATTGAGCGTGGTCAGGGTCTTCCGCCACCAGAGTGAACGCTCCCCGGCGGCGGATATAGATTTTCAGTTCCTGCCTGGAGTAGGAGATTCCCGGCGGAAAGCATTCCTGATCCAGACGCCAAAGCGTCTCGAAGTCTTCGGGCTTGAAATCGCGGATGACGAAGGCCACGCCGTAATTGTAGCGGGCGACATACTCGGGTACAGTCAGCTTGGCTGAGGTCAGGCTGCTTCAGCCCTGGCGATATGGCTTTGGGTCCGGTTCCAGTTTTTCCACAGCCCTCCAGTCAAATTCCTGCAAAAAATCCGTCTTGGAGCCCATTGGCCCCTTGCTCCGGTCGCAACCTCGGACGTACCATCGACATCAGAAGAAAAGCTTGTGGGGAGCGTATCTGGTGGGGCGCCTTTTACTGATCGACGTGGTGACAGCGGTGGTGGCCCTGGGGTTGTGGTACTGCCTGTTTACCGCCTACAACCGCCGCAAAGGCAGTGAGGCCTTGCGCTGGGTGCAATCCGCTTGCGCGGGCAAGGGACGCGTCCTCGATTCGCACTGGCTGAACAGCTCCCGCCTTTACGCCCGACTGCAATTCCCTTCCCGCAGCTTTGAGAACGCCCGCGTCACCGTGAAGTTCCGGCCACGGCCGCTTCCCATCCAGTGGCTGGTGAGCTGCTGGCGCAAGCAAAAAGAGACTCTGACCTTCGAGGCCGACCTCGGCGGATCACCCACGTTTCATCTTGAAGTCACGCGACACCGCTGGTGCGCCCATACGCACGGGGTCACCACCCGCCGCCGCGACGGCCGCGAGTGGGATGTCTACGAGCCCGGGCCCGTCATCCTGACCACGCGCACTCACTGGACTCAGGATCCGGCCGCCGAACTCAATGCCTTGATGGCCGTACGCCAGCAGGATGTCCTGAAGGTGCGTTTCCATCCGAAGTCGCCGCAGTTCTCCGCGACCGTTGCCCTCGACGCTCTGGCTGACTCACGCACGGCCGCAGGGTTCTTGACGACTCTGCGGGAACTGGCGGCGGGCGCTTCGGCGCACCGCCAATAGTCCCGGTCGTCAATAGTCGTGTGGCTGCGAAAAGACTTGCCATTCCCGAAATAAATCCCTTTTATGCCCCGCATCAGCTTTTTCGATTGGCCGGGTCTCGCCTCCCGCGTTATCCTTCCAGTTTGAGCCAGCGTGTTGAAACCAGCCAATTCAACTCCCCTTGTTGTTGCACTGTTGCTTTGCCCAAATCATAATTTCGACCACCGAAGGAGACTGACCTACATCCATGTCCACAGAACTGCGTAATTTCCTGGCCATCCCATACGACGAACTGGAAGAACTCAACCTCAAAGCAAAGGAGCAGCGCAAGAACCGCGTAGCCGCACACAAGATTCAGGAAGAACGGCTCAAATACCTGACGGACGAGAAGCGGATCAAGGCCGTGACGGTGCTCTTCAGCGATCTGGAAGGGCGCCTGCACATGCTCGACTATGACAAGAAATTCCTGCTCAAAAGCTACGACAACCTTACTTTTGACGGCTCTTCCATCCGGGGCTTCACGGCGCAGCGCGAGAGCGACCTGCGCCTGGGTATTGACTGGGCGGCGTTTTACTGGGCGCCGGCCGACGTGTTTGGTCCCGGCAAAGTGCTGGTGTTCGGCGAAGTCATCGACAAGAACGGCGAACCTTACAACGCCGACATTCGCAGCGTGCTCAAGCTGTTCGCGACGGACCAGCACAAGAAAAAGAACTACACGCTTAACGCGGCCAACGAAATCGAAGGTTTCTTGTTTCAGGGGCCCGATGCCGAGCGCCGCTATCACGAAACCGGCAAGTTCGAATACGTCAACACGGGCGGGTACTACCATTCTCTGCCCGGCGACCCGCTGCGCTCCTTCATCGACACGACGGCGGAAGTGCAGCGCTCGATGGGCTTTCAGAACGAAAAAGACCATCCGGAAGTCGCGCCGTCACAGTTTGAAATCAACTACGGCTACGGCGAAGTGGTGGCCGCGGCCGACCAGATTCAACTTTACAAGCGAATCTGCCGCCAGGTCGCCCGCAACATGGGTCTCACGGCGTCGTTTTTGCCGAAACCGGTCGTCGGCGTGAACGGCAGCGGGATGCACACCAATGTCTCCATCAGCAAGAACAGCAAGAACTTGTTCTGGGACCCGAAGGGTGAAGAAAAACTCAGCAAGCTCGGCTACGAATTTCTCGACCGTGTGCTCACGCACGGCAACGATCTTTGCTTGATTTTCAACTCCAGCGTGAATGCGTATCGCCGCCTGGACCCACACTTCGAGGCGCCAAATCAGCTCAAGGCGTCGGCGGTGGACCGCGGCGCGATGATCCGAATTCCCATCGGGAACGAGCGCAGCATGCGCACCGAAGTGCGCGCCGTTGCGCCCGACGCCAATCCGTACCTGGTCATGCTCGGCATTTTCAAAACTGGAATCGAAGGCACGACGGCCAAGATCAAGGATCTGCGCGCCGGAAAGGAGCGTTACCTGCCCGACAACATCTACACGGCGATTGAGAATTTCCGCAATGCCGAATGGACGACGAAACTGCTGGGTGAAGATGTAAAAGCCCGGTATGCCGACCTGAAACAGGCGTCCGCCGACCGCTGCCCTCGTCTGTTGGGAACGGTCGTCAAGCCCGCCGAGGTGCAGTTCCACCACGAGGTCTACAACCAGTTCCTGTGGAATTTGTTCTAAGAGCCCCGTAGTTCTGCCAGAAACGCCCCGCTTCCAGCCGGGGCGTTTTCTTGCTCGCCAATTTGGCTACTGTCTCGCTAATTCAACCGTCCAGTTCTGGACCAGGGTTAGTTGCTGCGAAGAACCTTCCCTCGGTGTGATGGCGATGAATCGCTGCCCGTCGCGGGACGGAGAGTATTCCATGGAGAGACCGGTCAGTGCCAGGTGGAACAGCGGCTTGCTGGTGCCGACCTGGAACGTCGTGCTACCGCCATTCACTTCGGCAGCGAATAACTGGGAAAGGTCGTAGTAATAGAGTTCTTTGCCATCGGCCCGCCACCGCGGTTCCGCGCCGAGCCCCTGTGAAACCTGCCACTTCGCTCCGGTCCACGGAAACGGCGCGACGAGGATCTCGGGGACACTGCCAGGTTGAACGAAGACATACGCTACCCAGCGGCCGTCGGGCGAGAATGCGCCCTGGCGCCCCGACGTGTACTTGATTGGCGTGCGATCGTCGGACTTGTTATCGCCGGGCTTTTTGTCACTGGACATGGGAAGCACCCAGAGCGTCGATGCCTGTTCGTACATCAGATAACGACCGTCGTGCGACCAACTCGTGACCGCGCCAAATCCAGCGTCTCCCGGTTGCGCAGAAATGCCGCCTCTTGAGGGCAAGGATAACAATGTCCGTTCCGGTGTGCCGCCGCTTGTCGTCTGGGTTGAGATACCTTGCTGCTGGTGAGAGGTGAATGCGACTTCGCGTCCGTCGGGCGACCAAATCGGGTTGCGGGTTACGCCACTGTTATACGCAAGCCGTGTTCTCGGTTTGCCTTCCAGATCGTAGATCCAGATCGTAGCCGCGGCCGAGTTCATATCGGTGACAGCCAGTTGTTTATTGTCCGGAGAAAGCTCCAATTCCTGAAACGTGGCCGGGTCGCCGACCGTCCCGATCTGTTTTCCGCTGCGGTCGTACCAACCGAGGATCTCCGAGCCGGAAATCCCGCCGGAGGCATAAATCATCATGCCGTTCCCGGAAACGCTCAAGTTCGCGCGCCAGATCGCGCTGTCATATTGGACGTTTTCGTGGAGCGTCTTCGGCTCGCCCGTGAATTTCCCGGCGGCTGAGTCAAACGGCTGGGCCATCAGCGAGTTTTCCCGCATGAAGAGCAGGTGCCCCGCCGCATAGATTGCATTGGACAACGAACTGAACAGGAGCCGGTTCTCTTTGCCATCGAGCGAGGCAAAGAATATCGCCGTATTGGGCCCGGTGGGCGCATCGTGGTTCACCGCGAGATAGAGGAAATGCTTTCCGTCGGGCAGAGCGAAGGGCCAGCGATGCGAAGAATACGTGACGTAGTCCACCTTGGTGACTGCGGTGGGCACTCCTCCGCTGGCCGGTACGCGAAAAATGCCGGCGTTGTAATACAGGGCCGCGAGGATCGTACCGTCTGAATTCCAGCTGCCGCCGCGCGGGATCGAAGCATCGCAGATGCTGACGGCGGATCCGCCGCTCACATCCACGCGCTTGAGTTTGTCCGCGGTAAAGAAGGCGATGGAACGGCTGTCGGGCGACCAGAACGGAAACATGGCTCCTTCCGTGCCTGGAAGAGGCCGTGAATTCACGTCGTCGAGAGCGCGCAGGTACAGTTGGATTCCATTGGCTCCGGTGGCGGCAAAAACGATGTAGTGCCCGTCGGGAGAAATAACGGCCGGCCCGGAGTTATCGCCCGACAAGTTGAAATGCGCCTTTTCTGGCGGATTGATCTCTGTCCGTATTACTGGCATCGGCTGCCGGCCGGCTGTATACGCCGCAACGAGCGCTCCTGCCGCCACCACGCCGAGTACCGCTGCAACTCCCCACTCCCATCGGCTTTTAAGCCGAGCCGACGCGAGTAGCGGCGCCGCACCCGCCTGAATTGGGGCTTGCGATCCGGCTTGCGCGATTTCCTTGAGTTGCAGCTTGACGTCATGCGCGGTTTGCCAGCGTTCGTCGGGATCCTTGGCCAGGCAAATCTTTACCAACCGCTCAAACGCCGGCGGCGTCATCGGCTGGATGGAAGAGATTGGCGCTGGCTCCCTTTCCAACACAGCCGCCATCGCGCTCGCCGCAGACTTACCTTCGAACGCCCGCTTCCCCGTTGCCATTTCATACAGAACTGCGCCCAAGGCAAAAATATCTGAACGTGGGTCCGCTTCTTTGCCCTCGACCTGTTCCGGCGCCATGTACTGGAACGTCCCGACCACCGCACCCTGCGCCGTCAAGGGATGGCTGGCTGCAGGAGTCGAGAGAGTTACCGTCAGGCTGGAAGAAGCTACGGCAGTCGGTATTACTGCCGCCTTCGCCAGGCCGAAGTCCATCAACTTCGCGCCGCTCTTGGTCAGCATGATGTTACCCGGCTTCAGGTCTCGGTGGACGATTCCGCTGCGGTGAGCCTTCTCAAGACCGTCGCAGATTTCAATTCCGTTTTTCAAAACCTGCTCAATCGGAAGCGCGCCTCGGCACAGCCGGTCCGCCAAGGTCTCGCCTTCCAGGTACTCCATCACCAGGAAGTCGATCCCATCCTGGTGGCCGACGTCGTAAAGCGTGCAGATGTTGGGATGATTCAGTGAAGAAATGGTCCTCGCTTCGCGATCGAAGCGCTGCTTGGCCTCAGCATTCTCCGACAGATGCGAAGGAAGAATCTTGACCGCGACCTCGCGGTCCAGCCGCGTGTCACGAGCGCGGTACACCTCGCCGATGCCGCCTGCGCCCAAAGCTGTGAGGATTTCGTAGGGGCCGAGTTTGGTACCGGAGGCCAGCGCCATAAATGTGTGCGAGCCATTATAGTTCAGACTCACTGCACTCCCTTGGGAGGACCACGCTCATCCCTCTGCCTGTGCTAGATTCAGTTGTTTCATGGACTCAGCGCCCACCATCTCCACGCAAGGCTTGACCCGCCGTTTTGGAGAGCTTGTTGCGGTCGACAACGTGAACCTGCGCGTAGCGCCCGGGCAGTTTTTCGGATTTCTGGGCCCGAACGGCGCCGGCAAATCCACGACCATCAAAATGCTCACGGGCTTGCTCGCTCCCAGTTCCGGGCGAATTGAGATTCTCGGTCTTGATCTTGTTGCCCATCCGGTCCAGGTCAAACGGCAGATCGGTGTAGTACCCGAAGGCATGGCTTTGTTTGGACGTCTGACCGGGGCCGAGTTTCTTAGCTTTGCCGGGCGCATGTATGGCCTGGACCGCGAAACCGCGGCCAAGCGAGCCGCCGAGCTGCTCGATTTTATGCAACTTGCAGGTGAGCCGAAGAAGCTGGTGACGGACTATTCTCACGGCATGCAGAAAAAATTGGCGCTGGCCGCGGCCGTCATCCACGGGCCGAGGGTTCTGTTTCTGGATGAGCCGTTCGAGGGCGTAGACGCGATCGCCGCAGGCACGTTGAAATCCATGCTGCAGGGGATGATCGCCCGCGGGGCCACGGTTTTCCTGACTTCGCATGTGCTCGAAATTGTCGAGCGCCTCTGCAGCCACGTGGCGATCATTCATCAGGGACGCCTGGTCGCGCAGGGTTCACTCGAGGAACTGCGGGCCGGTGTCGAGGCGCAGGCGCCGGCCACAACCGGCGATGTGGCCGCCTCTGGCGAAAAGCTAACCCTGGAACAGATTTTCCTCCGCATCGTCGGCGGAAGACGCACCGAGCAGGAGCTTTCGTGGTTGGGATAATGCCATCGTCCACCCGAGGCAGTGAGATGTACAGAGTCGCATGAATATCTCCGCCCAGCGCCGCGGCCAATTGAGAGCCATCGCCGACCTGCGCTGGCGCATGTTCGTGAATGGTTTGCGCACCGCGCGTGGCAAGACCGAACTCGTCTCGCGCGTGATCATCACCCTGGCTTTCGCGTTCGGCGGATTCGGGGGATTTGCCGCCGCTGCCGGATTGGCCTGGTGGTTCGTTTCTGAGAACAAATCGGAGTTCCTCGTCGCGCTCTTGTGGCCCGTATTTTTCTTCTGGCAGGTTTTCCCGGTGATGGCTACCGCCTTCACCAACAACCCGGACTCATCGGATCTGCTGCGTTTCCCGGTAACCTACCGATCGTACTTTGTGATCCGCTTGGCCTACGGCTTTTTCGATCCGGCGAGCGCGCTCGGCAGCATAGGCTTGTTCGGTGTTTTCCTTGGTGTCAGCGTTGCGCGGCCCGCCCTCGCGCCCTGGGCATTCGTTGTGCTGACGACCTTCGCGGTCTTCAATCTTGTGCTCATGCAAACGGTTTTCGCCTGGGTCGAGCGCTGGCTGGCGCAAAGGCGCACGCGCGAGATCCTGGGCGTGTTGTTCATTCTCTTCATGCTCAGTTTCCAGTTGATTGGACCAATGACCCAGCGCTTCGAGAGAAGGCCAAGCCCGCAGCTCAAACGGGCGGCAGAGATCGCGGCGCAGGTCCAAGGTGTGCTGCCTCCGGGTTTGACCGGCGACTCGATTGCACAGGTCGTGCACGGCGAGTACCTGGTGGGTTTCACCTCCCTGCTCTTCCTGGGGACGCTAACGGTCGCGATCGGGTATCTGTTGCACTTGCGTCTGCACCGGCAATTTCTGGGCGAGAATCTCAGCGAAGCCGCTGCGCGGCCCGCCATCGCACCGGTACAAAGTGTGCCAATGGGGTGGGATCTTCCCGGGTTTTCGCCATCGGTAGCCGCGGTTTTCGAAAAGGAAATGCGTTATCTCGGCCGCAGCGGTCCCATGTTGCTCACGCTGATCATGCCGATTTTCATGTTGCTGATCTTTCGCCTGGGACCGATGAGCGCGATGCGGCATTCGACAGTTCTGACTCGCGCACCCAACATGGCATTCCCGGGAGCGGTGGCTTATGCCCTGGTCGTGCTCACCAACCTGGTCTACAACAGTTTCGGCGGCGACGGAGCCGGAGTGCAGTTCTTCTACGCGTCACCGGCGCGATTTCGGCAGATTGTGCTGGGAAAGAATCTTACCCACGCCGCGATCCTCGTGGCCGATACGCTGCTGGCGTGGATTGCCGTCAGCTTTTTCTACGGCCCGCCGACGCCGGCGATCTCCATCGCGACCCTGGCCGGGCTCTTGTTCGCGGCGCCGTTAAACTTCACCGCAGGCAACCTGCTCTCGATCTACACGCCGAAAAAGCGTGACTTCGCGACCTTTGGTCGTCAGAACGCCTCGCAAACCACCGTGCTCGCGAGCCTGGGAGTGCAACTCCTTACAGTTGGTATTGGCGCGGGAGCTTTTATCATCGGCAGGCTCTACCACAACCTGTGGATCGCAACCGCGGTCTTTCTTGGACTCTCCGTGATTTCGATTTCCCTCTATGTAACGGTGCTCGGCCGGATGGATGACATCGCAATCGATCGCAGGGAAACTCTAATCGGTGAGTTGTGCCGCGCATAGCCAGAAACCTTGCTACTTCTTCTCGGGGTTTGCCATGAACCGATATCCCACTCCCCGCACCGTAAGGAGGTGGCGCGGGTTGGCGGGGTCGTCTTCGATATAGCGCCGCAAGCGCACCATGAAATTGTCGATGGCGCGCGTGTCGGTGTCCTCGTGGAGTCCCCAGACTTCTTCGAGAATCTGCTTGCGCGAGACCACGCGTCCGTCGTTGCGGACTAGGTGCCGAAGCAGTTCCGACTCCATCAGCGTCAGATGAATCGTTGTGTCGTTGGAATGCAGTTCGAGTGTGCCGAAATTGATGGTCTTGCCGGCGAACGTGAAGGTATCAAAGTCGCCGACGGCGCCGGCGGATTGCGTGGCCAGTGGCTGATTTCCCGCTGCTTGCGTACGCATCCATTCGCTGCGCCGCAACAATCCTTGCAGCCGGGCCAGAAGAATGGAGAGGTCGAAGGGCTTGGCCAGATAGTCGTCGGCCCCCGAGGCAAACCCCTTCAGCACGTCCTCGGGACGCCCGCGCGCGGTCAGCATCAGTACGGGAACGTAGTTGCGTGCGGCGCGCAATTCCGACACCACGCTGAATCCATCCTTCCCCGGAAGCATAATGTCGAGCACGACGGCGTCGAAATCCTCTTTTTTCTTCAGCAGCCGATCAGTCGCCGACTCACCGTCGCCGGCGACCTCCGCAGAATAGCCCTCTGCTTCCAGGTTGAAGCGCAATCCCTGCGCCAGATGGGCTTCGTCTTCAACCACAAGAACCCGGCTCATGCCCCGCTCCCCGCATCAGCGCTCTCGCCATCTATTCGTGGCAGCTCGATGGTGACCGTCGTTCCCTTGCCTTCCCCCTCGCTCTCGGCGAACACTCTGCCGCCGTGCTTCTGGGTGATGGCCTTCACGATAAAGAGGCCCAAACCAGTTCCCTTCACATGCGCCAGCGAGCGGTGCGTGACGCGGTAGAAGCGCTTGAAAATCCGTTTGACGTCTTCTGGCGGAATGCCTACGCCGTGGTCTTGCACCCTCAGCACGACGCGCTTCTCGTCGGGAGCTTCCAGCTTCACGGCAACCTCGATGTTCGGCCCGGAGTATTTGATCGCATTGTCGAGCACGTTGAAAACGGCGGTACGCAGGTCCTCCTGACTGCCGCGCACGCGTAGCCCGTTGCCGTTAGTCAGCACCTCCGCATAACGGAGCGCTCCCGGCTGCAGGTGATGACGGGTGCGGGCTGCCTCCATGCAGTCGCGCACTAGTTGGCGAAAGTCGACCTCCGATTTGTCCCGCCCGGCCTTCTTGTCGCCCGCGCGTCCCGCGCGCAGGACCTGCTCAACCGTTTCCGTCAACCGATCGGTATCGCTCAGCATCAGGCTGTAGAACTCCTGTTTTTGCTGTTCGGGCAATGGGCGGCGTTGCAAGGTTTCCAGATGTAATCGGATGGAAGCGACCGGAGTCTTCAACTCATGCGTGACCGCGTTAATGAAGCTGTCGTGCTGCTCGCTGCGCCGGAGTTCGCGCACCAGAAAAATCGTGTTGACCACCATGCCGGCGATGATGAGGGCAAAGAAGACGATCCCGAAGAACAGCAGCACGCCTTCGCGCCAGTTGAGGATGATCCAGCCGACGTTGAGCGCGATGGCCAGCGCCACCAGGCCGATGCCCAGGCAGAGAAAGAACGCGATCGTTCCGCGGCGGCTCGTGATGCGCATGGCTTCTTGTCTGATTCTACCGCGTGGAAGCGCTGGTATGATTATCCGGGTCTGAGAACCCGCTCACCAAGCAACTGGGGAAAACGTTTAAAGCACGCCTACTCTGGAGTCCCTATGCGAAATCTTGTCTGCTCACTCGCCATCACCGTACTCGCTATGCCCGCCTTCGCCGCTCCCGCCTCACCTGACCTCGAGGCGCGCCGCAAGGCACTGAACGATCTTTTACACGAACAGTGGGAATACACGATGCGGGCTAACCCGGTCTACGCTTCGTTCCTGGGCGACAAGCGCTACAACGACCAGCTCGACGATTTTTCCGAGCAGCACATCGATGACGACCTGGAACAGACGCGGCGTTTTCTGGGGCGTTTTGAGGCCATCGACACAACCGGCTTCCCCGATCAGGAAGTTTTGAACAAGCAGCTGATGGTTCGGGACTTAAAAATGGCGCTGGAGGGCGCCCGTTTCAAACCGTGGGAGATGCCGGTGGATCAACAAAACGGCGTTCACATCCAGTTGCCGGCGCTGGTCAACGTCCTCGCATTCGACAGCGTCAAGGATTACGAGGACTACATCTCAAGACTCAAACAAATCTCACGGCTCTTTGACCAGGTAGAGATTCAGATGCGCAAGGGGATGGCCGAAAACTGGATGCCACCGAGGAGCGTGCTCGGCGAGGTCGTCAAGCAGGCAAACGAACTCGCCACTACCCCGGCCGACAAGAATCCTTTCGCGCAACCGTTCAACAAGTTTCCCGATGCGATTGCTGAAGCCGATCGCAAACGTCTACGCGAAACCGGACTTGCGGTCATTCACGATACCGTCCTGCCTACTTACGCCAAATTCACTACGTTTGTCCGTGATGAATACGAACCGAAAGGCCGCCTTGAACCGGGCGTTTGGTCGCTTCCCAATGGCGACGAGTACTATGCGTTCCGGGTGAAGGAATCTACGACTACAAATCTTACACCCGAAGAGATTCATCAGCTCGGCCTGGCGCAGGTCAAAGCGATCGAAGACAGGATGCTGGCTGTGGCCAGGCAACTCGGATTTTCCGATCTGAAGAGCTTCTACGCATCGATTCCTAACAATCCCAAAGTGCACGTGCACTCGCGCCAGGAACTGCTGGATCTGTACCAGAAATATATTGACCAGATGTATACCAAGCTGCCCGATCTGTTCGGACGATTACCGAAGGAAAAACTCGACGTCAAGCCCATCGAGGAGTTCCGCGAAAAAGAAGCCTCAACCCATTACCTGGAAGGCACGCCCGATGGCTCGCGCAAAGCCCATGTCATGGTGAACACCGGGGATTACGAGAAGCGAACCACTCTCGACGCCGAAACCACGGCGTATCACGAGGGCGTTCCCGGCCATCATCTGCAGATTTCGATTGCCCAGGAATTGCCCAGCCTGCCGCCGTTTCGTCAGCACGAGTTCTACACCGCTTACACCGAAGGATGGGCGCTCTACTCTGAGGAATTGGGCAAGGAAGTCGGATTCTTTCAAGATCCCTACAGCTACTATGGGCACCTGCAGGATGACATGCTGCGCGCCATCCGGCTGGTGGTCGATACCGGATTTCACTACAAGCATTGGACCCGGCAGCAGGTGGTCGATTTCTTCCACGATCACTCAGCGATCGACGAGCCTGACGTGCAGGAGGAAACCGATCGCTACATGGCGTGGCCCGGGCAGGCTCTCGGCTATAAGGTTGGACAGCTGGAAATCTTGAAGCTGCGCCAGTACTCAAAAGACCAACTGGGAGACAAATTCGATATTCGCGGGTTTCACGACGAAGTGCTGAGCGGCGGCGCGTTGCCGCTCGATGTTCTGAGCATTCGCATTCACGATTGGGTGGGGCAACAGAAGGCGCGAGCGTCAAGCGAAATAAAGCCGGCAGTCGCGAAATAATGCGCGTCAGCCGGCCTCGTAAGACGGCTACTGCGGAGAAGCTGTTGAAGAGGTGACCTAGTCGCCGGCTGCCCAGAACTCTACCGCGGTCGAGGGCGCGATCAACCGGCCATTCGGCGCCGCCACTAGCCCCCGCTCCACATCTTTCAGAGTCACGCGCTTGACGTCCCAGATCAGGCCGAGTTTCTGCAGGGTCCAGATGGCGTACCAGTTGGTATCAATTTCATACCAGGTAAAACCATGCGCCGCCGATGTAGGATGCGCGTGGTGATTGTTGTGCCACCCCTCGCCGAAGGTCATTAGAGCGACCCACCAGCTATTGGTGGAGAGATCGCGAGTCGCGAAGCGCCGCGTGCCCCAGGAATGCGTCGCCGAGTTTACCAGCCAGGTGCAGTGCAGGAGGAACACCGTCCGGAAGAACGTCCCCCACAACAGCCAGGGCAGACCGCCAATGGCGAACAAAACGGCTCCGAGAATAATCTGCGGAACGTAGTGATACTTGGTGATCCAGACGTGAAATTTGTCTTTGGCAAGATCGGGGACGTAGCGGGCGAGCGTCGTGGCGTCGTGGTGCATGGACTTGCCCATGAGAATCCATCCCATGTGCGCCCACCATTTGCCGTCGATGGGCGAATGCGGGTCGCCCTCCTGGTCCGAGTACTGGTGGTGGATGCGATGCGTTGCCACCCAGAAAATCGGCCCGCCCTCCATGGCCAGCGTGGCGCACAGGGTAAGGAAGTACTCCATCCACTTCGAAGTCTTGAAGCCGCGGTGCGTCAGCAGCCGATGATAGGCCAAGCCAATGCCCAGGCTGCCCGCGACCCACCACAAAAAGATCGCCAGCAGCAGCGCCTTCCACGTGAAAAAGAACAAGGCGGCAATCGCGCCCACGTGAAAGAGCGACATGAAAATCGCCGTGATCCAGTTGATTTCGTCTTTTGGAGTTTGAACTTTTTCCAGCTCTTGCAGGTCCATGTTTGAGTGAGAGCCTCGTGTTCTCGCAGTCTTCGAGGGTGAAAAAACCAAGAAACCTCGGATAAGCTATCAGGAGAATGACACGGCACACTGTAATACTTGTGTAATAGCCGGATTTAACCCATTACGCTGGTAATGGAAAAGTACCCGGTCCGGCGTCAGCGCGCGGCCGATTTCTGGAAATGGTTTTTCTTGAATCGCGAATAGAACCGTACGAATCAGAGAAGAGTTGTTTCAGACCACACTTTATGCCTGAAGAAGCGCTTGCCCTCACCGCATTGCCCACGATCGACGAAGTCACTGCCGCCCAAGAGCAGGTCTATCGCGTGATGTCGCCTACGCCGCAGATTGTCTGGCCGCTGCTCTGCGAACGACTCGGGACCGAAGTCTGGGTCAAACACGAGAATCACACGCCGATTGGCGCATTCAAGGCGCGCACGGCGGTGGTTTATGCCGCAGAACTGTTTCGCCGAGAGAGGGGCATCACCGGATTAGTAACTGCGACACGCGGCAATCACGGCCAATCCGTCGCGCTTGCGGCCAGGCGTTTCGGCGTTGCGGCTCACATTGTGGTTCCGAGCGGCAACAGTCCCGAAAAGAACGCAGCTATGCGCGCGCAGGGCGGGCACCTGATTGAGTTTGGCGATGACTACCAGGCGGCAAAGGAACACGCCAAGGATCTCGCCCACGAACATGGCTGGCATTTTGTACCCTCCTATCACCGGGACATCGTCAAGGGCGTAGCCACCTATTGGCTGGAGTTTTTCTCCGCGGTCCCAAATCTCGCTGTTGTCTATGTGCCCATTGGCCAGGGCTCCGGTATTTGTTCCTGCGCGGCGGTTCGCAACGGATTGAATCTCAAAACAAAGATCATCGGCGTCGTGGCCGAAGGCGCACCAGCTTATGCGCTATCTTTCGCAGCCGGACGCAAGATCGCGGCCCCGGTCACAACTTTACTGGCCGACGGAATGGCGTGCCGCGTTCCCGACGAGGAGTCGCTTGCCGGGGTGTTGCAGAATGTCGACCACATTGTCCAGGTAAGCGAGAAGGAAATCGGCGAGGCGATGAAAATTTGCTTCACCGACACGCATAACGTGGCGGAGGGAGCGGGCGCCGCGGGGCTTGCAGCAGCTCTTAAGGAAAAACAGGCGCTAGCCGGCAAGCGTGCGGGCCTTGTTATCACCGGCGGAAATGTGGATCGCGACGTGCTGGCCAGAGTTCTGCGGGACTGACTGCAGGACCGCGCTGAATGCAGGTTGGGCGTAACACCGAGTTTTACGCGGCCTTTCCCTTCACCTGCACTCCAGCCCACTTTTCCAGGAGCGTCAGAGTGGCCGCGTAATCGAGATCCCTGTGACCATCCTCGGTGGCCATTTCATAGATCTCTTCCACGGTTTCAAGGCCGGGTAGCTTCACGCGAGCCTCTTTGGCGGCCTCGAGGGTTAACTTGATGTCTTTGTGCATCAGCCGCAAGGGAAAGTTGGGCGTGAAGTCACGCTGCAGGATAAACGGCCCCTTGTAGTCTACGACGCCCGACCGCACCATGGTGGCATCGATCAGCGACAGCAATTGTTGCGGATCCACTCCGAGCTTCGTGGCCAGCGTGATGGCTTCGGCGAAACCTTCAAAAATCATCGCGATCTGCAGGTTCATCGCCAGCTTGGTTGCCTGCCCCTTACCGGTCTCGCCCATGCGGAAGATTTTCTTGCCCATCGCAGCGAAAAGGGGCTTAAGCCTTTCGACGGGCGCTTCCGCTCCGCCCACGATAAACACGAGCGTTCCATCCCGTGCCCCGATCTTTGATCCGGTCATTGGCGCGTCCACCCAGGCCGCGCCTTGGGCGGCGATGCGCTCGGCGAATTTCACCGTGGCCGCAGGAGAAATCGTGCTCGAGTCGGCGATGATCATGCCTTCGCCGAGCACCGCTTCCACGCCGTCGGCGCCAAATAGAACGCTTTCGACCGCGTTGGTATCGGAGACGCACATCCACACCACCTCCGCGCCCTGCGCCGCAGCCGCCGGCGTCTGGGCGACTGCCGCGCCTTCCACCAACTTGCCCGGCGTCCGATTCCAGACCGTGACTTCGTGGCCCGCCTTGACCAGGTTCGTCGCCATCGCCTGGCCCATGATTCCCAACCCCAGAAATGCCACTCGCATTCGAAACTTCTCCTTACGCTCCTCAAAATCCTTGAAGAAAACGCGCTCTGGGATTAGATATGACGGCGCGATCAAGGTCAAGCAGGATGGGACAAGTCACACTCGACGCGACCGGGAGATGGAGCCGCACTGGGTGGGCTCGCGGGCTCAGCTTTTGTAAAGTTTCTTAGAAAGCAACGTTACCCCCGTGTTGTGCCCTTACGAAAAAGCAGCACCGCAGCCCACTTGGTCATCTAAAATCAGATAAGCATATTAAAACGCGATCAGAAACGCGTCGGCATCGAGCTAATTACTCTGCATGGCGTTGGCTTCAAGACTAGTATCGAGGAGGCTGAGACCTCCTTCAGTTGGAAGCTTTACTTCGAAAGCCAGATTTGGAAGGCCTGGCTTCATAAAACACCAGGCTACATAAACACCAGGCTTCATAGCAGGATGATCAAGCAGACCCTTCGCAATCCGGCCCTTCGTAAGCGCGCCACCCAATTTGGCCGTCTGGTGCGGCACTCGGCCGTAACTCCGCGCTGCGGCCAAACACACAAGCCGAACCTCGTCACCAACGGCGAGCTCGGTGTCACGTTCATCGGCCACGCGAGCTTTTTCGTGCAAATCGGCGGGCAGAACGTTGTTATCGATCCAAATTTCGCCCGATGGCTTTTTGTGCTCAAGCGTCTTCGCCGTCCGGGCCTGCGAGTTGCTGATCTCCCCGCAATCGATCTCGTCCTGGTGTCGCACGCCCACTTCGACCACCTGCACCGGCCGTCATTGCGCGCGATCGTGCAGAACAATTTGCGCACACGCGGGGTAGCGCCGGCCATCATCGTGCCGACGCATGTTTCGGATCTCGTCGCCGACCTCGGCTTTTCCGAAATCATCGAACTCGACTGGTGGAAGAGCTCGCGCCATCGCAACCTGCTGGTCACGCACGTTCCTTCACGTCACTGGGGCGCGCGCATTCTGAAGGATTCGCACCGCGGCTACGGCGGCTTCGTGCTGAGAGCGGGCAAGCATTCCGTCTATCATGCCGGCGACACCGCGTATTTCGCCGGCTTTCGCGAGATCGGCCGGCGCCTCGCCCCCGAACTCGCGCTGCTCCCGATCGGGGCCTACAATCCGCCGCAATTCCGCAACGTGCACGCCGACCCGGGCGATGCCACGCGCGCTTTTCTCGATCTCAAGTCGCGCTGGATGGTTCCCATGCACTACGGCACCTTCCGGCTCTCGCACGAGCCAGTCGACGAACCTTTGCAGTTGCTGGAAAAGGAAGCTCGCGCTGCCGGCATCAAGGATCGGGTGGTGGTGCTGGAAGAGGGCGTAACCCGGTTCTTCTAACCGACTTGCGAGCTTCTGTCCTGAAATCTTGAGCGTCCGGCCCTTTTTGAGAACACCAGCCACTTTCACTCCCTTTTTACAATTCCCCTGGCCGTTTTGGTGTAGACTTCCTTCGCCAAATTTTCTCCCCGAGGAGGTCCCATGGCTGTAAAGCCCGTTCCCGACGGTTATCACACACTAACGCCCTTTCTGACGGTTCGCGACGCGGCGCGCGCGATCGAGTTCTACAAGGAGGCCTTCGGCGCCAAAGAACGCGGCGTGGCGAAAGGCCCGGATGGCAAAGTCATGCACGCTGAATTGATGATCGGCGACTCCATCATCATGCTCGGCGACGAGTACCCCGAATTCGGCTGCCTCTCGCCGCAGGCGATTGGCGGTTCATCCAGTGGTCTGCATATCTATCTCGACGGAGTGGATGCAGCGTTCGACCGTGCGGTCAAAGCCGGTGCCGAGGTTGAAATGCCAGTCTCCGATCAGTTCTGGGGCGATCGCTACGGCAAGCTGAAAGATCCCTTCGGACACAAGTGGTCCATCGGCACGCACGTCAAGGACATGTCTGCGGATGAAATGAAGCGCGCCATGGATGAAGCCTGCGCCAAGATGGATCAAATGAAAGCCGAGCAGATGCAGAAGACCGCGTAGAACACGATTCAGCATCTGTGATTCCGAGCGAAGTGAGAACCGGCGCAGTTTCTGGGTGCCAGTTCTTCCTTCGCTCTTTGTTTCGAACCGCAGGGTTTGGCATGCAAGCTGTCAGTACGCAAGCAGAATCCGCAGATCGCGGACGTTGTTCCCGGTTGGACCGATCTCGATGGCGTCGCCAAGGGCGTGGAAAAGCGCGTACGCATCAAATCGCTCCAGCACAGCCTGTGCTGAAAGGCCTCGCGCTTGTGCCCGCTCCAGCGTGCTTCCATCGACGATGGCTCCCGCAGCCGGACTGTTTCCGTCGATTCCGTCGGTACCGGCGCTGAGCACGGTGATGTTCTGTCCCGCGATTTTCTCCGCGCATGCCAGCGCGAATTGCTGATTGCGCCCGCCCACGCCTCCATTGGTCACTTTCACGGTGACTTCACCCCCGGAGATCAGGCAGACCGGAGAATGTTGCTTTCGCAACTCGCGCAGACGGTCGACCAGATACTCAGCCGCCCGCGCATAGTCCCAGTCGTCGCAGGAATTGTCGACCTGCACGACGAAACCGGCCCGCTCAGCGGCCATGCTGGCCGCTTCCCCCGCGCTTCGATTTGACAACACTGTCCACCAGCGCGCACGCGTGAAGGCCGGATCATCTGCTTTCGGCGTTTCCTCGAGCGCGTGCCGCTCAAACAGTTCGCGCGCGGAGTGCGGGAATTGATTCAGCAGTCCATGCTTCTGCGCCACGCGGTAACAATCTTCGATTGAGGTCGAATCCGGCATCGTGGGTCCGGAAGCCAGTGCGTCGGGCGTATTGTCCGGTACGTCTGACACAAGCAGCGAGACCTGCCGCGCCGGGAACGCCGCCTGCGCCAATCTCCCGCCTTTTACCGCAGAAAGATGCTTGCGCACCGCATTAATTTCTGAGATGGGCGCACCGGAATGAACCAGAGCGCGGTAGGTCGTGACGAGATCGTCGAGCGAAATCTCGTCGTCGATGGGCTTCTCCACAATCGAGGACCCTCCGCCGCTGATCATGAAAATCACCAGCGATGACGCGGTTTGCGCCTCCAGCGCGCGTAATATGGCGCTGGCAGCCTGAATCGATTCTGCATTCGGAGTCGGATGTCCTCCGCCGAAATAACGAAAGCCGCGCACTTGTTCTTTCGGATGGACCGAGGACGCCACGATTCCTGCGAGCGAACTCCCAACCCGATTGGCAAGAGCCTCGACCATAGAGTGTCCAGCCTTGCCCAGCGAAACGACCAGAACGCTTGAATAGGAATGAAGGTCGTAAAGATCTTCCGACACACGCAGTACGCCGCGATCGCAGTCCACGTGCCGCACAAAAGCCTTGCCGATCGCAGACTCCGCCAGCGCATGAGAAAAGATGGAGCGGGCCGTCTGGCGCATCTGGCGAAATTGGGCATCGCGATCGGAGTCAGTCACTGACAACCTCTTTCGTCCAGCCTTCAATTGCCTCCCGCAATTCGCGAAGGCGCCCCTCGAAAAAATGGTCCGCGCCCTCGATCACCACCAGCTTTTTGGGCTCCCGGATGGACGCGACGAGAGCCTCGAGCTTCGCGCGCGGACCGAACTGATCCCGCGCGCCGCTCACGAACAACTTCGGCTTGGCGCAGTCGCGCAGAAAATCGTAAGTGTAGACGCGCGGTTCCTCATCCCCTGCAGCCACCGGAGCGACTGGCGTGCCCACGCCGATTAGTACCTCTACACGCGGATCGGCATGTGAAGCCCGCAATCCCACCGCAGCGCCAAAAGAAAAGCCGGCGAACACAAGCGGCAAGTGAAATTCGGCGTCGAGCCAGTCCAGCGCTGCACGCACGTCCTCGATTTCTCCGTTCCCTTGATCGTGTTCGCCCTGGCTCAGTCCGGTTCCGCGGAAATTGAAGCGCAACGCGGGAAAGCCGAGCCCGTTCAGGGCTTTCATGGTGTGGAAGACGACTTTGTTGTGCAGCGTTCCGCCAAACATCGGATGCGGATGGCAAACCAGCGCGCCGTGCGTCGCTGCTTCGCTACCCGCGTTGAGCAGGGCCTCAATCCGGCCAGCTGGGCCGTTAATAAAGAACGATCGAATCGATGAACTGGAAGAAATCACCCATCCAGATTACACAAACTGCAGTCGCAACACTGAATCCGCCATTCAGAACGTGTCGTCGCGTTCCGATGCGCCGAAACCCTCGTCTGCTATTCTCTCTTTCATGGACGCCGTTACGCTCACGCGTCAGCTCGTCGATATCGAGTCCATTACTGGCAACGAGGCCGCGGTCGGGAATTATCTCTACGGAGAACTTTGCCGGCTGGGCTACCAAACCGCCAAGATGCCAGTCGAAGATAACCGCTTCAACGTGTGGGCAACCGCGCCGGAGTGTCCCCGCCCCGCCGTCGTCTTTTCCACGCACATGGATACCGTTCCGCCCTTCATCGCGTCGTCCGAAGACACGAATCGCATTTATGGCCGCGGATCCTGCGACGCGAAGGGCATCATCGCAGCGCAGGTCGCGGCCACCGAGCATCTGCGCAAGCAAGGCGTCTTCGTCGGACTCTTGTTCGTTGTCGGCGAGGAGCGCGACAGCCTGGGCGCGAAAGTGGCGAACGAGCACGCGATGGGGAGCCACTTTCTGGTCAACGGTGAGCCGACCGAGAATCACCTTGCGCTGGCGTCGAAAGGGACTCTGCGGGTAGAAGTGACCGCGACGGGGCGCATGGCACATTCGGCGTATCCGGAGCTGGGCGAGTCGGCAATCGACAAGCTGATCGCGGTGCTTGCGCGTTTGCGAGCCATGCCCTTGCCTTCCGATCCGCAGGTCGGGCCGTGCACGCTGAACATTGGTCTGATCGAAGGCGGGCGCGCGCCCAACTTGATTCCTGATTACGCCCATGCTGACTTGCTCTATCGCCTCGTCGGCCCATCGGATGATTTGCGGCGGCAAATTCTCGTGACCGCAGGCAATGATGTGCAAGTCGCCTTCCCGCTCGAACTTCCCGTCCAGCGCCTGCGCGCCATCGACGACCTGCCAACGATGATCGCGGCATTTACCACCGATATCCCTCGGCTCAGCAAATGGGGCGAGCCGCTCTTGATCGGTCCGGGCTCGATTCATGTTGCGCACACCGACGGCGAGTACATCGACAAACAGCAGCTCGCCGAGGCTATCGAACTGTACTGTCAAATTGCCAAGCAACTCTCCAAATGATTATCCAGACCGTGTGACCAACGTCGCATGGCAGCACGTCTCTTACGTGCCGCGACCCAGCAGAGCCGCGCCGCCATGCTATATTGCGATTTCACATACTGCGATTCACAATGGGATCGTTTCTCTTCTTTGCCTTTTCATGGTGGGCGATTTTGCTCCGGGTCATCGCGATCGTCCACTTTATCCGCCGCCGCCCTGATTTTTTCTGGATCTGGGTCATCCTGTTTCATTGGGTAGGCGCGCTGGTCTACATCGCCGTCGAAGTGATTCCCGACGCCGGGCTGCTGCGAAGTTCCTTCCAGGTTTTTCCGCGGCGAAAAAGAATTCACGAGCTCGAGCGCGCCATCCTCGACAATCCTTCTGCCGGCAACTACGAAGAACTGGGTCAGCTCTATCTCGACGACGGCGACTTTGCGCGGGCGCGGGCGTGCTACGACAAGGCGATCTCTTCGCGGACAGATCACGCCGACCCGTTTTACCGGCGCGGAGTTGCCGAAGTTGAGTTGCGAGACTTCGCAGCCGCCGTGCCCGATCTCGAACTGGCTCTTCAGTCTGATCCCGACTATGACTTTCACCGTGGCAAGGGCTTGCTCGCGTGGGCATACGCACAGACCGGCCAAAGTGAGAAGGCGGATGCGCTGTTTCGCGAAGCCACTCGTATCTCAACAATTTCGGAGACGTATTACCACTATGCCCTATTTCTCCAGTCTCAGGGACGAAACCAGGATGCGCGGGAGTGGGCGCAGAAGATTCTCGACAAGAAACCGACCATGCCCGGTTATCTGCGGCGGCGTGAAAGACCCTGGTTTCGCAAGGCGACGGCGCTGCTGGCTCGGTTACCGAGGGCGTGATCGCCAGCCAGTTTTGAGCAATGTCGGATGATAAAATTCTGGGTGGTGACAAGCTCCAAGCCTTCCATCCGGCTGCTGGCGACCGACATCGACGGCACGCTTTTGAACCCCCAATTTCAGATTTCCGAGTGCGATCTGGCAGCGATGCGCCGGGCACATGCGGCAGGGATCGAAATCGTGCTCGTGACCGGCCGGCGGCACACGTTCGCGCTGCCCATCGCCAAACAACTGGGTTTCGATCTTTGGCTGATCAGTTCCAACGGGGCGGTCACGCGCTCCCTCGGCGGCGAAACCTTTCACCGCGACATGATGCCGGCCGCGACCTGCCGCCGGCTGGTCGGAGTGATGCAAGAATTCCGCGGCAACACCGTTCTTACTTTTGACACCGAACTGAAGGGCGCGATTGTGCTGGAGCACCTGGAGGAAATTGGCCCCAGCATCCGGCGATGGCTGGAAAAGAACATGGAGTACATCGAGTTCGTGGTACCCATCGAGCGAGCGCTGGTGCGCGATCCCGTGCAAGCCATGTTCTGCGGAACCATGGCCCGTATGAGTCAGGCACTCGATGCGCTTGAGCGCTCCGGCATGAATGGCGCCGTGACTGTGCTTCGAACGGAGTATCCGGCGCGTGATTTATCGATGATTGACGTGCTGAATGCCGGCTGCTCGAAGGGCCACGCGCTCGAACGCTGGGCCGCTTACCGTGGTTACCGGCGCGAGGAGGTCATGGCCGTCGGTGACAACCACAACGACGTCGAAATGCTTGAGTTTGCCGGGCATCCGGTTATCATGGGGAATGCCTGCGAGGAATTACGCGGGCGCGGCTGGACGGTGACGCGCAGCAATGATGCCTGCGGCGTAGCGGCAGCCGTCGAGATGGCCCTGGGCGCAGGCGTTCTACGGGGCTAGGCGCAAGGCTGGGGATCAGCGTCCAGCATCGCTGAATGAAATTCCGAACGACATGCCGGGGATGTCTTTGGGCCATCGCGGTCATCGCGACGATGGCACTGCCAAGCTTTGCCGGCGAAGTCGCGGTACTAAGAAACGGATTCTCCATCCGCCACGAGCGGCGTGAAGTCGTCGGGGATGTCACACGTTTGTATGTGAACGCCGAGGGCTCAAGTTTTGTGGACGTCCCGACAGCAGAGATCGAACACTTCGAAGCCGCTCCGGACGCGCCCGCGACTCAGACGTTCGCGAAACATGCAGGCTATGGCACGCCCTTTCAATCACCGTTCACTGGCAACGTCCAGAACCGGCCCGCAACCACCGGCCCCAACGCTCCGAATTTCGATGAACTGATCAACACGGCAAGCGGGCGCTACCGGCTGGATCCCGACCTCGTCGCGAGTGTCATTAAGGCGGAGAGCGGATTCAACGTCAGAGCTGTGTCGCCCAAAGGAGCGCAAGGGTTGATGCAGCTCATGCCGGGCACGGCGTCGCAACTTGGCGTGCCGAATACCTTCGACGCCCGCGCCAACGTCGAGGGCGGAACGAAATATCTGCGCGAATTGCTGGAGCGCTACAACTTCGACCTGGTGAAGGCATTGGCTGCGTACAACGCCGGTCCCCAGCGGGTGGAGCAGTTCGGTGGAGTGCCTCCGTTTTACGAGACGCGCGCCTATGTGGCACGAGTGGTGAAGGACTTTAACAAAAAGAAGGTCGCGCAGGAAAAGGCGTTGCCGTCGAACACATCGGCGGTGAAAAATTCCAACACGCAGGCTTCCGCCGCTAAACCACAGCATTCGAAGTCCGTTACTCGGGCCAGCACGCAAACGCCCTCTGCCCGGCCGAACGAATAGGCTCTCGCTATCTCTTCACGGACCGCTCTCGGTCATTTCAAACCAGTATTCACGTCAAGACGGTGGCTTCACGGCTGCTTGAGAGCGTCCGCGCCAGCCTGTGCGCATTGCCCATCGTGATCGCTCGTGTCGCCGGAAAGACCGATGGCTCCAACCAGATGTCCATCAATGAACAACGGAATACCGCCTTCGAGCGGAACCGCACCTTCGATCGCGAGCACGGGAAGGCCAGCATTGCCGGAAGTAAGGCGGTCGGCAAACGCCTTCGTGGGACGCTTGAACAGTGCCGCGGAACGAGCTTTATTAATGGCTACTTTCGCGCTCCCATTTTGGGTGTTGTCCATTTTCTCGTAGTAGATCAGCGTGCCGCTGGGATCAACCACCGCAACTGCCATCGTCCAGTTGTTCTTACGTGCCTCAGCCAGCGCAGCGGTGGCTGCTTTCTTCGCGTTTTCGAGGCTGATCGGCAGTCCGTATGGGGCTGGTGATTGCGCGAGCGCGCTTACCGAACTCAGCAGAATCAAACCGAGCGTTAACTTCGCCGGATGTAGCACCATGCATTGTCTCCTTCCTGATCTTTGGAATCTCACCCTCTCGACGAGAGCGGCTCACACAGAAAAATTGCCGGAAACGTGCAAGGGACTCTAAGTCGATGCCCAGGAGAAGTCAAGACTGGGTCTCTTAATGTCACGACGGCACAGCAAGACACGCTCTGGGTTTCGCTCGAATGCGCACAATCGACCACTCGACGTTTGACCCCTTCCCATCTCTCATTTACCTTGGGAACTGCCGTTACCCCGCTTCGCGTTGCCAGGGCCGCGGCGCGGAGTCATCCCTCTTCATGGACAAGAAACGCATTCTGGCCAGTGCGGTCGTGTTTGTCATTCTGGCCATCCTGGTTTACCTGCAGTACCGCCACTGGCGCACCTTCGACTGGGGAACGTTCTGGGGTCAGACGCACCGCATCAACCGATGGCACGTGCTGCACGCCATCGCCCTGATTTACATCGCATACGTCATGCGGGCATGGCGCTGGAAGATCTTTCTCAAACCGGTGCGCCCCCAGATCCGGACGGCCGACCTGGTGTCGCCAACGCTGGTCGGTTTCACCGGACTGGCGCTGCTGGGGCGGGCGGGAGAGTTCATTCGTCCCTATCTCATCGCGCGACGCACCGATCTTCCCTTTTCCGGACAGCTCGCCGTGTGGGGCGTCGAGCGCATTTTTGATCTGGGCGCGTTCACCGTGCTCATGATGACGGCCATTTTCCTGCCCAGCGCGCTGCCCTCTATTCCGCACCCCGAGTATTATCTTCGCTTCCGCGAAGCCGGGTTCATACTCACTGCTCTTGTGAGCAGTACAACCGTTGCGGCTGTGGTGATCCGCCGGAATGGCGAGAACGTTGCGGTGTGGACAGAAAGCAAGTTCTCACACCTCTCTTCGAACCTCGGGCACAGGCTGGCGCAGAAAGTGCGGGAATTCGGCACTGGCCTCAACACCATTCACGGACCGCTGTCATTGCTTTGGCTCACGCTGGTTTCGGTCGGCATGTGGTACGTGATCGCGTTGGCATACCAGGAAGTGACGCATTCGTATGGAGTGGATGCACTGGCAATCCCGGTGTCGCAGCTTCTGATTCTGGTGTTTGCCAGCATGCTGGGCTCGATGCTGCAGTTGCCGGCGGTCGGCGGCGGATCGCAGATGGCCACCATCGCGACCCTGTCGAGCGTGTTCGATGTTCCTCCGGAGATGGCCGCGAGCTGCGGAATCCTGCTATGGCTCGTGACCTTCGCCGCCGTCGTCCCGATTGGCCTGCTGCTATCCCACCACGAAAGGCTGTCGCTGCGGAGGCTCTCGGCGGAAAGCCATCAGGCCGAGGCCGCCGAAATGCAGAATCCACCCGCTGCCTGACGGCAAGACTCGCTTTCTCACCCCAGAGCGGTCACAGAAGTGCGGTATCCAGAATCACTGCGCACCGTGCGGTCAAGAGTTAGTCTCTGAGCGCATGCCGGGGAAGGTGGCTATGACAGCGACTGAGGTTACGCTGACGTTGAGTGACGAAGAAAAGGAATTGATCCAGGAAATCCTTGAGGAGCGGCACCGCTCCTTGCTGATGGAGATTTCCCACACCGACCACCATCATTTCAAAGTTGTGTTGCAGAAAAAAGCACGGCTTCTGGAGTCGGTACTGACCCGGTTGGCGGTGCCGGTTTAGGCGGCACGGCCACTCATAGGATCCCACGTCTTCAGCTTCCGGGGCGCAGTGCTAGGAACGGCATTCTGCGCAGTATCCCCCAATTTCCATGCGCGCCACGATAATGTGGAACCTGCATTCGGTCTGCACCTGCTTCTTTAGACTGTCGAAAAGTCTGCTTTCAAATTCCGTAACTCGTCCGCAGCGCAAACACGTCATATGCAGGTGTTCGCGCGGAGTCTTCCGCTCATAGAAATGCTTTTCACCTTGCAGATGCATAAGGTCCAGTTCATCGATCAGGCCGTGACGCTTCAACAGACCCAGAGTCCGATAGACGGTGACACGGTCGACCTCCGGCGCTTGCCGCCGGGCCTTCCGGAGGATTTGCGCGGCGTCCAAGTGACGGTTGGCAGTCTCGATCACGCCCAGGATCGTGCGGCGCTGGCGGGTCATGCGGATACCGCGAGCCGCGAGCTCCGCGACTAGAAATCCCGGCGTTTCCGTATTCGGTAAAGGCATGGAATCACTCCTTCTGCAACTGCATGCTTTCCGCTCGATGCCCCAACAGTGCCGGTCAATGCGGAAATCAGCCGATTAACCTCCAAGAGACCAGGCCGTTGCAACTAGTTGCAAGCGAATTGCAATAGAAACTTTGCCACGTCGCTTGACACCCGCCTCGTCGCGCATTTTATCTACTTTATGCAACACGGTTGCATCTGGTACTGCACCCTAATTTACTACAACGGCGAATGTTTTTGGGAGATGCCGCAGCAAACATGCCAAATCGTGCCCCAGCTACTGGCCGGATCGGGATCAACCGTGGGAGTTGCTTCCCCATTGGTAAGGCTCTCGTTGTGCTGGTGATGATTTCGGCTTCCTTGGCATGGGCCAGTGTGGAGGGTAGTGTTCGCGGGACCGTCAAGGACGCGAGCGGCGGTGTTGTGACCAACGCAAGAGTCTCTCTTCTGCAATATGGGACGGGTTTCGTCTTTCACCAACAGACTGACAGCAAAGGCCACTATGACTTCCCTGTTGTACCTGTCGGCCACTACGAACTGCAGGTTGAAGCGCCGGGCTTCAAGATCTATCGCCGCCTCGGCATCACGCTCGACAGGTCGGCGTCACTCACTCTGGACGCGACGCTAACCGTGGGCAGTGAAATCGAGCGAGTGGAGGTTAGCGATGACGCCATTCACGTCGCGACCACCGACACACAAATGGGCGAAGTCTTGGGCAGCCGCCAGATCACCGCCGCGCCGCTCAATGGTCGCAGTTTTACGGATTTGCTCTCCCTGCAACCAGGAGTGGCCCCGGCAACATCCATCACGTCCAGCACTGTGCAGGACGTCGGGGCCACGGTTCTGCAACCCTCCGGTACGCTCAATCCCGGCACGATTTCCGTGAATGGACAACGGGAGTTTGCCAACGTCTTTGAGGTAAACGGCAGCAACTCGCAGGAAGACGTGAACTCGGGGACCGCTATTGTGCCCAACCTAGACTCCATCGCTGAGTTTCGCATCTTCACCAATAATTTTGACGCCGAGCATGGCGAATACAGTGGCGGGCAGATCTTCGTTGTGACGAAATCGGGAACCAACAAGCTATATGGCAGCGTGTTTGACTTTCTGCGCAACACTAACCTGGACGCGCGGGATTACTTTGCTCCCACCCGCGGTGCATTTCAGCAGAGTCAGCTCGGAGGAACGATCGGTGGCCCGATCCGGCGCAACAAGCTCTTTTTCTTTGCCGACAATCAGGAAACGCTGCAAACGCAAGGTATTGACAGCAACATCGGCGTGCCGTCGAATGCAGATCGAGCCGGCAACCTCTCCGATCTCGCACAGAAACTGACTGGAACGGTCAGCGGTCCTAATCTTGCCGGCTTGCTTTCCGAGAAATTGGGCTACACCGTCAAAGCAGGTGAACCGTACTACGCTCCCGGCTGCAGCCATGCATCACAGTGCGTTTTCCCCAATGCAGTGATACCTGCGGCCGTGTGGTCCGCCCCCGCGAAGAACTTGCTTCAGTACATTCCCGTGCCTAACACTCCTGTCGGAACATTTGCCACTTCGGCGTACAACCAAACGGTACATGACGAGAAGGGCGCGATCCGACTTGATGCCGACACGCATTGGGGGCTGATCTCCGCTTACTATTTTGTGGACAATTACAGCCTGGACAATCCCTACCCGGTCGCGCAGAGCGGCGCCAGCGTTCCCGGCTTCAATGCTATGACAACTGGCCGGGCGCAGCTTCTTACTCTGGGAGGCACCAAAATCCTCAGCACGACGTCCGTCAACGAGTTTCACCTGAGCTATTTGCGCGATTACAACGACCTCGGACAGCCCGTGGGCGGACGAGGTGTAAGCCTGGTCTCTCAAGGCTTCGTCACTCCGCAAGGCACGCCCAGTATCGTGCCGCTCGATCCCAAAGGACAAAGTGTGGAGAACATTGTCTTCAACGGCTATTCGATTGGAGCTGCTGCCAACCAGTTGAGGCAGGCCAACAATACTTGGGAACTATCGGACACCGTGTCTAAGATCGTTGAAACACACTCTCTGAAGTTCGGCGGCGATCTCCATTTTGACCAGGTGAATGCTGCCGCTATCGCTCAGTTCAATGGGAGCTTTGTATTCACGGGCAGCGAAACCGGCGACGACTTCGCGGATTTCCTTATTGGAGTCCCCAGCCAATACAATCAAAGCCAGCTGAATCCGTTCTACGCCCGAAATCACTACGTCGGTCTCTTCGGGCAGGACAGCTGGAAAATCCGACCCAGCCTGACTTTGAATTATGGTTTGCGCTGGGATCGCATTGCTCCATGGGCGGAGAAATACAACGAAATCTCAACCTTCGTGCCCGGACGACAATCCGTCGCATTTCCCGGTGCCCCGGAAGGTTTTCTGTTTCCCACAGACCCTGGGGTGCCACGCACACTCGCGCCGGTCAGCAATCTGGGCTTCTCTCCGCGCATCGGTCTGGCCTGGTCACCACAAGTTAGCTCCGATGGGTTCTTGAGCAAAATCCTGGGCGGCCCGGGCACCACCAGCATTCGCACGGGGTTTGGCAGGTTCTATTCGGCCATTGAGGCTCTCGCGATCAGCGTGCTCGCGGCTAACAGCCCTTATGGCACCACCTACACCAGTCCCGCGCCGCCGCTGTTTTCCGATCCCTTCATTACTGCCTCCAACGGGCATAACTACGGACAGCCTTTTCCGTACACGCTCGCAACTCGCAACGCCACCTCTTCGAATCCCGACACGACGTTCGATTGGGGTTCGATCGAACCCATCAGCGGCATTCCCGGCTACAACATTCATAATCGAGTGCCCTATACCGATGAATGGATGCTATCCCTTGAGCATCAGATCGGGACCAACACTGTGCTCAGTGCGAGTTATGTCGGCAACGAGGGTCATCGGCTGCGCGTACTGATTGAGGCCAATCCCGGCAATCCGGCGCTTTGTCTGAGCGTGAGCCAAACCAGCCAGGTTGCTGCTGGATCGCCGGTGTGCGGTCCATTTGCTGAGACAAGCACGCCCGGCCACCCCTTCACAACGGCTTTCGGGCAAATTGTTGTTCCGCGGCAGCCGCTTGGCAGCAACTTCGGCAGCGACGCCTACCAGTCCACGATTGGAAACTCCAATTACAACGCATTCGAGCTTAGCGTGCGCCACACAAGCGGACGGCTGGAGTTTCTTGGCGCCTACACCTACGGCAAATCGCTGGACGATTCGTCCAACATTGGCGAAGAAGTGAATCCATTTAACCCCTCTCTCAGCTACGCGATCTCGTCATTCGATGTGAAGCACAATTTTGTCTTCAGTTACGACTACGAGGTTCCTGTCGATCAATTAACGCGGCGATCCAATCCGTGGACGAAAGGCTGGAAACTTTCCGGCATCACCCGATACAGTACAGGGTTCCCCGTTACGCTGGTCAACAACGCGGATAATTCACTGCTCGGAACGGATCCCAACGGAGTGAACAATAGCGGGATCGATTTGCCCGACTACGATGGGGCGCCTCTGCATCTGGACCACAACCCGCGGTCCAATCAGAATTATTATTTCGACACCGGCGCCTTCTCCATGAACCAGCTCGGGACTCCAGGCAATTCAAAGCGACGGTTCTTCCACGGGCCGGGCTCCAACAACTTCGACATGGCCGTCAGCAAGAACTTGTCCCTCAGCGAATCG
>CAYOUY010000085.1:0-2102 GCA_964407245.1 uncultured Acidobacteriaceae bacterium
CACCGTGCAGGAGGAGCTGGAGTTTGCCGGGCATCCGACTCTCGGGACTGCTTTTGTGCTGCGCAAGGCGAATCAGCCCGAGGTCGTGCTCGACCTGAAGGTCGGCAACATTCCGGTTCGATTTGAAGAGCTCAACGGCAAACTGTTCGGCGAGATGCACCAGCGCGACCCGGTGATGGGATCGTTTCACGATAAAAGCGCGGTCGCCGCAGCCGCAGGGCTCGAACTAAGCGACATCGATCCCAATCTACCCGTACAAACCGTATCCACTGGCATGCCCTTTGCCATGGTCCCGCTGCGCAGCCTGGAAGTGATCCGCAACTTCAGCCCCAGCTGGAAGCGCATGGCGGAGTACGTCGAGCCGACGGATGCCAAGTTCCTGTATTTCGTCACGCGTGAAACTGTGGATCCGAAGGCGCGGCTGCACGCGCGCATGATTTTCTACAACGGCGAAGACCCGGCTACCGGTTCCGCCGCCGGATGCTGCGCCGCATGGATGGTGGCGCACGGCGTTGCTCGCTCCGACGAGCGCGTGCTCATCGAGCAGGGCATCGAGATCCGGCGGCCAAGCCGGATTTTTGTGCGCGCGTCACGCACGGGTAATGAAATTGTAAATGTGCGCGTCGGTGGAAATGTGGTGAAGCTGATGCGCGGCGAGGTGTTCCTCTAGGTCGCAGAGCGTCCAAAAAGCGCACTGCGCACGGCACTTCGTCTTTTCGACACACTCGTCTGGAATTTCTTCTCGAACATTTTCGTATTGGCGTCGCTAGCACTTTACAGCTCTTGCCTTCTCCTCTACGATGCTCGTTCGTTTCACTCAATGTTTTTTGCGGACCGCTCGCGTTGCGTTGCGGTTCTGGCCGCCGCTCCCGGGGAAAGTAATGAAGGTCAAGAAGACGATTCTTTGCGTCGACGACAACGAACAAAATCTCTCCGTTCGCAAGGTGATTCTGGAAACCCGCGGCTATCGCGTGGTCGCCTGCAACAACGGGCAGGATGCGCTCACAGCCTTCCACCAAGGCGGCATCGATCTGGTGCTCAGCGATCTCATCATGCCGGGTCTGGACGGAACCGACCTGATCGACCGCATCAAGAGCGAGGCTCCCTGCCTTCCCGCCATTTTGTTCTCGGGGAAAATCAAGGTCTACGAGAAAGACACGCGCGCCGACGTGTTCCTCCCCAAAGGCATGTACGCTCCAGCGGAGCTGCTGGAGTGTATCCGTCTGCTTCTGGTCCGCAAGCGCGGACCCAAGCGCGCAGTTGAGCCCGAACACGAAGCCGTGGTGGCATCGTAGACGCTTTCCAGCCGAAGCCCTGTCGAGCCGTCGCCGCTCGTGTAAGATCAATCTTTCGGTATGGCGGCGATCATCGAGGCGGAAAACCTGAGGAAAATCTACCGCGTGGGCAAGCTGGAGGTGCCGGCGCTGCGCGGCGTCAGCTTCGCGGTGGAACGCGGCGAATTCGTCAGCATCGTGGGACCCTCGGGCAGCGGGAAATCCACCCTGTTCTACCTGCTGGAGGACTGACGCGTCCGACCTCGGGGCGGGTGGTCATCGACGGCGAAGATTTTTCGCGCATGAGCGACGCCCAGCGCACGGCTGCGCGCAAACGCAAGATTGGCTTCGTCTTCCAGAAGTTCAATCTGCTGCCCGCGCTCGATGCCAGGGGCAATATCGATGTAGCCGCCGACATTGCCGGCACCAACGGACGCACCGACCGCGATCTCTATACGCGCATTGTCGGCATGCTGGGCATCGCCGAACGCATGCACCATCGTCCCGCCGAGTTGTCCGGCGGCGAGCAGCAGCGGGTGGCGCTGGCGCGGGCTCTCATCAACCGCCCGGCCATCGTGCTGGCCGATGAACCCACCGGCAATCTCGACTCGGTAAACTCGGAGATCGTGCTGCGCATGCTGCGGCAGTCGAACCAGGATTTAGGACAGACCGTGCTGATGATCACCCACAATCCGGAAGCCGCCACCTACGGCGACCGCATCCTGCACATGCGCGACGGCCAGATGGTGCCGCCGGAAAAGGATCCGCAGTGGTCGCCGCATGCGCCGTCATCGGGCTAGCCCCGGGGTCATTCAACAGGGTGGAGCA
>CAYOUY010000086.1:0-20670 GCA_964407245.1 uncultured Acidobacteriaceae bacterium
CCTTCGGCATGTTTGCGCGCGAAGAAGGCGTGACAGTGCGCTTCATCGAATTCATGCCGCTGGAAGAAGATCGCGTGTGGTCGCCCGCGACCGTAGTCCGGCTTGAAGAAATTCTGGCACGCATGGCAGAGTATCGGCCGCTGGTCGAAATCCCGCATGCACGCTCGGAGACCGCGCGCCGCTATCGCTTCGACGACGGCGTCGGCGAGATCGGAATTATCGCGCCCGTGTCGCATCCCTTCTGCGGGCATTGCAGTCGCATCCGCATCACTTCGGACGGCAAGATCCGCACATGCCTTTTTTCCGTCTGGGACCACGATCTCTACGCCGAGATGCGCCGCGGCGCAAGCGACGAAGAACTGGCCAAGTTCATCCGCGGCGTGGTGATGAAGAAGGAAGAGCGGCATCATATTGGAGAACCTGATTTTGTACCCGCTTCGCGCACAATGGTTCATATTGGCGGATGAACGAGATCCTTCGCTGCGCTCAGGATTTCGGCGGCGGGCTCGCGCTTCGCTCACGCCCGCCAAACGCCTCCACATCGGCGAACCGGATTTCGTGCCGGCTTCAAGGACGATGGTGCACATCGGTGGATAGTGTTTGCGGTGACACCTCTGCCGACATGCAAACAGAAAATGCATAGATCCTTCGCTTCGCTCAGGATGACAAAGGGTGTTGCTGTGGTTCTCCTGTTTCTCGGCAGCGCAGCGACATACGCTCAGACCAGCTATCTCGGCTTCGACCGCAACGAATATCCCGGCGACGCCAATCTCGCGGCTCTGTACCAGACTTTCTCTTACGCTGGCTACTGGCTGAACAATCCTCCGGGAGCGAAATCAAACACCTGGCGCGGCCATCGTGCTGCAGTCGAGTCCGCGGGATTTGGATTTCTTGTGATTTTCAACGGGCGCTTCTACGCGGAACTGAAATCTGTCGCTAGCGCCACAAAGCTCGGCCAGTCGGACGCACAGATCGCAGCCGCAGCCGCGAAGCGCGAACGCTTTCCAGGGAAGACGATCATCTTCCTCGATCAAGAGCAGGGCGGGCGCATGCTGCCCGAGCAGAAAGCGTACATCTATGCCTGGGTTGACGGCGTCGCTGCGGCGGGATTCCGCGCCGGAATTTACTGCTCCGGCATTCCGTCAGCAGATGACCAGAACGTCGTGACCGCGGAAGACATTCACGAACACGGGAACGACTCGGCTCCTAGCAGCGCGGGCAAGAGTGCCCGCGTCGCACAAGCCGGGGCCAGCCGCGACATGACTTACTGGGTCACGAATGATGCTTGCCCGCCTGCGCCCGGCTGTGGTTTTTCCGCGCATCCGCCCAGCCCGGCGCAGAGCGGTGTCTCCTTCGCCGAGATCTGGCAGTTCGCGCAGTCGCCGCAGCGCAAGGACGTCGCCGGGCGTTGCACCAACTACAGCCGCGATGGCAACTGCTATCCGCCGGAACTCGCAGCCAGAAAACTCTACGTCGACCTGAACACGGCAACATCGCCCGATCCCTCGCACGGACGCACTCGATGAACCAGGGGCTAGGGGCCAGGGATTAGGGCCTACGGCGTCAGACCTCAGACTCCCGCTCCTGCCTCTGGTCATCGCACCTCAGCAGTAAAATCGGGAGTAAAATAACCGTATGTCCGACCGCACTTTTACGCTCGACGAGGCTCAGTCTCTTCTGCCGGTTCTCGAATCCCTTTTGCGCACGGCCATCGCCTCCAAGAAAGTCATGGAAGAATTCGAGGCCGAGCAGCAGGCGCTGCAACAGCGCATTTTCCTGAACGGCGGTACCTTTCTCGATGTGGTGCCGCTGGCGCGGCGAAAGGCCGAGCGCGCCAAGGCCGAGCAGCGCGCCAAAGACGCGCTTGCCGAAATCGACTCCATCGGCGTGCAGGTCAAGGACCTGAACATCGGCCTGCTCGATTTCCCCTGCGAGGTCGAGGGGCAGATCATTCTGCTCTGCTGGAAGCTGGGCGAGAAATCGATCACCCATTGGCATGGAACGCAGGAAGGATTCGCCGGCCGCAAGCCGATTGACGAACGAATCGCCCGCGCCCGCAAGATCAACTAGCCGGCCGATTTTCGCCCCCGATTTCAGTTCGAGCACGGGCGTGAACGCCCCGCCACCAGCCAAGCTGCTCATTCAAAAATAATTGCCGGCAGCAGCAACATACCCGAAAGTTCAGTGTTTACATGGGAGGAACGTAATGAGTCCCGGGCCAGAATTTGCGTCACAATGGCCTTGTTCACTTTCGGCCGCCATCTTTGCAGGGATGATCGGGAGGGGACGGTTTGGGAAGATACCCGGCCTCGCTGCCCAAGGGGAAATTGGAATGAAACTCAATCGCTCGGTAGCTCGTTGGCTTGTTATGGCAGTCGTCGTGATGTCTCTCTCTGCCGCGTCGCTGGCACAGATTGCGGTCGGCATTTCGGTCCGCATCGGCCCGCCGGCGCTGCCGGTTTACGCGCAGCCGATTTGCCCCGGCCCGGGCTATATGTGGACGCCCGGCTACTGGGCCTGGAACGATGAAGGCGGTTATTACTGGGTGCCCGGTACGTGGGTTGTCGCACCGGTGGGCTTGCTCTGGACGCCCGGCTGGTGGGGCTGGGGCGGGGGTCTGTATCTGTGGCACGCCGGATACTGGGGTCCGCACATCGGTTTCTATGGCGGCATTAACTACGGATTCGGCTACGGCGGCGTGGGCTTCGTGGGCGGCGAGTGGCGCGGCGGAACATTCTTCTACAACCGCTCGGTGAACAATGTAAGTGTCACCAATGTGACCAATGTCTATAACCGCACAGTCGTAGTCAACAACAACACGACTGCTTTTAACGGCGGCGCAGGCGGCGTGCAGGCAACTCCAACGGCGGCCGAGCGTGCAGCGGAGAACGAACCGCACCAGGCGTCGCTGGCTTCGCAGACGCAGCAGGAACATCTGGCCAGCCAGAACAAGCAGAATTTTGCCTCGGAAAACCATGGCCGACCGGCGATTGCGGCCACGTCGAAGGCGGGTGACTTCAGTAGCCACTCCGCGGTAGGGGCGCGGGCGGCGGGTGCGGAATACCACGCCCCTGCCATGTCGCCCAAGGAGGCGCGGGCGTCGTCTCCGGCAGGAGGGAAGGGCGGCTCAAACGAAGGATTCCGGTCGTTCTCCAAGCCCTCGAATGGGTCGGCGAACGAGTCCCCAAAATCGAGCAGCCGCAACGAAAGCAAGCCGACGAACAACTCGCATGCCGAGAGCACGCCGCACTCAGCGCCGGCTCCGCACTCCAACCCGGCGCCCAAGAGCGCGCCGAAGTCGAGTCCGCCTCCGAAGAAGCAGAGTGCTCCCAAGCCGGAAAAACACGGCAAGTTTTAGCGGACTTGAAGGGACGGAGTCGAAGCGTAAGAAAGAAGAAAGAAGAAACCCGATGGCCAGCGGCAGGTTGAAACCGCTGGCCATTTTTTGTAGGAATCATCGCTCCGGCCTGAGGCACGGCCCTGGCCTCAACGACGGGCCATGTAGGGACAGCCTCCCGGCTGTCCGGCGGAGCGAAGCTCCACTGCCTGAGCCCGATCTTGACGGGAGTACCGTGGAAGAGCGGCCCTTCAGGGCCGCGAAACCGTTGCTACGGACATGCCCTTTAGGGCCGGTGTGCTGGATATTGGTCTTTTACACTTCGAAAGCTCGCTCACAGGGGCTAAAGCCCAAGTCAATCGGGGAGCCTGGACGCGGCCCTGAAGGGCCGCTCTTCCACGCTGTTTGCATCCTTGAACCTTTTCTCTGCAAGCGACGCCGAGAACGCCGTTCTATCCCCAAGGCGTTCCCGTGCTGGTTCAGGTACCAGAGTGTGCGCCTGGGAGGATCGACTCTGCTACAATTTTTCCAGATTCAAACTGATAAAGATTCGAACTGACAAAGATCAAACTGATTCAAGATCAGGCAGAAACCAGATCAGCAGAAAACTGGCATAAATCGGGCCTGCGCGCCCAGGAGTCCTCAGAAACCATGTCCTCCACGAAGTCGAAAATCCGTTTGATGAGCGCCTTCGCCGCGCTCCTGGCGCTGGCCCTGGCCGTCGGCTGCAGAGGGTTCTTCCCGCCCGCTACGATTCAGACCATCAATTTGCAGCCACCGACACCCTCTTTCGGAGTCGGCGACCAACAGCCCATGCAGGCTTGGGCGACCGACAGCAATAGCAACCATTTTCAGGTCACCAACGGCGTCACGTGGGAGCTCTCTAGCCCCAGCACCGGCACAGTCGCGACAATAACGAGTACGGGCACAATGACGGGTGTTAATGCCGGATCCATCACGGTCACAGCATCGTACGAGGGCGTAAGTGGCACGACCACCGCGTCGGTTGTCGAGGTGGTTAGCTCGATGACGATAACCCCCAGCAGTACTTCCGTGACAGACACCGGCACCGCCTACGCACCATTTACAATCACCGATCAAAATGGCAACAACATTTCCTCGCTGGTTACACTGACCGCCTATCAGAACGGTACAGCGGTGGGAAGCGGGCTGCCATGCGCCTACGAGCTCGGCCTTTCCACCGATACCACGAACGATTGCCAGCCGACCGCTGAACTGGTAACTGTGTCAACCGCTTACCAAATCATTGTCACTTACAGCGGATATACGGGCCCCCAGGTTTCGGCTACATTGACGGTCAATCCGTAACCTGTCCTACGCTGGCGTTCCTTGCGACAGAGCCTGCCCTGAGGCCGGTGGCCCACTTCCCACATTCTGTTCCGGCGGGTGGCCCGCTTCCCAGATTGTCTTTTTGTCTTTACTTACGTGATTTGGGTGCCCCATTTCTCGCGTTGTTGGCGAGAAGTGGGGCCTTTGTCTCCGCTCCTTTCCAATGGCTCAACGAGAAATCCCCACTTCTCACGCACAGAACGCGCGAGAAATGGGGCACCCGGCACTCAGGCTGGGCTCTGGAAAACTGGTTCGGATGTCACAGACATGACCCTCAACAATTCACTACCGTGTTTGCATGCCTTGGGGTCTGAAGCGTTATTACGGGACGGGTGGACTGCACTTTATTACTTCGAGCTGTCATCGCCGTCAGCCGCTGCTCGACAGCCCGGCCCGACGCGACCTGTTCCTGACTGTTTTCGAGCAGATGTGCGTCCGCTACCGCTTCGCAGTTATCGGCTACGTCGTCATGCCCGACCATGTGCACATGCTCATCTCCGAACCGGAGGTCGGCAATCCGTCAACGGTGGTGCAGGCGGTGAAACTAGGGTTTACGCGACGGCTGTCAGCCTTCGACGGTCGACGGCCCCACCCTTCGACAGGCTCAGGGCAGGCTTTATCGCAAAGTGCGCGAGAAATGGGGCACCCGGCCCAAGAAATGGGGCGCCCGCCTGCCCGTAATCACTTCTGGCAACGGCGGTTCTATGATTTCAATTTGTGGAGTCAACGGAAGGAAATCGAGAAACTGAAATATATGCATCGCAATCCCGTGACTCGTGGCCTGGTCGACACGCCCGATCAATGGCGGTGGAGCAGTTATCGTTCTTACGGCCCATGGGGAAATCGGTCTCGTAAAGATTAACGATTGGTGCTGGTGGGAAGAGAAGATTCGAGCCAGTGCCTCATGAAGAAAATCAAAATCCCCACTTCTCGCAAAGAACGCGAGAAATGGGGCACCCGCGAGATCCCTCGCCTCGCTGGTGAAAACGCGAGTCTTCGGGATGACGCCTCACGCGATGCGGCGAAAGAGCGCCCGCTCCGCTACGCCCACTCGTGCCGCCGCTTGCACGCCCTGCCGCGCTATCATCGTAGCGAGCCACTTCATCCCATGTCTGAATCCCATGTCTGACGTTCGCACGATCGGCATCGCCACCGGAGGCGGGGACGCTCCCGGCCTCAACGCGGTCATTCGCGCCGCCACCAAAGCCGCCATTCTGAAACACAACTGGAAGGTCATCGGCATTCCCGACGGCTTCGACGGCCTGATCTGGCCGGAGAAATCGTTTGAACTTACGCTCGACCGTGTCAGCGGAATCCTGCCCCGCGGCGGAACGATTCTCGGCACCACCAACCGCGGCAATCCTTTCAGCTACAAGACCGAAGAAAACGGGCTGGAGGTTGTGCGCGACATTTCCGACCAGGTCATCGCCAATTCGAAGAAGCTTGGCATTGACGCCATCATCACCATCGGCGGCGACGGCTCACAGAAGATTGGGCACGAGTTGTTTCAGAAGGGCATGAAAATTGTGGGCGTGCCCAAGACGATCGATAACGATCTCTCAGCCACTGAGCTGACCTTCGGTTTCGACACCGCGCTGCACACGGTGTCCGACGCCATCGACAAGATTCACACCACGGCGGCGTCGCACCACCGCGTGATGGTGGTCGAAGTGATGGGGCGCGACTGCGGCTGGATTGCGCTGGCGGGAGGGATTTCCGGCGGCGCGCACATCATTCTGATCCCCGAGATTCCCTTCAGCATTCACAGCGTGTGCGAGTTTATCGCCCGGCGCGAGAAGAGCGGAAAGCGTTTCACCATTGTAGTAGTGGCGGAAGGCATCAAGCTCCCGCCGGAACTGAAGCAGATCGCGCACGGCGGACCCGTGGGCAACCTCGTCGGCGACGCGATCTCGCTCATCTCGAATAAGGAAGTCCGTGTCAGCGTGCTGGGGCACATTCAGCGCGGCGGTTCGCCTTCACCATACGACCGCGTGCTGGCGACGCGCTTTGGTGTGGCGGCAGTGGACCTGATCGCCGAAGGTGCATTCGGCAAGATGGTGGCACTGCGCGCCGGCTCAATCGTAGCCGTGGACGTCGCCAAGGCGATCGGACACCTGAAAGAAGTCCAGCCCGACGGCGAACTGGTGCGCACGGCGCGCGCCATCGGCATCGGCTTCGGCGACTGACGGACGTAACCACCGAGGCGTGATTTCAATCACTTTCCTCGCTCCGCCTTAGTGTGACGATGTTCCGACAAGATTCCTGCCATGTCGGAAGTCATCAGAGCGCCGTCCCAGGCTACTCCGCTGCGCGATCAGCCGGAGCTGCGCGCCGCTTGGTTTGCCATGCGTCTGTCGCTCGCGGTGGGCGTGCTCATGCTGCTGGGCAAGACGGCGGCCTACTATCTGACCGGATCCGCCGCGATCCTGTCGGACTTCGCCGAGTCCGTCGTTCACGTCATCGCCGTCGCGTTTGCGGCGTTCAGCCTGCGGTTGAGCACAAAGCCGGCAGTGCCGAATTTTCTCTACGGCTACGAGCGCATCACATTTTTCTCCGCCGGCTTTGAGGGCGCCATGATCGTCGCCGCCGCGGTCTGGATTCTGGTGGCCGCAATTCAAAAGTGGCTCGCAGGCCTGCCGCTCGAGCATCTGGGATCGGGCGCGCTGTTGCTGCTCGCGGCCGGCCTGATGAATGCCTGGCTTGGCTGGTACCTGCTGCGTGTGGGCAAGCGCAGCCGTTCGCTCATTCTCGAGGCCGATGGCAAGCATGTCCTCACCGACAGCCTGACCAGCTTTGGCGTGGTCGCTGGACTGGGTCTCGTGATGCTGACGGGATGGAAGCCGTTCGACCCGATCATCGCAATTGCCGTGGCATTGAATATTCTGTGGTCCGGCGGCCGGCTGGCTTGGCGATCGGCTGTGGGCCTGTTGGATTACTCGGATCCGAAAGTGGGTAAAGAAATTCGCGAAAAGTTAGACGCGCTGTGCGGCGAACTGGGTGTGCATTATCACGGTGTGCGCTTCCGCACTACCGGACATCGCCAGATCATCGAGGTGCACTTGCTGTTTCCGCACGTGACTGCCGTGGGAGAGGCGCACCGGCTAGCCACAGCTCTCGAAGAGCGCCTGCCGCTAACTTTGGCCGGGCCCGCCGAAGTCATCACGCATCTGGAATCGCTCGAAGATCACGAAGACGTGCACTCCAGAGAGCACTACACAGGGCGGCCGGAATAGGACTACAGATCTCAGATTTGAGATTGCAGACTCAAACCCCGGCGGGGCCGGTTTTCAATCTGCAATCTGCAATCTGAAATTTGAAATCTCCTAGTCTTTCATCATCGCGTCGATGGTGGCGTAGAGCTGGCTGTTGGGTTCCTTCACTTCAATGTAAGGCCGCGCGGCATTGCGGCTACTCACGATGTAAACCGTCGGAGTGTGCTCGAGTTTAAGCTTCTTGCCCAGGTCGCGGTCGGCGTTGACCAGACCTGCCAGCTTGCCATCCGGATCGATAACGAAGGGCAAGTCCACCTTGTGCTCGGCGGCGAATTTTTCGGTGTAGCCACGCAGGTTGCCGGGGTTGATTTCCAGTTGGTTCTCGAAAATGTAGTCGCGATACTGGTTGCCCAGTTCCTTCGATCGCGTGTCGAAGAAGCGGGCGAACACCGCCGCCTGATACGACCAGTTGTGCAGGGGCAAGGGAAAATCATGCCACACAACGGGGATCTTGTACGTCTTCGAGGCCTGCTCGACCAGGGGCGTCGTGTGCCGGCAGGAAGGGCATTGCAGATCCTCGAAAACCACGATCGCGACCTGAGCTCCCTTGGGCGGCCGAAAGACCGTGTCAGGTGTGTCCTGCGCGATGCAGTTGACGGCAAGAAGAGCAAAAAGCGCGATGGCGAAACGGCAAACGAATGCTTTATTAACGAATGCTTTATTCATGAGTCTTGTTGGCATCCCCGTGAACCGCATCCCTCTTCTTAGAGGCACAATGTGTGCGGGCCGCTTCAGCCCGAACGCGTTGCGAAGCTGTCATCTATGGTAACCGATAGGAAAGCGTGGTGTCAGTCTAGCTTGCATGGGGGCTGGTGGCGCATGCCGAAGGCGTGTCTGCGGCGTAAACCTTCGTGCCGCGATGAGACGCCTGCTACGCGCTATAGTGAGAGAAACGCGACTGACCGGTGAAACGGCTACATCCATCACGTGCCCAGCGCTGTGCCGCGGCGCTCATGATCCTGACGTCTGTGATCGGCACAATCTATCTTTCCAGTTGCGGCCGCGGACGCCATCGCGTCCTGGAGGTGGCCTACGTGTCGGCGCCGCAGGCGGCACTTCGGGATCAGGTCGCGGTCGCCTACCGGTCCGTAGGCAATGTGAAAAACGGAGAGCGCGTCGAGGTGCTGGAGCGCGAAAAGCGCTTCGCCCGCGTGCGCACCGCGGGCGGGCTCGAGGGCTGGATCGAACAGCGGTTCCTGGTGGATCAGAAAACTCTCGACGCCCTGCAAAAACTGACCCAGGACAACCAGAACGATCCGGTGCAGGCTCCCGGCGTTCTGCGCAATGAGACCAACCTGCACGTTACCCCGGGCCGCGAAACCGAACATCTTTACCAGCTGGCCGCCGGAGCGAGAGTCTCTCTGCTGAAGCGGGCGACAGCGGAAAAGCAGGCACAAGCCATGCCCCTCAACCGGCAGGCGGTTTCCGAAACTGTGAAGTCGGGACAGAAAGTTCCCATCGGGTCCGTGCTCGAGGACTGGTGGCTCGTCCGAGACGATCAGGGCCGCGTCGGATGGGTCCTGTCCCGCATGGTCGACATCGACGTGCCGCTCGACATCGCCCAGTATGGCGAAGGACAACGCTTCGTGGCTTTCTTCGTGTTGAACCAGGTTAGCGATGGCGACAAGAAAGTCCCGCAATATGTCTGTGTGTTGACCGAACCTCACGACGGCCTGCCCTTCGACTACAATCAGGTCCGCGTCTTTACCTGGAACGTGCGCAAGCACCGTTACGAGACCGCCTACCGCGAGCACAAGCTGGCGGGAGTGCTTCCCGTGACCGTCACGAATGAGCAGTTCGACAAAGAGGGTACCTTGCCCGTGTTTATACTTCAGGTGAGGGACGAAGCGGGCAACTTGACCGAACGCAAATACAAGCTAAACACGCCCATTGTGAAGCGTGTTTTGGCGCCCGGCGAGGCGTCTGCCAAGGCCGCGAAGATGCGCCGCTAAAACCCCCGTCGCGCAACCCTTACAACAGCACGAACTTCCAATTGCCATATCTGGCGGGCGGGCTTTCTACCGATTTCGGTATCAACAGCGCACCGAATCGAGACTAAACCGTTGCAAACAAATTGTTTATCGCAATTGTCGTTTGGATTGTGAGTTGCACAGTGTGTTCGTTCGTCTGTGCCAGGCTCGTTTTGTGTCTTGAGTTTGTGAAATGCCCGCAGATAGACGGGCGAGAGGTTTTCAGGTTTGAGGGGTCTCGAAGTCACCGATCGGATCGCCCCATTGTTCCCAGGAATCCGGGGCGCATGATCCGAAGGCAAGTTCAAGTTCTCATCAGCTATTGCAAGGGTTTCACCGCTTCTGCGTTGGCGGGTAATGTCGAAAACACTTCAATCTCTTGATTCTCTGGAGGAAGCAATGCAAACGCGCATCATTAGTTTGACCCTTTTCCTCGTATTCGCACTTTGCTTGGGTAGCGCTCTGCCCGCGTGGGCACAGGGCGCGGCAAACACTGGTACGGTCGCCGGGGCCATTACCGACGCTCAGGGCGCAGTCGTGGTCGACGCCACGGTGACGCTAACCGACATCGCGACCAATAGCTCCCGCACCACGACCACCAATGCCTCGGGGCGCTACATCTTTGTAGACGTCCCTCCCGGCATGTATCGCGTGACCGTGGCCAAACAGGGTTTCGCCACGACAAAGGCTGAGAATCAGGAAGTGACGGTGGGTGCTGCCCTCACCCTCAATCTTGCTCTGCAAGTTGGCGGTGCAAGCGTTGTGGTTGAGGTGCAGAGCACCGGCAGCGAGCTGCAGACCATGAACGCGACCGTGGGCAACACGCTCACGACGATTGCCATCGATAACCTGCCGAGTCTTGGCCGTGACGTCAACACTTTTATCGAGTTGCAACCGGGCGTGGGCACTGATGGCAGCGTTGCGGGCTCGGTTGTGGACCAAAGCTATTTCTCGCTGGATGGCGGCAACAATAGCAACGATATGGATGGCGCCGGGGGCGTTTACGTTCCCAACCTCAGCGTCGGCGACCCGACCGGGGGTGTTGCCGCTCAATACACGGGAGTCTCCGGTCCGTCGGGCGTGATGCCCACTCCGCAGGACAGCGTCGAGGAGTTTAAGGTAAATACTGCCAACCAGACCGCCGATTTCAACAGTTCGGGTGGCGCCGAAATCAAGGTGGTCACCAAGCGTGGAACCAATGCCTTCCACGGCACCGCGTACGAATACTATAAAGACAACAATTGGTCGTCCAACAGCTGGCAGAATAATTTCGAACATGTCGGGCTTCCCTCGTACCATTACAGCCGCTTTGGCGGAGCGATCGGAGGGCCGCTCATTCCCAAGGTGGTTCTCGGCGGCAAGACCTACTTCTTTTTCAATTACGAGGGCTTCAAATGGCCCAACTCCGAGACCTACTATAGGGACGTCCCCTCGGCGCGATTGGCGGCGGGATTAATTACGGATACCGTGAGCGGCACCATTTACAACCTGAACCCGACTTCTGCCGTCACGGACCCCGTTACCGGCATGAGCATCCCGGCGAATAACGGTTGTTCCACGTTTCCCTTAGGCCTCTGCGACCCGCGCAGCTTGGGACTCAACTCTCTCGTTCAGCAGATCTGGCAGAAATGGATGCCAGCGTCGAACGCTACTTCCTGCGCTCTTAGCCTCTGCGACGGGGCAAACGTTGCGCCATTCGTCGCCAACCTTTCGCTCCCAACTACCAGCAGATTCGCAGTGGCGCGTGTGGACCACGATTTTTCGGCCAAAGAGCATTTCATGGCCAGCTATCGTTATTTCCACCTGAACTACGCCACGGATGACCAGGTTGATATCGGTGGCTTCTTCCCCGGTGACACGCTCGGCACGCCAACCAGCGTGTCTACTAAGCCGACACGACCGTGGTACCTGGTTTTTGGGCTCACTAGCAACATCACTTCTAACACCACCAATGACCTCCATTACAGCTTCCTGCGCAACTGGTGGGCCTATGCCCGGAACGGTCCCGTGCCACAGCTGCCCGGGTTGGGCGGAGCGCTGGAAATCTTCGCCGGGCAGAGTCCCACTCAGAGTCTCACTCCTTATAACGTGAACAACCAGCAAGTCCGCAACCGTTTCTGGGATGGGAAAGATAATATGGTTCGTGACGATCTTTCTATGCTGAAAGGGAACCACCTGTTCCAGTTGGGCGGTATCTATCAGCGCAATTTCAATTGGCACCAGCGCACCGACAATGGTGGCACCATCGACAACCTGCCAGTATACGACTTGGGCCTCGGATCTAGCGGATCGTCACTCTCTTCAGATATACCGCTCTGCACAGTACAAACTGTGGCCGGAACTAACGATATCTCCAACTGCGGCGCCCTTACCGCGGCGACACTGGGCATGGTTTCCGCCTCGGAGGTCGTCTATACCCGCAGCGGCCCCTCTCTGACTTTGCAACCCATCGGGACGCCGGCAACGGCGAAGAGCACCATCCCTTTCTACAACGTCTACTTCGGCGACACCTGGCACATGAAGCCGACGTTCACCCTGACTTACGGCTTGGGCTGGACGCTGGAGATGCCGCCAGTGGAAGCGAATGGCGGGCAGGTTGAACTGGTGGATCAGTCCGACGAGCCAATTGGGGCTCTATCCTACTTAGCGGCCCGCAGGCGCGCCGCGCTTCAGGGCCAGGTATACAATCCGGAAGTTGGTTTTGCCCTGGTCGGCAATACCGAGAACGGACTGAAGTACCCCTACAACCCTTACTATGGAGAGTTTAGCCCGCGTGTCGCCTTCGCGTGGTCGCCAACTAACACCACCGGTGCGCTGGCGAACACCGTCTTTCGGGGCGGTTATGGCCGCCAATACGGCCGCTTGAACGGTGTGGACCTGGTGCTGGTTCCGCTGCTGGCCCCCGGCATCCTCCAGGCCGTGCAGTGCGTCAACAACCTCATGACCGGCACCTGCGGTTCAAGTCCAGCGGCCCCGAAAACCGTCTTTCGCGTTGGGCCGGATGGCCTGAATGCCCCAATCCCAGCGGGTAGCACGACACTGCCCCAACCGTACTATCCTGGATACAATCAGGTTGCGGCTGGCCCCGGCGAGTCCTTGGATCCGAATTTCCGGCCCACCGTGATTGACTCGTTCGACGCCACCATTCAGCGGCAGTTGTCCCGCAAAGTCACGCTGGAACTCGGCTACATCGGGCGCAAAATCACCCACGAGTACCAGCCGACCAACATCAACGCCGTGCCTTACATGATGACGCTGGGCGGGCAGACCTTTGCTAACGCCTACTCCAACATGCTGTTGCAATACTGCGGCGGTTTTGTTGGGATGGGTGGTGGTGGTTGCGCGAAGAACGCAGCCGCTGTCACGGCGCAACCGTTTTTCGAGAATGCAATGAACACCACGAGCTATCAGGGCATACCTGGCAATAGCTACTGCGCCGGGTTCTCGAGTTGCACGGCGGCCGTAGTGGCGAACGAAGGCTTCTGGCTGCCTTATGCCTATGTCTGGAGCTTGTGGAGCGATCTGGACAACGGCGGCTTCAACTTCCCCCGCACCATGATGAACACTCCCATCCCCGGCTCACCTTTCGGAAGCGGCGGCCAGACGGCGTCAGGCGTGGCGATTAACGCCAGCATAGGCCACGGGAGCTATAACGGTGGCTTTGTCACGCTCAAGATGGCCGACTGGAAGGGAGTGACGATGCAGTCGAACTTCACCTGGTCAAAGGCTGTGGGGACTGGAGCGGTGGTCCAGGCCTCCAGCGAATACACTGAGGACGATCCCTTCGATTTGAACGAGATGTATGGCAGACAGCCCTTTGACCGCAAGATCGTATACAATGCGTTCTTGGTGTACCAACCACCTTTCTACAAGGGTCAATCGGGCATGATGGGACGGTTGCTCGGCGGCTGGACGATCGGGGCCGTATTCACTGCAGGTTCGGGCACGCCGGTCGAGGTCTATACGACGACTGGAGATGGCCAGGAGTTTGGGGCAGGGGATAACCTCAACTACTTCAGCAATGAAAGCGCCATACCGATCGCACCCATTGGAGCACACGGTAAGGCCTACTACAACAATCCTTCAGACGAGCTACCTGTCAATATTTTCAAGAGTGGCGTGTCCGAGGCTAGCAACTGGCGCAACCCGATTCTGGGGGTGGATACCAGGGACGGCGGCGCCGGCATTCTCAGTGGCCTGTCCTTCTGGAATATGGACTTCAGCATAAAGAAGAACATCCGGGTGGCGGAGAGCGTCAGCGTGGAATTCCAAGGCGTCTTTGCCAACGTGGTAAACCATAATCAGTGGTACGATCCGACGGGCATTGGGCTCTACAATCCCGCTGGTTTTGGTGCTCTGGGAGGCGGCGAGGCGTCGCCGCGAAACATCGAACTCGGCGCTCGCGTCCGCTTCTAACCTGATTCAGTTCGAGGCGCCATGAAGTGGCACCTCGGGCTAGAACACAAAAACTCAGGCCCGCACTTCGGTGCGGGCCTTATTTTTGGGTGTGTAGGGGCGGAGGCGCTCCTCCGCCCCGCGTGCGCCAAGCGACGCGCTTGGCTCCTACGATCGCTGTGTCGCGTTTATTGCGCGCCGTGCGCGGCAACCCCGGACGAATGCGTCCGGGGCTACATAGCCGCCCACCTACTTCCCGAAGATCACCGTGCTCGAGAAGTGCGAACTGGCGGCCATATAGAACAACAGCGGCACGGACAGGAAGAAGTTCGTCCGCGAGGCCAGAAACGCCTGCCGGGCCAGAACGGCGGCATTCTCTGGAGGCGTGCCCGCCAGCGTCCCGCGAATGATTTTCTTGTTGTTCGGCCAGATAATGCCCCAGACGTTGAACAGCATCACCACGCCAAACCCTCCGCCTGCGCCGATTGCGACCACGTGCTGGTCGTCTCCGCCCACGGGCGTGTAGTTCACGAAGATCCATCCCGCCGCGTAAACCAGAATGGCCGTGATAACGCCAAGAACATAACCGCTGGGAGCCATTTTCTTGATGACCATGAACAGGATGAACCACACTCCGATCCACAGCAGCGAGAACAGCCCCATGGTCGGAAGGCTGCTCGTTCCCTGGCGCTGGGCGTCCGCGCCCACGTAAAACTGTCCCCAGTACCAGCCTCCGATGAAAACCGTTACCAGCGCGCTCCAGCGGAACCAGTTCAGGGCGGGCAAAGTCATATTCTGCAAAATCTTGGGCTTGGCAGCTGCGTCCACTTGCTTCATAAAAGGCACGTTAATCAGGTTAAAGAAGTACAGCAGGCCTACCCAGGTAATCCCGGCCAGAAAGTGGAACCACCGCAGAATCAGGAGCAAAGCTTCCTTGCCGCTGATGTTGGGTGTAACCAGGGCCATTGTTATCGTCACGAAGTGGTGCATTTGGATTTCCTCCTCCGACTGCCTGTGAGGTTGTGGGGCCCCGCATACCCCTGAGACCTGAGTACGCGGCGAGGAGACTGCCTGCAGGAAAGAACAGGCGGACACCAGATCAGCCGGGGACCGCCAAATTCGAGGCCAGTCTGCTCCCAGCGCGCGCTCTCTGTCAACCTCGGAACGTCAACCTCGGAACTCGACCTCGGAACGTCGGGTAACGGTGTAAGTTGCAAACTTCAAGGTTGAAAAGCAACGCCGATCGCCGTATCGTACTCACATCTCCTTGTCGGAGGGTGCAGTTAGGCGCCATGGCTGCTCCGGCTGGCAGGAATGTCCCCCCGTTGTTCCCGGGGCTGTGGGAAGGCCTCCGGGAGCATGCTGTTAAGTCTGGGAGTTGCCCGCAGGCCTGGCCTGGGGGCGGCCGTTGGTTGCAGTTCACAAATTAAGGAGATCGGCTATGGACAGCAATAAGCCGGCGCAGAACATTCAGGATTCCTTCCTCAACACGGCCCGCAAAGAGAGAGCGAGCATCACGATCTATCTGCTCAGTGGGGTGAAGTTAACGGGCCGCATCCGCTCCTTCGACAAGTACTCCGTGGTGCTGGAGGCGAACGGTCAGGAGCAACTCATCTTCAAGCACGCCATCTCGACCGTGGTGATGGGCCGGCTGGCGGCGGCGCATGCGCCGCACGTAGCTCACGCCGAGAAGGCCCCGGCGGCGCCCGGAGCAGTTCCGGCGGTCACGGCGGCGAGCGCGTCGGGCACCGAAGGATAAAGACAAGGCGTTCTGGGTTTGGCAGGTTCTCATTCCAAGAAATCCCGCGACCGCACGCGCGCCCGCGGTAGTGTGCTTGCAGCCAGCCAGGCCGCGCAGGAAGAAGCACGCGGACAAGGCGAGCAGGAACGGGCCTTTCTCGTCGGTTTGCATGTGCGCACGCGCGGCCGAGCTGGCGCGAAGGGCGCTGTCACCGCGCAGGCCGCGGCGGCCCGCGATGCGGCAGAGAGCGCACAAGCCGGAATCCCCACCCTTTCGCAAAGAGCGCGAAAGGATGGGCCACCCGAGGTGTCTCGGTCAAACGGCAAGCCCAGCATTCCCCAATTCGACGCCGAGGAGTCGTTGGCCGAACTGCGCACGCTGGCCGAAAGCGCCGGAGCAAGGGTCGTCGGCTCGATCCTGCAGCATCGCGATCGCATCGATCCCGCAACTTTGATCGGCGCGGGCAAACTCGAAGAAATCGCCGGTGCGGCCGCCTCCGTCAATGCCGACCTGCTCTTGTTCGATCACGACCTCAGCCCTTCGCAGCAGCGCAACATCGAGAAGATCGTACACCGCCGTGTGATCGACCGGACGCAACTCATCCTCGACATTTTTGCGCGCCACGCGCGCACGCGCGAAGGCCAGTTGCAGGTTGAGCTCGCGCAACTGCAATACATGCTGCCCCGGCTAGCCGGACGCGGCATCGAAATGTCGCAACTCGGCGGCGGCATCGGCACGCGCGGTCCTGGTGAAACGCAGCTCGAAACCGACCGCCGTAAGATCTACCGCCGCATCCGCCACGTGGAAGAGCAGCTCGAAAATGTGCGCCGCATCCGTGCCCAGCAGCGGCAGCGGCGCGAGTCAGCGCCAGTCGCAACTGTGGCGCTGGTCGGCTACACCAACGCCGGGAAGTCGACGCTATTCAATGCCCTCACGCAGGCGGGGGTTCTGTCGTCACCGAAAATGTTCGCCACCCTCGACCCGACCATCCGCGGCGTTACTCTGCCGTCCAAACGAAAAGTTTTGCTCTCCGACACCGTCGGGTTCATTCGCAGCCTGCCCCACACGCTGGTTTCGTCCTTCCGCGCCACGCTGGAAGAAGTGCAGCGCGCGTCGCTGATTCTTCACGTCTCCGACGCCAGCAGCCGGCTCTCGGCCGAGCAGGATGCGCAGGTGGAAATCGTGCTGAAGGAACTCGAGGCAGAGAAAAAGCCGCGCCTCCACGTGATGAACAAAGTCGATTTGCTCGATGAAGAAGTTGCGGAGAACCTGATCGCCGAGGCCTCCCGCAGCGGGAACGCTGTTTACGTCTCAGCCGTCGAAGGCACGGGACTGGAGCCACTGCTCGCCCGGATCGACGCCATGATCGAGGAAGATCCTGTCAGCCGCGTGCGTTTGCGCGTCCCGCAGAAAGAAGGCAAGATGCTGGCGCTGCTGGAAGCCCGCGCGCGCATCTATTCGCGGCAATATCAGGACGGCGCTGTCGAGTTGGAGGCCGACGCCCCGGAGTCGGTAGTGAGAAGGGTCAGGGAGTGGGTGGTCACTGAAAACTGCAATTAACACCTGGCGAGTTTCAGGTTCCCAGGCCACTCTGCGTTCGATGACTAACGCCAAAATTTAAATGGGCCGGCAACCAAGAAGCGGTGACATTCCTTGGCTATCGGCCCATTCGATCCTGAATTGGATCGGAGGTGATATTTATATGCTAAACCTGTTTACCGCGAAGTCAAGAACTATATGCAGAAATCTGCCTACCGGGGGGTTGGACGCTAACCCAAAGGTGCGCCACGGTTTTGACTGCTTGCGGGCGCTGCAGAACGACTTCGCGCTGTGAGTTTGTTGCAGCCCCGCCCAACCCGGCAAGCGCCGCGCTCCATGAAAGTGCGAAAACGGACCATACCAGCATTCCCTACGTTGACATAAACCCCTCCGGACGTTAGACTTATCAGTTTTCATAGCCCTCATTCTGCAGGTCTGGATCGGCGCCGGGCGGCAACTCGTTTTCAGCGACTCAGAAATCTTTACTCAGCAACCGCACTCAAGCAACATGGATCAGACGCTTCACCAACTAGGCGAATTACTGCTCGGCGCCGTGCCAACGGTGATCCTGCTGGGGCTGCTTTACCTGCTCTACACTTTTATCGTCCACAAGCCTCTCAGCCGCATCCTTGAAGAGAGACGCAACAAAACCGAGGGCGCGATCGAAAAGTCGCGGGCTGACATCGCAGCCACCGAGGCGCGCACCGCCGAATACGAGCAGCGCCTGCGCGAGGCGCGTGCCGCCGTTTTTCGCGCCCAGGAAGCGAAGCGCCAGGCCGCGCTGCAGGCTCGCACCAACGCCGTGAACCAGGCGCGCAGCAAGGCTCAGGCCCAGGTGGCCGCAGCCAAGAACGGAATCGAGGCCGATCGGGCCACCGCCGAGAAAAGTCTGCAGGGCGAAGCTGCGACGCTGGCTCAGGAAATCGTGCGGCGTGTTCTGCAGCCGGCGGGAGCGGGACGCTGATGGGTGGCCTGCTGATGGAAATGACAGTCACGCGAAAAGTCGTCCGTCCGGCGCTGCTAGCGTTGCTTTTCGTCAGCGCGAGCCTCGTGTGCATGCGCGCGGACGATCAGGCAAAGGAGCCGGCGAATCCGCCGCAACAGCGACAGGCTCAGCCCTCGCAGCCACAGCCTTCGTCAGCGCCATCCTCAGAGCCTGAAGTGAAACCGGCGCCCGCGAATCGCGGCATCGGCCAGCAACTGGCGCATGAAACTCGCGAAGCTGCGGGCAAAGAAAAAGACGAGACTGCCGAGTTCAAACAGTCACCGTCGGTGCGGTTGGTCTCCCGATTGACCGGGCTTGACTTGCGCAGTGCCTACTGGCTCTGCGTGCTCACTAACTTCCTTGTTGTCGCGCTCGTGCTGATCTGGGCCGGGCGCAAATTCCTCCCCGGAGCTTTCCGCGCCCGCACGGCAGCCATCCAGAGGGCCATGCAGGAAGCGCAGAAGGCGAGCGCTGAGGCGCGGGCGCGGCTGGCCGAGATCGAATCGCGGCTGAAGAAGCTCGATGCCGAGATTGATTCGATCCGCGAGGCTGCACAAAAAGAAGGCGCCGCCGAAGAAACCCGCATGCAGGCCGCCGCCGAGGACGACGCGCGCAAGATTGTCGCTTCAGCCGAGCAGGAAATTGCCGCCGCCGCAAAGGCGGCCCGGCGCCAGCTCACGGCCTACGCCGCCGATCTTGCCGTCGCGTTGGCGCAAAAGCAGATTCGCGTCGATGCCGCGACCGATCAGGCTCTGGTCCGCAATTTTGCCGGTCAATTGGGCGCTGAGAATGCCGGCTGGGACGGGGAAAGACCCGACGGTTCAAGAAAGGACGGGCAGTAGCCATGGCCTCCGTTGCCGCCATTTACGCACGCGCTTTCGCCGATGTGGTGCTCGATGAGCATCTCGATGGCGCTGCTTGCGTCGCCGGATTGCGCGCGATCGCACGGCTCGTAGGCGAGAGCGCGCCGTTACGACGCGTGTGGGAGAATCCCGCCGTGCCCGCCGATCAGAAGCGGCATCTGCTCGACGCGATCGTCAAACAGGAGGGCATCAGCCAGCAGGTGCGCAACCTGGTGGCCGTGCTGATTGACCGCCGGCGAATCCACTTTCTGAGTCCGATCGTCGATCAACTGGAAAAGGAACTCGACGCCCGCATGGGATTCGCGGAAGCCCAAATTTCGAGTGTGCGCGAACTCGCCGCGGCCGAGAAGAGTTCCCTCGAAGCCGAAATCCAGAAGATGACGGGCAAACAAGTCCGCGCGCAGTACGCGCTCGACGCGTCGTTGCTGGGCGGCGCCATCGTCCGCATCGGCAGCACGATCTACGACGGTTCGGTGAAAGGGCAGTTGGAGAGGATAAAAGAAGCGATTAGCTCTTAGCCTTTAGCTCTTAGCTTGCGTGATCCATCGCAAGGTTTCGTAGCAAAAGAGCGATTAGAGTTCGGCAATGACGCCTGGTGCTCCCGGGCAAGCTGAGAGCTAACAGCTGGAAGCTAAGAGCTGATTTTCTATGGCACAAATCAAAGCAGACGAAATCACAAAACTGATCCGCGAGCAGATCGAAAACTATGAATCCTCGATCTCCGTGGACGAGACGGGCACCGTCATCACGCTAGGCGACGGGATCGCGCGCGTCTACGGACTCGACAAGGTCATGGCCGGCGAACTGCTTCAGTTCCCGCACGGCGTGGCCGGCATCGCCATGAACCTGGAAGAAGATCAGGTCGGCGTGGTGCTGCTCGGCGAATACACCGAGATCAAGGAAGGCGACGAGGTCAAGCGCACCGGCCGCATCATGAGTGTGCCCGTGGGCGACGCCATGGTCGGCCGCGTTGTTAACTCGCTCGGCCAGCCGATCGACGACAAAGGGCCGATCTCGACCGACAAGTTCATCCCGCTGGAGCGCCTTGCGCCGGGCGTCATTGACCGCCAGCCGGTGCGCGAGCCGATGGCGACCGGGCTCAAGGCCATCGACAGCATGATCCCGATCGGCCGTGGCCAGCGCGAACTGATCATCGGTGACCGGCAGACCGGAAAGACCGCGGTCGCACTCGATACCATCATCAACAACAAGGGCGGC
>CAYOUY010000087.1:0-3574 GCA_964407245.1 uncultured Acidobacteriaceae bacterium
TAGCTCGCGCCGCAGGATTTTCCCGGATGGAGTTTTGGGGACGGTGTCAATAAAGTGGACTTCGCGGGGCTGCTTGTAGTGCGTGAGGCGGTCGGCAACAAAGGCGCAAAGCTCCTCGCCGAGTTTCGCGCTGTCGACAAAACCGTCGCGCAGGGCGACGAATGCGACTGGAATCTCTCCGGCAGAAGCGTCGAGGCGGCCGACCACGCCGCATTCCTTGACCGCCGGATGTTCGAGCAGCACGGCCTCGACCTCGGCGGGAGCGACCGGGAAGCCTTTGTACTTGATCATCTCCTTGCGCCGGTCGACCACGCGGTAGAAGCCCTCGCGATCGCGCGTGACAATGTCTCCGGACCAATACCATCCGTCGCGCAAAACGGCGGCCGTGGCCTGTGGCTCCCTCCAATATCCGAGCATGAATTGCGGGCCGCGCATGACGAGTTCGCCGGGCTCGCCGATCTCGACTTCCGCGCGGCGCTCGGGAGAGACGCTGGAGTCGATGTCGGACGTCGCCAGCACGCGGCAATCCGTCTGGACAAGAGGATGGCCGATCGAGTCGGGACGATACAGGGCCGGTTCCAGAAAGCCAACATGAGTAACAGGCGAGGCCTCTGTCATGCCGTAACCCTGGCAGACTTGAATGCCGGTGAGCGCTGTGAAGCGGCGCGCCAGATCGGGCGGAAGCGGCGCGGCGCCGGACTTAATCCAGAGAACTTTGTGGTCGCGCGGAAACTGTCCCGCTTCGGCGAGCTGGCAGAGCGCGTTGATAGCGGGCGGCACCAGCGGCATCATGGTGGCAGCTTCGTCGATCAGCAAACCGGCGAGTTGCTGCGGGTGAAAGCGAGGCATGATCACCAGCGTCGCCCCGAGGATCAGCGAGGGATTGAGAATCACGTTCAGGCCGTAGATGTGGTACAGCGGCAGGCAGCAGAGCAGCGTGTCGGTGGAGTTCAAATGGGAGGCGTTCGGTCCGATCAACTGGTAGACGTTCGCCACCAGGTTGTAATGCGAGAGCATGACGCCTTTGGGCAAACCGGTGGTGCCGCTGGAGTAGGGGAGAGCGGCGAGAGTTTCCTCTGAGGGCGAGCTAGGCCTGGGATATACGGTTGTTCCTGCCTTCAGCAGGCCGGCGAAAGAATCTGCGCCCGGCGCGGGCTGACGCGTGGTGTAGACAAGGCGAAGGTTGGGAATACCGCTGAGGTTGATTCCTGCGAGATTTGATCCGTCGGTGACCAGCGCGACCGCGCCCGAGTTTTCCAATTGAAAGCGGACCTCGCGCTCGCGATACGTCGGGTTCAGGAGTGTAGGGATCGCTCCGGCCAGCGTAGCTGCGTGATACGTCGCGCAGAACTCCCAGGAATTAGCGAGAAAAATGGCGACGACTTCGCCCGGCTTGACGCCGGAAGCGATCAGTCCGCGGGCAACGGCTTCGACGGTTTCTCCGTATTCAGCGTAGTTGAAGCGGCGGCCGCTGGAAGTGTCGACCAGCGCGGTTTTCTGCGGGTTGCGACGGCAGGATGCAAGCACGAGATCATGCAAAAACAGGTTGTGGGGATCAGCGTAAAGTTTCGTGCGCAACATGCCGGCAGAGATTGTAACGGAGCGAGGCAAGATTGAAACGTCGAAGATGAGGCCGCCTAGCTGGCCAGTTTGCGGAGGAACTCCTGCTCGTCCATGTGGTACTTGAAGGCCTTGCGCCCGTCGATGAAAACGACAGGGACCTGGTCGTTGAACTCGCGCCGCAGTTCGGCGTCGGTGTCCACGTCGACTTCCGTCCACGTGAAGCCGCCCCGGCGGGAGAGCTTGACGAGGCTCTCCTTCACAAGCTCGCAGAGATGGCAGCCCTTGCGGGAATACACGACGACGTTACGGGACTCCGGCATGCCCTGAAATTCTAGCGTGGGAGACGAGCGGGGCCAATGCGAAAGTCGATGTAAAGCAAGAAAATAATGTATAGATTTGTCAGGTCTGGTGGCCGGACCAGTTCGAGCGTCTGGCGCTCACAATTCGCGGCATCGGCGGGCAAAACGAAAGCGGGTAGAATCCTCCCATGCAAAATCGTGCTATGCAAGATCGTGAGGCGAGACCCGAGGCGAGAGCATTGTCGGGCAAGACTGCGCTCATCACCGGCGGGGCGAAGCGGCTGGGACGGGCTTCGGCGCTGGCATTGGCGCAGGCTGGCGCGGATGTGGCCATTACCTTCAACCACTCGGCGCGCGAAGCACGGGCTACAATCATCGACTTGTCGAGCTTTGGCGTGCGAGCGTTTGCCCTGCACTGCGACATTACCGACGAAGCCAGCGTCCGCGCCATGATGAAAGAAGCGGGACGGGAGTTGGGGCGGATCGACATTCTGGTCAACAACGCGGCCAACTACGAGACGGCCGAATTCGAGAAGCTGACGGCGAAGCGGTGGGACGCGATTTTTGCCTCCAACGCGCGCGGGCCGTTTTTGGTTTCGCGCGAAGCGCTGAGGTGGATGCGGCGCAAACGCAACCAGAGCCAACGGCCGGTCGAGGCCAAAATTATCAACATGGGCTCGTTGGGTGGGCTAAGGCCGTGGGCGACGCACGCCCACTACTGCTCGTCGAAGGCGGCGCTGCACATGTTGACGAAGGTCATGGCGAAAGCCCTGGCGCCGGAGATCGCCGTCAATGCAGTGGCTCCGGGAATGATCGATCTGGGGGAGAAATCGGCGGCGGCCTTCATGCGGCGCATGGCCAAACAAACGCCGATGCGGCGTAACGGGCGCGGCGATGAGATCGCCCGGGCTGTGCTGTTCTTTGCCACCGCGCCGCAGTTCATCACGGGACAGATCTTGGCGGTGGATGGAGGGCTGGGGCTGTAAATGAAGAGCGGCGTTCCTCAGGGGCTAAAGCCCAGTTTCGTGTTGCATGCTAAGCGGCACGACTAAAGTCGTGCCCTTACCGATTCACCTCATCCGCAAGATCGTTGCAGGGTTGACTTAGGCCTCGGCCGAGGTCGGGTCGATCACCCGCTTCACTTCGGAAATGCGATTGGCGGGGAAGCCGCCCTGTCGGGCGTGTTCCCGCACCATCTCCTCATTGGGCGCAATGTAGACGCAATAGATCTTGTCCTGCGTGACATAGCTATGCAGCCACTGGATTTTCGGGCCCAGATTGTTCAGTACGCTGCACGACTTCTGCGAGATGGCGATGACTTGCTCGGGTGTTACGTTGCCCACATTCGGAATATCGCGCTCAATGACATACTTCGGCATGATTGATTGTTCTCCTGGTCGGCTGAGTGTTGTCCCACAACGTTGTGTCGGGCAAGATTCTAGGTTACCCGCGGCGAAATAGCCATTGCTCCAATGGCGCGGTATATTGGGGCGGATGAAGAAAGCGAAAAACAAGTCCTCTCGCCCGGTGCCGGGTGGCCAGAAAATCACGGGCCAGAAAATAGCGGAACCGAAAATCGCTGCCGTTATGGCCCGGATGCCCCAACCTCGCATTGCCATCGCTATTATGGCGGCGGGCAAGGGAACCAGGCTCAAATCGCAACTTCCTAAAGTGTTACATGAAGTCGGCGGAAAGCCGCTGCTGGAGCACGT
>CAYOUY010000088.1:0-9261 GCA_964407245.1 uncultured Acidobacteriaceae bacterium
ATCTGGATAATCCCGCGCCCTTTGATGCCGTCTCCCACCCCGGCCAGCCTCTGCTGCGTCGGCCCAAACACTCGGCGACCACCACGCTGTCGTATCTAGGAACCCGCTGGGGAGCGAATCTCGGCGGCAGCTTTGTCGGCCGCCGCGCCGATTCCGATTTCGACAATTTTGGCATCACCCACGCCGCCGGCTATGTCCGCGCCGATCTGGGCGGATGGTACGCGCTCCACTCGCGCATCACGGCCTACGTGAACGTACAAAACGCCCTCGACCGCCGCTACAACGAAGTCGTCGGCTATCCATCATTGCCAATCAATTTCCGAGCAGGTCTGCGCTTCTGCCTGGGAGGGGAATAAGAAAAAGCCACGGATCGACACGGATTTTCACGGATCAACCCAAAGTATTCTTAAGACTTATCCGTGAGAATCCGCGCAAATCCGTGGCTGAAGGTTTGCCCTAGCTGACTTTCATCGGCGCCCGTGGAATCGGCAATGCGGCCGCGATTTTCGCGCCAAAATATCTCGACCGCGCCAGCATCAGCTTTTCGATCTCAACGTCTTTCAGCGGCTGCTGCCGTCCCAGCAAATGTGTGACCAGCGCGATCTGCGCGAAGTGTTCGACCGTCTCCATCTTCATGTAAGCGTGTTCGAGCGTGTCGCCGTAGGTCACGACGCCATGGTTCGACATGAGAATCGCGTCGTAGTTAGGGACGTAAGGCTCAAGCGTCTGGGTGAGTTCGGAAGTGCCGGGCGTGCCGTAGCGGGCAAGCGGAATGCATCCCAGGCCCATGACGACTTCGCAGACCAGCGGCTCGGTCAGAGCAACGCCGGCGGCGGCAAATCCGGTTGCGGTGGGCGGATGAGCGTGAACGATAGCCTGCACATCGGGACGCAGGCGGTAAATCAGAAGATGCATGCCGATTTCGCTGGTGACGTTGCGCCGCCCGGCGACGCGATTGCCTTCGAGATCCACAATCACCATGTCGTTAGGACGCATGGCGCCTTTGCTCAGGCAGGTGGGAGTGACCAGGATGCGGCCGCCTTTGAGGCCGTCGTCTTTTAAGCGAATCGAAAGATTGCCGTCCATGGCTGCGACGAAGCCGCGCTGGTGCAGCATGCGTCCGTAACGGACAATTTCTTCCCTATGTTTACGCTCCGACATGGGTACCTTTCGGGGAAGGAGTTCAATCGCGGCCGTGCTCTCTCAATTCGAATGGTACCAGCAGTCAGTGCGCAGAAACAACGCAATTCTGAAGGGAAATCGCGGCCAGGAGGCGGTCCGGGCCGGCCCAATTCGCCCGCTGATCGCTCGAATCGGGCCCTATAATCGGGCTGCGTGCTGGTATCGGAATTCCACTACGAGTTGCCGCAAGAACTAATCGCGCAGGCGCCGCTGGCGGACCGGGCGGCCTCGCGCCTCTTGCGGCTGGAGGCAGCCACTGGGCGGGTTGAGGACCGGATGTTTCGCGAATTGCCCGACTTGCTGCGGCCGACCGACCTCGTGGTCTTTAACAACACCCGGGTGTTTCCTGCGCGGCTGTATGGACGGCGGGGAGGGATGCGGGCACAGGCGATTAGTCGCCGGAATCCGGCGGCGCGCGACTTCCTGCGAGGACGAATCGAAGTGCTGCTTACCCGGCAGGTGAGTCAGGAACCGAATGAATGGGAATGCCTGGTCCGACCGGGGCGGAAGATCGGGGTAGGGGAAAGGCTGTTCTTCGGGGAGGGCGATGAACTCCCGGCGGAGGTAATTGGGAGGGGCGAGTTTGGGGAGAGGAAGATTCGGTTTGAGATGGATTCGTCGAGCTGCGCTCGACCGGACGGTCCCACTTCTGCCGCAAAAAGCGCGGCAGAAATGGGGCACCCCACCGCAGACTTTTTTGCCATAGTGGAGAAGATCGGGCACGTGCCGCTGCCGCCCTACATCACACGAGCCGATTCCGCCGACGACCGCGAGCGCTACCAGACTGTGTATGCGCGGGAGCGAGGATCGGTGGCCGCACCGACGGCGGGATTGCATTTCACGCCGGAGATACTGGCGCGCATCCGGGAGCGCGGGATCCAGACGGCGGAGATCACTCTACATGTAGGCCTCGGAACGTTTCAGCCGGTGCACGTGGAGCGCGTGGAGGACCACACGCTGCATGCCGAGATATATACGATTTCGGCGGAGGCGGCGGAGAAGATCAACCGGGCACGACGCGAGAAGCGGCGCGTGGTTGCGGTGGGAACGACGACGGTGCGGACGCTTGAATTTGCGGCGCAGAGTCAAAGTCCCCACCCTATCTCGCAAAGTACGCCAGATAAGGGTGGGGCAACCCCATCGGTAGAAGTGCGAGCTGGGGCGGGCGAGGCCAATCTCTTCATATATCCGGGATTCAAATTTCAGGTGGTCGAGGCGCTGCTGACGAATTTTCATCTGCCGCAATCCACGCTCTTGATGCTCGTGTGCGCTCTCGGCGGAAAAGAGAGTGTGATGCGCGCGTATCGGCACGCGGTCGAACAGCGCTACCGCTTCTATTCGTATGGGGATTGCATGCTGGTGGAGTAGGCAGTTCAGAGCGCGGCTTGCGACAGCAGCAGAGAGCTGCCAGGCCCGGGAGCGGCTTCGCCCCCGGGTCCTTTACGTGTTCCGAATTTCAGGCTACAGCTTGTGTGGGCGAACTCAGAGACTTGATCGCACTCTCCTCGTCCGGTTCGATGTCGAACACGGCCGCCAGCCTTGTCAAGCGCAGCAGGTCGTTTACGCGGCCGCTCAGGTTGGCCAGCCTCAGTTGGCCGCCGTTGTTGCGGACGGTTGTATGGGTCTTGACCAGTTCGCCGATCCCGGAGCTGTCGATGTATTGCACGTCTCCGAGACTCAGGACAATTTTTCTGGTCCCTTTGTCCAGGAGTTCGCTGACCAGTTCACGCAGTTTTACATTGCCTTCACCCAGCGTGATTCTCCCGCTGACGGTCATCACGGCAACGTCACCGACCTGGCGGGCACCGGCTTGCATCTTGGCCGGAGTGGCGCTTTGCATGCCCATACCGAGCCGGTCGAGAATGCCACACGTCGCGGCGGCAAGATCCTTGGATTCGGTGCGAACCACAATCAGGGATCTGCCCTCTTTCAGAACCTCGCGAAAGAAAGCGACATCTTCGGAACACTTCTCGGCATCGGTCGCGGCAACCTGACCGGCCCCTGATATAGTCTCCGCCAGGGCCGCTCCGCCGCCGGCGCCGGCCAGTCCGAGCACCGCTGCGGCTCCCGCACCCAGGGCGAACACCGGCCCCAGGCCCGGAACGAGCAGAGAAGCCACGATCCCGGCATAGAGGCCGGTGGCTCCGCCTGTAATACCTCCTACAACTTTGCCCCACTCTTTGCTGACTTTTGTAGCCTCGCTTTCCGATCGTGTCAGGAAAACGATGGCGCTTTCCGGTAAATGCTCTCTCAACTCCTTAATCGCATCTTCTGCGCGATCGCGCGATGCGAACACCCCAATGGCAGTTTCCATATCGGCCTCCCCAAGGCTGCTGCCGGGCTAAATCAGGTCTCACCCCACTCCCCGGCTCAGGCGGAGAACGATAGCAAAAAAGGCGCTGGGAGCCAAGTCAAATCGGGCTTAGCCTGAAGTGGGCGGGTTGGACTTGTCCGGTTCGGAAGGGGCTGGTTTGGAGATCCTCGGGCGTGCAAGAAGACTCCGTTACAAACGTCCTAGAGAGGGATGCTCGTGCGGCTTAGAAGCAAGTAAGTGTCGCCAGTCGTTCAGGAAGGGAGCAAACGAATGAATTCCACATTTCGTGTAGTTCTTGTCATATTGGCGCTGGCTGTGATGATGCCGAAGGCACCAGTCGCAGCACAGAACCCGCCTGGTGTGTTCAACTGCATCGTGACCGTTCCTTCCAGCTGGGGAGAATTCAAGGGCACCTCATCAGAATTCGGCATGGTTTTTCAAGACAGCGCGGGGACGTTGCGTTTTGTCTCTAACGCTGCCTGCCAAATCAGCAATGCCCCCAGCGTGCCGGTGATTTCCATGGAGGTGCGGCGCAAGTGAGGCGGGTTTGTGAATTCTGTGCGCCATTTTCAACGAAGGCGCTCGACCAACCGATCTAGTCCGTTAGCGAGGACAAAGCCTTTATTGGCCAAGCAAAACGGGCGCCCTTGCGGACGCCCGCTTCTTACGATCTGCCAAATTTTCTCGCGCCAACGCGATCAGCGTTGGAACTACGCCCGGGCACCGACGGCGGCGGGCTCGGACATGGGCAGGGCCTTGTCTTCGCCATTCGGCTTGGCCTGCGGCTGCCCGCCCTTGCGAATGTCGATGCCGCCCTTGAAATAGGCGCCGTCTTCGATGGAGATGCGGGCGGCGATGACGTCGCCGGTGAGCGAGCCGTCGCTGCGGATATCCACGCGATCGCTGGCCGTCAGGTTGCCGCGAACTTTCCCCAGCACGACGATCTCGCGGGCATTGATGTTGGCGGCGACGACGCCGTTGCGGCCCACGGTGACGCGATTGCCCGAGAGGTTAATGGAGCCCTCGACCCGGCCATCAATATAGAGCGACTCGGAACCTGTGACTTCGCCCTTGATGACGAGCGACTTGCCGATGGTGGCCTGGTCGGCAGTGGTGGTCGTGACCGGGCGGGGAGCACCCGTAGGCTCGGCCGACGATGACATGGCAGGCGCGCTAGGCATAGACGCAGGGCGCTCCGGCTCGGCAGGCCGGGCAGGAGTTTGAGGCTGATTAGTCGGCTTCCACATGGGGCAAAGGGTTCCTTTCCGTGTTGGGATTAGGGGTCACGGTCGCACGTTCGTGACCAAAGCCGATTGTACTCCCTCGTCTCAAAATGAGCACTGTGGAAAAGTCGTTTATTTTCAGGGGAGTGCCTAGGATGACACGGGAAGTCAGGCTGGCAAGGGGGCAGTTCGGGCAGAGGCGGGCTACGTCATTTTTGCTAGTCCCGGGAGAGGACTTCAGAAAAAAGTTCCCGGTCCGTACCCTTCCACAGAGGCGCAGAGTTATTCTTTGTGGGACGAAGATTTATCGAAAACAAAAGTGAGGCTGAAACGTCTACCTCAATAGAAACTGCCCAGGGGATTCGAAAAAAACAGCACATGTTACACGGAGCCGAGCATGTTAGAGCCAGCTATGGTAATGCCTGCATTGACGATCGCACGGCCTGAGCCGGGTGAGTACAACCCGTATTACGAGCGCTATATTTCACTAGTACCGGGATCGGACATTTTGACGACACTCGAGGCCCAGCGGCGGCAGACCATGCTGCTGCTTTCCGGGCGAGACGAAGCGGATGGGGATTTTCGCTACGCCCCCGACAAGTGGACGGCGAAAGAAGTTCTGGGGCACGTGTGCGACACCGAGCGCATCATGGCCTACCGGGCGCTGCGCATTGCGCGTGGCGACCAGACGCCGATCGAGGGCTTTGAGCAGGATGACTATGTGGAGAACGGCCCGGCGCGACGCATGCCGATGGCGGAACTTGTGGAGGACTACATCGCCGTGCGGAGGGCCACGCTGACCTTGTTCCGGAATCTTGACGAAGCGGCGTGGGCGCGGAGGGGCGTGGCCAACAAAAACGAAGTGACGGTTCGCGCGCTCGCCTATGTGATCGCGGGGCATGAGATGCATCACCGGAGAATTCTGGAGGAGAAGTACTTCGTCAGGTAACTTCTTGGCCGCGGATTAGCGCGGATAAATGCAGATTGGGTTAGGTCTTCGGTGATGGGTCTTCGGATCATTTCCCAAGACCTAACACCTAAGACACAATGTCTTTTTTTCATAATGTCTCAAAGGGCATTAACAGAGTTGCTTCGCGGTACGGGGGCGCACGCCGATCCGTTGGCGTGCGTTGAGGATATTTCTGCGGAGCTCGCGGCGCGGCCGGTGGCGGGATTTCCGCATTCGATCGGGCAGCTTGTCTTTCACCTGAATTACTGGATGAATTACGATCTGCGGCGCGCGCGCGGGGAGCGACCGAAATATCCAGAACATAATGACGAAAGCTTCCCCACGAAGCCGACTCCGGCGGACGCGGCGGAGTGGGACCGGTTGCGGCGGGACTTCTCCTGGTTCCTGAATGAGCATGCGGTGCTGGCAAGCTCTTCGCGCGCAGATCTTGATCGCGAGGTTGAGCCCATGCATGAGGATCACAAGAAACGCGCGAGCACGCTTGAGGCGATTCTCTGGCAGACGGTGGGTCATAACAGCTACCACATCGGGCAGATCGTGATGATCCGGCGAATGCTGGGGGTGTGGCCGCCGAAGGGTGGCGGAGATACGTGGTGAGGTGAAAACCGCCGTTGGTCGATAGCCATTGGTCGCTGGCTGGCCCACCCTTGAGAGCACTCATCGAAATCGCAACCGGACTGGGCGCCGGTGTTCTGTTCATTCTGTTGCTGGTCTTTTTTTACGGCCCGACGACTGCGTTGATGGATTTCGTCGCGAAACTGTGGCAGACGTGGAAGGGCAAACGACGATCGACCAACGACTGACGACAGATCGTTTATGCTGGGAGCGGATCCTCCCATGCTCTCTGATTCGACCATCCTGAAACATATTGGCAAACAGCCCAAGCGTGCAGCCGGATTCAAGCAACTGCTGCGCGAGCTTGGGCTGCACGGGGACGACCGTCGCGAACTCGATGAGCACCTGCGGAAAATGGTCGCGAGCGGGGCGTTGATCGCGGAGGGTTCCGACCGCTATGCGTTGCCGCAGGCGGCCGCCGGAAAAAATCTCGTGGTTGGCCGGCTGACCATGCATCGCGACGGATTCGGATTCGTGATCCCGGATGCGAGTTCCCTTCCTGCTTCTTACAGGTCGCGATTGGCCGGCGACATTTTCATTCCTCCACATCTGATCGGAAATGCTATGCATGGCGACCGCGTGCTGGTCGACATTGTGAACGTGCGTCCAGATGGGCGCGCGGAGGGGCGGATTGTCCGGCCGGTAGTGCGGGCGAATCCGACGGTAGTGGGGATTTTTCATTATGGCGGCAAGCGGAATTACGTCACGCCGATGGACGCGAAGATCACGCAGGAGATTGTGATTCCGCCGGGGATGGAATGGCCGCCAAACAAGGACAGTGAAGATGCGCGCGAGATTCCTCGCCCCGCCGGTGAAAGCGCGGGGCTTCGGAATGACGCAAAACGACTTGGGAAGAGGGGGAGGTCTGTGGATCGCGTGCTCGGCGAGGAGGCGGCGCGGCGCACGGAGTGGGACGATCTGGAAGGCGTCGTAGTGGTTGTCGAGATCACGGACTGGCCCTCGCCGACACAGAATCCGCGAGGCCGCCTGATCGAGATTCTGGGGCGGGAAGATAATTTCGGGGTGGATGTCGAGATCACGATTCGCAAGTTTCATTTGCCGCATCATTTTCCGGCGGCGGCGCTCGAAGAGGCGCAGGATGCGCCGGCCATCATTTCAACGGCGGAACTGCATCGGCGGCGCGATTTTCGCTCGCTGCCGATTGTGACCATCGACGGCGAGACGGCGCGCGATTTTGACGATGCGGTGCTGGCGCGCATGCTTCCCAACGGCAATTTCGAATTGCAGGTGCACATTGCCGACGTTGCGCATTACGTGACGCCGGGCTCCGCTTTGGATCAAGAGGCGCGGCTGCGCGGAACAAGTGTGTATTTCCCCGACCGCGCGGTGCCCATGTTGCCGCTGGAGCTTTCGACCGACATCTGCAGTCTGCGGCCACAGGTGGATCGGCTGGTGATGTCGTGCGTCATGGAGATGGATCACCGCGGCGAGATTGTGGGATATGACTTGAGCGAGGGCGTGATCCGCTCGGCCGAGCGCATGACCTATACGGCGGTGAATGCCGTTCTGGAAGGCGATGCCGCGATGCGCGAGCGCTATGCGCCGCTGGTCGCAAGTTTCGAGCTGATGCGCGACCTGGCGGTCATCCTGAATCGCAAGCGCGAGCGTCGGGGTTCGATCGATTTCGATCTGCCTGAGCCCGTGATCGAGTTCGACGAATTCGGGCTCATGAAGAGCATCGCGCGCTTGGAGCGGAACGTTGCGCACCGGCTGATCGAGGAGTTCATGCTGTCGGCGAATGAGTGCGTGGCGCATCACCTGGAGTCGCGGCATATCGCCTCGTTGTATCGGGTTCACGAGAAGCCGGATGCGAAGCGGGTTTACGACTTTGAAGTGCTGGCAGCGACGTTTGGATATTCGCTGGGCGTGGGAGCGCTGCCGATTCATCGCGTGCAGATGAAGGCCGACCGGCGGGCAGCGCATGGCACGGGCAGGCGCGTGCGCGACATTGAAGTGCCGCAGGAAGTACACATCACGCCGCGCATGTATCAGAAGCTGACAGAGAAAATTGCGGGCAAGCCGGAAGAGCGGATTCTGAGTTACTTAATGCTGCGATCGCTCAAGCAGGCGCGGTACTCGGAGGAGAATCTCGGGCACTTTGCGCTGGCGGCGACGAGTTATACGCATTTCACGTCACCCATTCGGAGATATCCGGATTTGATCGTGCACCGGATTTTGAAGAGCGTCGTGAGGGAAAACCAAAATCCCCACCTCTGGCAACACCGGCCAGAAGTGGGGCACCCAGAAAACCCCCACCCTGTCGCAACCAACGCGACAAGGGTGGGGCAACCGCGGATTGAGGAGAAGGCGTCGCCGTGGTCGAAACGGCGTATCGCGTCCGACGGCGCGCGGACAGGAGTGTCCGCGCCACATGGGTTGGGCGGGCCGATCTCGGTGGAGGAACTGCACGACATTGCCGAGGAGTCGAGCCAGGCGGAGCGGCGGGCCGATGACGCCGAGCGCGAGCTGATGGAGTGGAAGAAAGTGAAGTTCATGCAGGATCGCGTGGGTGAAGATTTCGACGGGCTGATCATGAGCGTGACCAAGTTCGGATTTTTCGTGGAGTTGACGGATTTGTTTGTTGAGGGATTGGTGCCGCTGAATACGTTGACCGACGACCGCTACACGTATCACGAGAACACGCGCGAGATTATTGGCCAGCGGTCGCGGAAGACGTACAAGCTGGGGCAGAAGATTCGCGTGCTGGTGGACCGGATCGATCCGGTGGAGAAGAAGATTCAGTTTGCGGTGGCGGAAGAAGAGCCGGTGCGGGCGGCGGGACGAGGGAGGCGGAGATAACGCCGGGCTTTGCCCGGCGGGGCGGACGAATGCGTCCGCCCCTACACGGGCTTGCTAAGCTCCCAGGGCTTGCTGAATTTCCGCGGCGATGCGCGCCGTCACTGTGCGCATTTTCTCTTCCGACTCGGCTTCGACCA
>CAYOUY010000089.1:0-4183 GCA_964407245.1 uncultured Acidobacteriaceae bacterium
AAATCGAGCACGGCGATCGACTGCCGCGCCAGAGTCTCCTGCGTGCCATAGCCATCGTTGAGCATCGCGGCGAAGCGGCCGTCCGGGCTGAGCACCATGGTCACAGGAAAACTGTTGGTGCTTCCGATCCGCCCCGGCGAAGCCGCCGAGAGCGTCTTCGTCGTGGGCAGGTTGATGGTTCGAGAAGATGGAGAAGAGGACGTGGGTGAAGTCTGCGCCACGACGGAAACAACAAGGCTGCTGAGTGGAAGCAACAACGACACGCAAAGAATCGCGCGAGCGATACGCATGCATCCTCCGGCGAAAGCGAAAGCATACCTTAGAAGACGGCCAGGCGTTTTCAACATGCGGATGTTGCGTGTCAGGGCTCGGTCAGCAGTTTGGTTTTAGGTCCTTGGGTCGTAGGTCTTCGGTCTTAGGAAAAACGCAAATGCGACGCCTACGAGCTACCACCTCGGGCCTAAGACCTGCCCGGATTCAGTCTCCCGGAGTTGAGGCGGGATGTGCGGTGCTGTCTCCGGACTGCTCGGGGTGAACGTTGTGGCGTACGTCGGAACCCTGCACCCAGAAGATGACATCTTCGGCAATGTTTGTGGCGTGGTCGGCGACGCGTTCCAGATTGCGAGCGACCAGCAGCGCATCGAGCGCCTGGCGCACAACGTCGGGGCGCTCGTTCATGGTCTTGACCAGTTGGATGAAGGCGTCATCGCGCATGCGGTCGACCACGTTGTCCATTTCGAGCACGGCCTGCGCCAGCTCGACCTTGCCTTCAATGAAAGATTCAAGGGCACGCCGGACCATGGCGCTGACGGCCGTTCCCATGCGTGCGATATCTACCGGAAGGTCGGCGACGGGAAGCTCAACCATGTCCATGACGCGCTCGGCGATGTTGACCGCCTGGTCGCCCACGCGCTCCAGATCGGCGTTGATCTTGGTCACGGCCAGAATGAAGCGCAAGTCCACGGCCATGGGCTGCTGCATGGCGAGCAGGTCGAAGGCGGCTTCGTCGATCTCACGCTCGGCCATGTTGATCTGGCTCTCGCCCTCCAGCACCATCTGGCAGCGGGTGAGGTCGCGGTCTACGTAAGCCTGGCGGGCGCGGTCGACCGCCTGCTCCGCTAGCCCTCCCATGCGAAGCAGCCGCTGCCGCAGATCGTCGAGCCCGAGTTGAAAGCGCGTGCGCATAATTCAGAACGTATCTCAGCGGCCAAAGCCCATTTCTTTTTCTCTTCGTAGCGTCGCGGCTTGAAGCCGCGCCCTTTCAAAGCCTGCCCCCTGGCCCCTGATCCCTCGCCACTATCCGAACCTTCCCGTGATGTAATCCTCCGTCTTCTTGTCAGAAGGTTTGGTGAAAATTTTCTCCGTCTTGTCGAACTCAATCAACTTGCCCAGCAGGAAGAAGCCGGTGAACTCCGCCACGCGCGCCGCCTGCTGCATATTGTGCGTCACTATTACGATGGTATACCGCTCTTTGAGCTCAAAGATCAATTCTTCGATTTTTCCGGTCGAGATCGGATCCAGCGCCGAGCAGGGCTCGTCCATGAGCAGGACTTCGGGTTCCACGGCGAGCGCGCGGGCAATGCACAAACGCTGCTGCTGGCCGCCGGAAAGGCTGGCGCCCGATTTCTTGTGAATGTGGTCTTTCACTTCGTCCCACAACGCTGAGACACGCAAGGAGTGCTCGACGATTTCGTTCAGCTTGCGCTTGTCGCGAAATCCGTTGAGCTTCAGCCCCGACGCCACGTTATCGTAAATGGACATGGTCGGGAACGGGTTGGCCTTTTGAAACACCATGCCCACGCGCCGACGCAATTGCGTGGCCGACGTGCCGTTGTAGGCGTCGATCTCGCCGATGTGGACTTTGCCCTCAACGCGCGCTTCGGGGATAGTCTCGTGCATGCGGTTCAGGCAGCGGATGAAAGTGGATTTGCCGCAGCCCGACGGCCCAATCAGCGCCGTGGCGTGATTGGCCGCCACTCTGAGATTGATGTCGTACAAAGCCTGGCCCTTGCCGTACCAGGCATTCAGATTCTCGACCTGGATTCCTACACCCATGATTATGCCGATCCAAAAGTACCACGCCGCACGACGTAGCGCACAGCCGAGACGGCCGCGACGATCAGAACAATCAGAACCAGCGCACCGGCCCACGCCTGGCGATGCCACTCGTCATAGGGCGAAATGGCATACACGTAGATTTGCAGCGGCAGGGCCGCGGTGGGCTGATTCGACTCGACAAATGGCACCGTCCATGTCTTGCCGAATAGGCCCAGGCGCAGGTAGCGGCTCCATCCGGTATTGCCGAGCGCGGTGAAGATGAGCGGGGCGGTTTCTCCGGCCACGCGGGCGAAGGCGAGCATCACGCCCGTGATCACGCCCGAGGTTGCCGTGCGCAGTGTGATCGAAAGCGTCGTCCGCCAGCGCGGCACGCCCAGGCCGTAAGAAGCTTCACGCAGAGCCTGCGGCACCAGCAGCAGCATTTCTTCGGTGGTGCGGCTGATGGTGGGCACCATCATGATGGAGAGCGCGACCCCGCCCGCGAGCGCGGAGAAGTGATGCTGGTAGAGCACCACCAGCGAATAGGCCACGGTGCCGATGACGATCGACGGCACGCCGTTCAGCACATCCGCGGTGAAGCGAATCACGCTGCCCAGGCGATTGCGTCCGAACTCCGCCAGATAGATTCCCGCGCCAACGCCCAGAGGCACGCCAATCAGGCTCGCGATGCCGAGGATGAAGGCCGATCCCACGATCGCGTTGGCCATGCCGCCGCCGGCTTCGCCCACGGGCTTCGGGATTTGCGTGACAAAGGCCCAATTGATCGAGCCGACACCGCGATAGACGAGATAGCCGAAAATCGCCGCCAGCGGCGCCAGCACCAATATCACCGTACAAACCGCGAGGCCGGTCATGACGTGGTCGGTCAGGCGGCGGCGCAGACTGATCCGAGGAACAGTGCTAGGCGAGGGAACGGCGGCAGCAGTGGCTTCAGGCATGTCCCCTCGCAGGCTGCCCGCGAGTCACGGTCCAGACCAGCAGGCGCGCCAGGGCGTTGACGACGATGGTGACCAGAAACAGCGCGAGGCCGATCTCAATCAGCGCGGAGGTGTAGATGTCGCCAGTCGCTTCGCTGAACTCGTTGGCCAGGACGCTCGCCATGGTGTGGCCGGAGGCAAACAGCGACGCAACGATCTGCGGGGTGTTGCCGATGACCATGGCTACGGCCATGGTTTCGCCGAGCGCCCGTCCCAGCCCAAGAATGATGGCGCCAACGATTCCGGCGCGCGCATTGCGCAGCACACCCATGCGGATCATCTCCCAGCGCGTCGCGCCCAGGGCGAGGGCGGCTTCGCGCTGATGCTGCGGCACGACCAGCAACACTTCGCGCGTGATCGAGGAAATGATGGGTACGATCATGATGGCGAGAATGACGCCAGCGGCGAGCATGCCGAACCCGTAGGCTGGTCCGACGAACAAACCGGTCCAGCCCAGGGTTTTGGAGAGGAAAGGCTCGACGTAAGCGCTGAGCAGCGGAACCAGCACGAAGATCGCCCACAATCCGTAAATGACGCTGGGAATAGCGGCCAGTAGCTCGACGAAGAACGACAGTGGTCCGCGCAATGCCTTGGGACACATCTCGGTGGTGAAGACTGCGACTCCAACTGCAAGGGGAACAGCGATCAGAAGTGCTAAGAAGGAGGAAACGAGCGTCCCGTAGATGAATGGTTTGGCGCCGAAGCGTTCGTTCGGAGGATCCCAATCGATCGCGTTAAAGAACTTGAAGCCGAAGGCATGCCAGGAAATGTCAGAGCGCAGCATCAGTTCGTAAACGATCAAAGCGAGAACGCCAAAAATCGCCAGGCCGCAGGCAGTGATGATGATCTTGAAGATGCGGTCGGGAATCTCTCCGGTGGAGGCACGCAAAAGGGGGGCAATCGCCTGCCCCGCTGTAGATGTAACTGTCGTTGGCTCAACGGGTTGCGGACCAGGCATATCAGGCCGAGGTAATGCGCGATTGGCCATTCGAGAATAACCGTAGCAGAGGCTTGTTACAAAGGTGTTAAAATCATGCGGTTTTTGCAACCTGTGTCCGCGATCACAGGCGCTGAAATTCGCATCGGTGAAAAAACAGACTAACACGGGCGAAGCATCAAGATTGATCTCAACCGAGCGCGGCTTGTTT